>NZ_JBZAYA010000011.1:0-170201 GCF_058244265.1 Arthrobacter sp. SE2 | reverse complement strand
GCCTCTTGCAGCGCTTGACAACCATAGAAGGGTCAACAACTGCGAGCCAGTTGGGTGACTATCTGAAGTAACTGTTTCACTCTTAGTGAACCTTTTGTGATCTGGGGCACATTGCGTGTTGAATCAGAGCATGGATTCGAATGCCTCCGAGACCCCGAGTACGCAACCCGAAACTCCTTTCCACGATCTGGACCACTACCTGGCCATCCCCCGGGTCGGCGGCCTGGCTCTCAGCACGGACGGAAGCCGCCTGGTCACTACGGTTTCCACGCTCAACGCCAAGGGCACTGAATACGTCACGGCCCTTTGGGAGCTTGATCCTGCCGGAAAGAAGCACGCCCGCCGCATCACCCGCAGCGCCAAGGGAGAAACCGGCGCGGTGTTTGCTGCCAACGGTGACCTCTACTTCACCTCAGCACGGCCCGATCCTGACAGCCCCGAAGCGGATCCCGTGAGCGCGTTGTGGCTCCTGCCGGCCGACGGCGGTGAGGCCCGGGTGGTGCACTCCCGTGCAGGCGGAATCGGGGGCGTCATGGCCGCGTCTGCCGCGGACGAAACTTTCGTGACGGCCTCGGTCCTTGCCGGTTCCACCGATGAGGAAAATGACGAGGAGCGCCGCAAGAGCCGCAAGGACAACAAGGTAGCGGCCATTCTGCACACCGGCTACCCGGTGCGTTACTGGGACGCAGATCTGGGCCCGGCCCAGCCCAGGCTGTTCGCCGTGGAAAACGGAGGCGCGGCTGAGTCCGGGAAGCCCGCGACCGTGGACGCAACCGCACCCCTGAAGCTGCGCAATCTGACGCCCGACGTCGGCGGCAACCTCCGCAACACCCACGCGGTGGTCAGCCCGGACGGCAAGACGATCTATACGAGCCTGGCCAAGCCGCTCGCGAAGGCGGACACGCGCTTTGTGCTCGCCGCTGTCGATGTGGCCTCCGGCTCGATCAAGGTGCTCCTTGACCATGAGGGAATGAGCTATTTCCCGGGCCCGGTCAGCCCTGACAACAAGAAGCTCTCGGTAGTCAGCGAAAGCGACAGTACCCCCGGGCAGGCACCCCAGGTCAAACTCCACCTCTTGAACGTCGGGGCGGGAGAAACCCTTGACCTAGAGCCCCTCGCGCCCGCTTGGGACCGCTGGGGCAACGCCGCGGCCTGGCTGCCGGACGGGCACTCGCTCCTCGCCACAGCCGACGACGACGGCGCGACGCCGGTCTTCCGGGTCGCCGTCGCGGACGGTACGGTCACCAGGGTGACGCAGGATGCGGCGGCGTACACCGACGTCGTGGTTTCGCCGGATGGGCTGAGTGCGTTCGCGCTGCGCAGCTCTTATGAATTCCCGGCGGAAGTCGTCCGGATCGAGCTCGCCTCGGGCGACGTCGAGCGGCTCCCCGCGCCCGCTGAGCGCCCCACGATCAAAGGCAAGTTGGAGCGGGTGGAGACGAGCGCGGCTGATGGTTCGAGGGTTCCGGCCTACCTCGCGCTCCCGGAAGGCGCGTCGGGGGCGAATCCGGCGCCCTTGCTGTTGTGGATCCACGGCGGGCCGTTGGGCTCGTGGAATGCCTGGACCTGGCGGTGGAATCCATGGCTGTTCGTGTCGAAGGGGTATGCCGTGCTGCTGCCGGACCCGGCATTGTCCACCGGGTACGGCCAGCAATTCATCCAGCGCGGCTGGGGCGAATGGGGCAAGGCGCCGTATACGGACCTTATGTCCATCACCGACGCAGTGGTCCAGCGGCCCGACATTGACCAGACGCGGACAGCCGCCATGGGTGGGTCGTTCGGCGGATACATGGCCAACTGGGTGGCCGGGCACACGGATCGTTTCAAGGCGATCGTGACGCACGCCAGTCTGTGGGCCATGGACCAGTTCGGGCCCACAACGGACGCTTCGCAGTACTGGCTCAAGGAAATGACCGCAGAGATGGCACTGGACAACTCGCCCCATCTCCATGTCGGGAAGATCAAGACACCCATGCTGGTGATCCACGGTGACAAGGACTACCGAGTGCCGATCGGCGAGGGCCTGAGGCTTTGGTACGAACTGCTTTCCAGTTCCGGGCTGCCCGCCGATGAGAACGGTGAGACCCAGCACCGCTTCCTGTACTTCCCTGACGAGAACCATTGGATCCTGCAGCCGCAGCACGCCAAGGTCTGGTACGGCGTCGTGGAGCACTTCCTTTCCAAGCAGGTACTTGGACAGGACGTTCCTCTTCCTGACGACCTGGGGCTTTAGGCGCCTTCGGCCTCGTAAGATTGTGGCTGTGACTTCGACGTTCAGTATCCGCCCTGCCCGCACCGGCGATGTTGCCGCGATCAAGCGGCTTGTAGCGCCTCTGGCGGAGCAGCGAATCCTGATGGCCAAGGAGACCGTGGCCTACTACGAGAGCCTTCAGGAGTTCCGGATTGCCGAATCGTCCGATGGCGAGGTGATCGGTTGCGGTGCCTTGCACGTCATGTGGGAGGACCTGGCCGAGGTGCGCACCTTGGCGGCGGACGACAATTGGCGGGGCAAAGGCGTGGGTCACGTCCTTGTCCAGCAACTCCTGGAGGACGCCCGGGCCTTGGGGGTTGCGCGTGTCTTCTGCCTGACGTTCGAAGTGGACTTCTTCAAGCGCCACGGATTCGAAGTCATGGCGGACCAAACCGCCGTCGATCCCCAGGTCTACTCGGAATTGCTGCGTTCCCATGACGAAGGCGTGGCCGAGTTCCTGGATCTGGCCCGCGTGAAGCCCAATACCCTGGGCAACACCCGCATGATCAAGGTCCTTTAGCTCCGCTTCTTCTCCTTGGCTCCTGTATGTGCCAGCCCTGACCTCTTTACGTATATCAACTTGATGGATAAACTAGTTGAGGCTCGGTTGCGGCGGGCCAACCATACTGTGGAGGCGAGAAATGAAGTACCACGTTATGTTTCCGGACTTTTCAGGTTTCCAAATTGACATGCCGCGTCCCGGCGCCACACCCGAGTCGCGCAAGCAGGGGACCGGAGGTTGCATGCGGTCCGGGTGCACGGATCTTTGGCCCGACTCGATGGCCAAAGACGCAACACCCCAAGACTTCAGCATCGGTCGTTTGACGGTGGGCGGGCCGCCGCACTGACCGGGCGGATGCCGGAAGGTTTTTCAGAAGGGACAACCATTGGGGGTTGTCCCTTCTGCGTTTCCGTCGCTGGGTTCTGTGTTGCACGTCCCCACATACGGACCGTTCCCCTACCGTGCCCGGGGCGCTGGTAGTAGGGTCAAATCACCTACCAGCAACGCCCCAGGAGCGCGCCATGAAAAAGCTCATCAACGATCCCCGCTCGGTGGTGGACGAGTCTGTCGAAGGTTTCGGCATGGCCCATGCCGATCTCGTCGACGTCCATACGGACCCCATCTTCGTCGTTCGAAAAGGAGCGCCCGTGGCCGGCAAAGTGGCGCTTGTGTCGGGAGGTGGGAGCGGCCACGAGCCCCTTCATGCCGGCTTTGTGGGGCACGGAATGCTCGACGCCGCCGTGCCGGGTGCCGTGTTCACCTCGCCCACTCCTGACCAGATCATTCCGGCGACCGCCGCAGTCGATTCAGGCGCCGGCGTCATACACATCGTGAAGAACTACACCGGTGACGTGCTGAACTTCGAGACCGCGGCAGAGATGGCCCAGGCTGAAGGAATCAGCGTCCGCTCGGTTCTCGTCAACGACGACGTCGCTGTGGAGGATTCCCTGTATACGGCAGGCCGTCGCGGCGTGGGTGGCACTGTGCTGGTCGAAAAGATTGCCGGCGCGGCAGCGGAGCGTGGGGATTCGTTGGAGGCCGTCGCGGGTGTGGCGGAGGGAGTCGTCCGCAACGTGCGCACTATGGGCGTCGCCTTGTCCGGCTGCACCGTGCCGCATGCCGGGATACCCAGCTTTGAACTCGCTGACGACGAAATCGAAATCGGCATCGGCATTCACGGCGAACCGGGCAGGCACCGGATCGCCATGGAGGGAGCCGACGCCATCACCAGCCGCCTATTGGTCCCCGTCCTGGAGGACCTCGGGATCAAGGCCGGTGAAGAGGTGCTGCTCTTCGTCAACGGAATGGGCGGTACGCCCCTCAGTGAGTTGTACATTGTCTACCGCCGGGCGGCCCAGATCCTCGCGGAAAGAGGAGCCAAGGTGGAGCGCTCACTGGTGGGCAACTATGTCACGTCGCTTGAGATGCAAGGCTGCTCCATCTCGGTACTGCGGCTCGATGACGAACTGACCGCCCTGTGGGACGCACCCGTCCATACTCCGGCCCTGCGTTGGGGGATGTGACAGTGGGCCTGGGGGTCGAATGGGCGGTCCAATGGTTGACCCTCTCCGCTCGGCTCATGTCCGAGCATCGGGAGGAATTGATTGCGCTGGACCGTGCGATAGGCGACTCCGACCACGGCGAAAACATGGACCGGGGATTCCAGGCCGTCATGGAGAAACTTGCCCAGACTCCGCCCGAGACACCTGGCGCAGCCCTGAAGCTGGCCGCGATGGCGCTGATGTCAAAGGTGGGCGGGGCGGCCGGACCGCTGTATGGAACCGCGTATCTTCGGGCGGCCACGGCGCTGGGAGAAAGCGCGGACGTTGATGCAGCGGCGCTCGCCGGCGCACTGACCGCAGCCCGGGACGGAATTGTTGCCCGCGGTAAGGCGGAGCTTGGCGATAAAACCATGGTGGACGCCTGGTCTCCGGCTGTGGAAGCGGCGGACGAGGTCCTGGTGGCCGGTGGAGATGCTGTGGCGGTGTTGGCCGCGGCGGCTGAGGCTGCCGAGGTTGGTGCCGTCACGACAGATCCGCTGGTAGCCCGCAAGGGTCGCGCAAGCTACCTCGGTGAACGCAGCGCAGGTCACCGAGATCCCGGGGCTGCGTCTTCCGCCCTGTTATTGCGCGCAGCCGCTACCGCTGCAGGATTTCCTGAAGGGGCCGCCGAATGACGGTGGGCTTGGTGGTGGTCTCACACAGCCGGAAAATCGCGGAAGGTGCCGTGGAATTGGCGGCGCAGATGGCCCCCGATGTGAAGTTCTACGCCGTCGGCGGCACGGATGATGGCCGGATTGGCACGGACCTGGACAAAACGATCGCCGCATTCGAGGCAGGACTTGGGGAGGCTTCAGGGGATGGCGTGGTGGTCCTGACGGACCTTGGTTCCGCGGTCATGACGGCAGAATCAGCCGCGGAGTTCTGCAGCGAGCCGGACCAAGTCCTCCTTGCCGACGCTCCCTTGGTTGAGGGCCTCGTTGCGGCCGCAGTGGCCACCCAAGGTGGTGCCCCGATGGCCGCAGTGAAGGCCGCCGCCGAGGCGGTGCGATTCGGTCAGGAGCTCGTTTTTGAGGCCGCGCGGTCCGCTGAATCCCAAGGCAGGGGCGAACCGGCGGAAAGCGGCGAATTCGAACTCGTAAACCCCATGGGAATGCACGCCAGGCCTGCGGCCAAAATCGCGGGCGGACTCGCCGGCCTGGATGTCGAAGCAACGGTAAATGGCGTCGATGGCACCTCCATTATGGAACTCATGAGCCTCGCCGTGGGCAAGGGCGGCAAGCTCAAGGTCGAGGCTTGGGGCAAAGATTCATCGAAAGCCGTGGACTACGTCAGGCGGCTGGTGGAACAGGGATTCGGCGAGATCTGACGCCGCGCCGAGATGTCGCTGCATGCCGGGATTTGCCGTGGTGCGGGGGTGTGGTGCGCGCGGTGTTCAGGACTGCCGCAGGCCGTAGGCATCGAGCACGAGGCTCGCCGTGATGGCGGTCTGGCACTGCTCGCCCCACGGTTTGGCGCTTTTCGGGGTGAAGTTGAGTGTCCTGACGGGCAAGGTCCCGCCGTTTGTGTCCGTGCCAGTCACTTCGGCATCGATAGGCGAGGACGTCAGTGTTCCCATGTTGAGGAAGCCATAGCGGGTGCCATCCGGTGATGTGACGGCAGAGCATGACCCTTCAGGTTCCGGCCCGCAGGATTGAGGGAGCGACACGCTGCCCGGGCGCAGCTCCAAATCACCCTCGCGGCATTTCCCGTCCTGGCATGCCTTCAAATGGACGGTTTTGATCGTTGGCGCGTACTCTGCCGTGATTGTCAGGGAGACCACGGGGGCCATCGCAATTGCCGGACAAACGGTGACTTGAGGTTCGCATCCCGACCAGAGCGCCGCCGTCGTGGTCAATGCAATGGCGGCCCACAACCTGCGCATACTTGAGAATAATCCCGCAGCCGGGGCCCGGAACGGGATACCTGCAACTGGCAGGCACATCGTTACCGACATCTGCGGATCGTTGCGGCTCCGCGACCTCAAGGCCATGTCCGGCCGGGTTTGGCAGGGTTTTCCGCAGTGCGCAAGGAATGCGCCGACCGCAGAGAATAGGGTTCTTTGCATGACTGAACCCTCGGATCTGCATGCCACTCGCGCCGCCTACAACACGGTAGCCGCCGATTACGCTGAACTCCTGCGCAACGAACTCGACACCAAACCCTTTGACCGGGCCATGCTCGGCGCGTTCGCCGAGCTCGTGCGGTCCTCCGGAGGCGGGGCGGTTGCCGACATCGGTTGCGGGCCCGGACGGATCACGGCGTACCTGGATTCCCTCGGGCTGTCGGCTTTAGGCATCGACCTGTCGCCGGAGATGGTGACAGTAGCCCGCAAGGACCACCCAGGCCTGCAGTTCGATGAAGGGTCGATGGAGGCCCTGGAGCTGGATGACGGCACTCTGGGTGGCATCGTCGCTTGGTATTCGATCATCCATACGCCGCCGGCCCGTTTGCCGGGAGTGTTCGCGGAGTTCCACCGGACCCTTCTGGACGGCGGCTTGCTGCTGCTCGCGTTCCAGGCCGGCGACGAGCCAAGGCATTTTGACTTCGCGTATGGCCACGAAATCGACCTCGACGCCTACCGCTTGCCGCCTGAGCGCATCATGGAGCTCCTCCTTCAGGCTGGCTTTGTTGTTGAAGCGCAGCTTCTCCGCGAGCCGGACGGCAGGTACGAGAAGACCCCGCAGGCGTATCTCCTAGCCCGCAAGCCAGCGCGCAAACCGGCAACGGCGTGAAGGAAGCAGCGTGGCGGAAGCGGCGAAAAGGAAGCCTAGGCCGGAAGCCGCAGCCCGCCGTCGTGCATCTCGGCCAGGCCGTCGCGCAGGAGTCCTTCGAGTGCCCGTTCCAGCTGCTCCGGGGCCGAATTCAAGCGGTGCAGGGCCGCCAGCGGGACGGCCGCGCCCTCGGCGGCGAAACCGAGGTCAGCTGCGGGTCGTTCGAAGAGTTCAGGGGCTACCGGCGACTCTGCCTCACGCAACACGGCCATGACGGCACCCCGCAACTGCCGGTCCGTGCCATGCCACGCCTGGCCCCTGGGCGTGTACGTGGGGGGCGGTTCGCCTGCGGCAAGCCACGCGCAGGAATCGCGGACGGGGCAGTCCAGGCACTTGGGGGAGCGGGCGGTGCACACGAGCGCTCCGAGTTCCATGACGGAAGCGTTCCAGCGGACGGAGAGCCCGACGTCGTCGGGCATGAGTGATTCGGCGAGGCGCATCTCCGACGCGGTGAGCGACGGCGCCGGAAGCGCAAGTCCCGAAACGAGCCGGGCATGCACGCGCCGGATGTTCGTGTCTACGACCGTTTCGCGGCGACCGAAAGCAAAAGCAGCCACGGCCGCGGCCGTATAGTCGCCGACGCCGGGAAGGCTCAACAGGGAGGGATGCGTGTCCGGCACCCTGCCTCCATGCTCTTCCACGATCGCGACGGCGGCCGCATGGAGCCTGAGCGCGCGGCGGGGATAACCGAGCCTTCCCCAATGTCGCACGGCCTCGCCCGAAGGCTGCTTTGCGAGATCCGCGGGTTCCGGCCAGCGTTCCATCCAGTCTCTCCACACCGGCAGGACGCGGACTACCGGAGTCTGCTGCAGCATGACCTCGCTGACCAGGATCCCCCACGGGCTGCAGTCCGGCGACCTCCACGGCAATATGCGGGCCACCTCGGAGAACCAGCGGTCCATGGACTGGTGCAAGTCCGTGAGGCGATGGGTGCCGGCAAGTTCAGCGGCGCCTGGCAGTGACATGGAGATCCTTGCTGCGGTTCGTGGCGTGCCCTGTTGGCGGCCGATTCCTGCCATCCACTGTAGTGGAGCCGGCCGGGAATGACGTAGGTCATACTGGCTCCGATCCGGTCCCGGCGGCGTGGTGCGGCACCATCCACGCCTTGCGTTGCCTAGCCTAGAAGCATGGTCAACAAGGGCAAGCAACCGCCGAGGGCGCGCACGTCGCCGTCGGCGAAAAGCCCTGCCCGGGCCGGAGGCGCAAACCGTTCGGCGAACGGGGTCCGGCCCCAAAGGCGACGGACGAGCCCTGCCGTTTACCGGCGTCGGAGGCTGGTTGTTTTCGGCGCGCTCCTGGTGGTCCTGGCGATGCTCGTGGCCGGGGCCGTGGCTATGAGTTCATCCCTTGCGGGCAAGGCTGATCCCGGCGCATCCAAGACCCAAGCGGTCGGAGCCGCTCCGGCGAGCCAGGCCCCTACGACGGATCCCATCGCGGCCACCACAACGCCCACGGCCACGCCGGTGTGCGACCTCAATCTGGTGACGGTAACGGCGTCCACGGACCAGCCGGCCTATGCGGCCGGACAGAACCCCGTGCTGAGCATGAAGATCACCAATGGCGGAGCGGCACCGTGCCAGGTCAACGTCGGCACGTCCCAGATGGAGTTCCTGGTGATGAGCGGCGAGGACCGGATTTTCTCCTCCAAGGACTGCCAAGCGAAGGGCGATGACCTCGTGAAGCAGATTGATCCGGGCAAGAGCGAGATCGCCAACTTCCCGTGGCAACGCAACCGGACGACGGAGGGCTGCGGCGTAATCTCAGCCAAGCCTGCCACCGGCACCTACACCTTCAAGGCCGTACTGGGAAACAAGGCGAGCACCAAAGCGGTCTTCCAACTTGGCTAGAGGAACCTGTCCAGCCATTTGCTCAACAACCGACTGGGCCCACGCCGCCCGGGTTCCCTGGCCGTGGGCCCACGCCGGCGAGGGCCCCGGCCTGAGCTTGCGAAGGCTGGGAGCCGGTGGGGACTTGCGAGGTTAGGGCGGCGGTGGGGACTAGAGGAACCTGTCCAGCAGGCTGGCTTCGGCCATGCGGCTGAGCCCTTCGCGGACGGTCCGGGCGCGCTGGTCGCCGATGCCGTCCACGGTCATGAGATCGTCGATAGTGGCGGCCATAAGGTACTGGAGTCCGCCGAAATGCTCCACCAAACGGTCGGCCACGGCTTTCGGAACCGACTTCAGCCCGGACAAGAGGCGGTAGCCGCGCGGCTGCACACCGGCGTCGAGCACGTCCATGCCACCGGCGAAACCGATGATCCCGGCGATCTTGCCCAGATCGATCAGCTCCGCCGGGCCAAGATCCAGAAGGGCCTGCACCGCACCGTCGATGTCCTCGGGCGAGGCGTCGGCGCCGGCGTAGTCGCGGATGATCACGTCACTGCCCGGGCCGCGGCCGGTGGTGAGCTCTTCCAACTGCAGCGAGAGCAACCTGCCGTCCTCACCCAGCTCCAGGACATACTGAGCGATTTCCTCGGCAATACGCCTGACCATTTCCTGGCGCTGGAGGGTGACAGCCACATCCCGGACGGTGACCATGGCCTCGATTTCGAGGGCCGATAGGGCGCTAGTGACCTGATCCAAGCGGGCGCTGTAACGTTCCAGGGTTGCGAGAGCCTGGTTGGCTCGGGCCAGAACCTTCTCGGAGCCCTCAAGCACGTGGCGCAGGCCGTTGACGTAGAGGGCGATGATCTGCATGGACTGGCTGACCGAAATCACCGGAACTCCGGTCTGGATGGCCACGCGCTCGGCCGTCCTGTGACGCGTTCCTGATTCCTGGGTCTCGATGCTGGAGTCCGGCACAAGCTGTACCGCGGCACGAAGGATGTTCCCGGCGTCCTTGTCGCAGATGATGGCACCGTCCATCTTCGCGAGTTCACGCAGCCGCGTCGGGGAGAAATCGATACCGATTTCAAAGCCGCCGGAGCAGATGGATTCGATGGTCCGGTCCGTTCCCAGCACAATCAGGGCGCCGGTGCGCCCACGGAGGATGCGTTCCAGGCCGTCGCGCAACGGTGTTCCGGGGGCCACCCTGCCCAGAGTCGCCTTGAGCGAATCTTCGGGGCTCCGAGCCATAGGTGTTCCCTTCAAAGGTGCACGCAGGCGCGCCCGCAAGTGTGCCGGTTTTCAGCAGTAAGTCGACGGGAGCAAAATGCCAGGTTTCCCGCAAGCTCAATGATAGAGGTATAGACCGGCAACAACCGCACGGGTAAGCCTTAAAGTGCCCCAAACTAGCTTATGTGGCGGGACCTTCGAAACGCGTTCGACGGCGGCCGCCGCACCGCCACTTTCAGCTCGTCCCTGGACCCTCAGTTCGGTCCCGGAACCTCAGTGACCCTTGACCCTCAGGGAGCCGTCCGAAGGCGCGCGAGTCGCTCAAGGTCGCGTCGCACGCTCTGCAGCGCCGCTTCCCGGGCGGCAGCCCTTCCCGTGTCCGGATGCACTTGCCTCGCAGGAGGGTGGACTCCGCCTCTGCCGGCGTTCGGCCTGTGTCCTTGCTGGTTCGCAGCGGGGTTCCCCGCGGGGGAGGGGCCGAAGGGATCGTAGAACAAGTCATTCCCTGGATTCATTGATGCCCTGTTCCTTTCATGCCATCGTCGGCTGCCTGGTTTTTCCTGGCGGATGGCTCCAATCCGGGCCGGACGCGTCCGCTATGCGTTCAAACTATCGGCAGGTGATTTCGGAGGTTTGTGCACCTCGTTTCGATCCTGTTAAGCGCTGGCCCGGGACCCTGCCTCCGGCATGGTCCCGGGCTGCGATAAACTTGGTATCTTGGCTGGCGCGCAAATCGTGCCGCTCCCTGAGTTGGCCCCCGGCCGGCACGGGGCCAGTATCCAGCCTCCATCCCACGTTTGGCCCGTCGTTCCAATGCGGGCAACGCCCAGATCGCAGCGAAAGTAGCACCGTGTCCCAAGAAGTCCTGAGCCCCGCCCGAGTCCAGGAAATTCACCATGAGGCCTCCCGGCGTCGGACTTTCGCGGTCATTTCGCATCCTGACGCCGGCAAGTCCACGCTCACGGAAGCCCTCGCCCTGCACGCCAAGGTCATCGGCACCGCCGGTGCGTCCAGCGGCAAGGCCAACCGCAAGGAAACTGTTTCCGACTGGATGCAGATGGAAAAGGACCGCGGTATTTCCATCAGCTCCGCGGCATTGCAGTTCTCCTACCGGGACACTGTGATCAACCTGCTGGACACCCCGGGCCACGCCGACTTCTCCGAGGACACCTACCGCGTCCTGGCCGCCGTCGACTGCGCAGTGATGCTGGTGGACGCCGCCAAGGGCCTGGAAACGCAGACCATGAAACTCTTCGAGGTCTGCAAGCAGCGGAACCTTCCCATCATCACGGTCATCAACAAATGGGACCGCCCGGGCCTCGACGCCCTCGCGCTGATGGACGAGATCACGGAACGCACCGGACTCCAGCCCATGCCCTTGACGTGGGCCGTGGGCATTTCCGGCGACTTCCGTGGAGTCTGGGACCTGCGAAATGACCGCTTCGCACGGTTCGCGCGCAACAATGCCGGTGCCAACATCGCCATCACCGAGTACTTCACTCCGGAGGAAGCAGCTGAAACCCAGGGCAACAACTGGAGCGACGCCGTCGACGAAGCCGGACTCGTGATCGAATCGAACCTCGAGTTCAACATTGAGAGCTTCCACGCCGGAACGGCAACACCTATCCTCTTCAGTTCGGCGGCCCTGAACTTCGGGGTCAAGGAAATCCTTGACGCCCTGGTGGACTTCGCGCCTCCGGCCGCGCCCCGCCCCGACGTCGACGGCGAGCCCCGTTCGGTAGACGCTCCCTTCGCGGGGTTCGTCTTCAAGGTCCAGGCAGGCATGAACAAGGCCCACCGCGACCACGTCGCGTTCATCCGTGTGTGCTCCGGCGTCTTCGAGCGCGGCATGGTGGTCACGCAGACACGCACCGGAAAGTCCTTCGCCACGAAGTACGCCCAGCAGGTGTTCGGGCGCGAACGCGAAGTCATCGACGAGGCCTATCCCGGCGACGTCGTTGGCCTGGTCAACGCGTCCTCGCTGCGCGTAGGGGACAGCCTGTTCCTCGGCGAGCCCGTGGAATTCCCCGCCATTCCGCTCTTTGCCCCCGAGCATTTCCAAGTAGCCCGGTCCCAGGACCCCAGCCGGTTCAAGCAGTTCCGCCGCGGCATTGAGCAGCTTGAGCACGAAGGCGTCATCCAGGTGCTCCGCTCCGACGTCCGGGGCGACCAGGCACCCGTGCTCGCGGCTGTCGGTCCCATGCAGTTCGAGGTTGTGGAAGACCGCATGGCCCACGACTTCAACGCCCCGATGCGCCTGGAGCGCCTTCCGTACTCGATGGCAAGAATCTCGACGGCGGAGGCCATGCCGGCGCTCGCCAACGTCCCTGGCGCAGAGGTGCTGCTGAGGTCCGACGGCGAATACCTCGCGTTGTTCAACGACGTCTGGGCACTGCGCCGGATCGAGAAGAACCACCCGAAACTCACGCTGGTCCCGATCGGCACGCACAACCCGGCAAAATAGTATTTCCCTGGACATGCCCCTCGTATGAGCTGAGGGCTGGACATATTGCTGTTATGTCCAGCCCCTGGTTCGAACAGGGAGCATGTCCCGTGGGGGACGTGGGCTTGGGGGAGTGGTCAGTAGCTCACTTGGCGTTCGAGCTTGTTTCCCAGTCCCAGCATGGCGAGGCTCACCACGAGGAATCCTATGGAGATCGCCACTGCGAAGACCGCCACTGCGCCCCAACCGCCTGCGCGCATAGGGTCGATGAACCAGTAGGCGTACCAGTTGACGAAAGAGCCGCGGATCAGGCTGTAGACGAGATAGGCAACCGGGTAGAGCAGCCAGTACCAGAGGTGCTTGATGGTCAGCCTGGAGCGCGGAGGCTGGAACAGCCAATCGGCAACCATGACAACCGGCATCAGGTAGTGGACCACGAAGTTGACCCAGGGGAGCAGGGAGCCGAGATCCTGCCCCGCCAGGAGTGCGCCGAAGACGAGTCCCACGACGGCCATGGCGATCGTCGCAGTGCCCCGGGTGGCGTCGTCGAGCTCGCTGGGCCGCTTGCCAACCAGCACGCGGTAGCCGCTGATCAGCAGCACCACCGACGCGAAGATGTTGGACAGGTTGGTGAAGTAACTGAAGAAGTTCCACGGATCGAAGCCCAGACCGACGTGGACGGTGAGCTGCGTCCCCACCGCAACAAGGGTCAAGAGGCCAAAGAAGAGGCGTCCCCCAATGAGCACATTTCTTTTTGTCATGGGGACAATCTTCTGGTGGACGAGGCCAACCCATGCACCCGACACTCCGAAGCCAAGCCGGCCGCTAGGTGATCAGCAACTCCAAGGCCTCCGCCAGGTGTGCCACTTCGCGGACCGAGAAACCCTCCGGGACGGGGCCTGGTCCGTTGGGACTCGCCGGCACCACGGCGTGGGTGAACCCAAGCCGCTGCGCCTCGTGGATACGCTGGTTGATCCCGGGAACCGGACGGACCTCGCCGGCCAGGCCAACCTCGCCGAAGGCAATGAGCCGCTGCGGCAGTGCCTTGCGCGCCTTTGCCGAGGCCACGGCAAGCGCCACAGCCAGGTCGGTGGCCGGTTCGCTCAATTTCACTCCTCCGACAGTGGCCACGTAGGAGTCGTCCTTGTGCAGGATGCAGCCAGCCCGCTGTTGGAGCACGGCCAGGAGCATGGCCACGCGCGAGCTGTCCAGGCCGCTCGTGGCCCTGCGGGGTTGTGAGCTGGTACTTTCGGCCAGAAGCGACTGCACCTCGGCCAGCAGCGGGCGTCGGCCTTCCATGGTCACCGTGATGCAAGTGCCGGACACCGGCTCGCGTGTCCGCGATACAAAAAGCCCGCTGGGATCGGCTAGGCCTTCGATGCCGGCCTCATTGAGGTCGAAGCAGCCGACGTCGTCCGTGGCACCGTAGCGGTTCTTGACCGCGCGCAACAAGCGCAAGCGCGAATGGCGCTCGCCTTCGAACTGGCACACAACGTCCACCAAGTGCTCCAGGAGACGCGGACCGGCAATGGAGCCGTCCTTCGTCACGTGGCCAACCAGCAAGGTGGTCATGTTGCGGCGCTTTGCGGCGGCGATGATGGACGCCGCGACTTCCCGGACCTGTGAGACTCCGCCAGCGCTGCCTTCGACATCGGCGCTGCTGAGGGTCTGTACGGAGTCCACAATCAGCAGCTTCGGCTCAAGCTTCTCCACTTGCCCCAGCGCCTGCCCGAGGTCCGTTTCCGCCGAGAGATAGAGGGTGTGCGCGACCGCGTCGATCCGCTCCGCACGGAGCTTGACCTGGGCAGCAGATTCCTCGCCCGTGACGTACAGGACGTCCTGGCCCGTGCGGGCGAACTTCGCGGCGACATCCAGGAGGAGGGTGGATTTCCCGACGCCGGGTTCCCCGGCGAGCAGGATCACCGCACCGGGAACAAGGCCTCCGCCCAGGACACGGTCCAGCTCGTCGACGCCGGTGGGCAGGAATGCGGCCGTGGTGCCGTCTACCTCGGCAATCCGGCGGGCCGGCTCCAAAACTGTTGTGGCCGCCGTCGTACGCGCAACCGCGACGCCTGTTTCCTCCACGGTGCCCCACGCCTGGCACTCACCGCAGCGCCCCACCCACTTGACCGTGGTCCACCCGCATTCGGCACATTTGTACGCGGGAGTCTTGGAGGTGCGTGAGGTCTTGGAAGCCATGCGTACAAGGCTAATGGAGGGGTAGGACAGTCAAGTGCGCCTCACTGCAAGGGAGGAAGAACGTCCCGGGCTTCCCTGGGGTCCATGCCCGCGGCTTCGAGCAGGTCCACCATGAGCGGGCGGAAGAGCATCACCACTGTTTCACCCTCAAGCTTCTGGACGTGCAGCATTTTGGGGTGCAGCCGGGTGGCAATGTCGGCCAAGTCCTGCCGCGCACCGCGCAGGTGGGCGCGGCGGGCGCCGTCGTGCACTTCAGCGAGACCGAGCGAGAGCTCCTCGACGGCGGCGGAAGTGTCCTGCAGGACCTCCGAAATGCTGTCCGTCGCCTCGTCCGTCAACGCTGCATGGTTAATGGCGCTCGTGAGCCGCCGCGCGAACACCCGGCTGTTGCGGAGGGCAAGGTCGATGGAATCCAGCGACTCCTCCAGCATGGTCAGCTCGTCGCGGTGCCGACGATACGCCGGGGCAAGCGTGGCCACTTCACCAGAGGCCTTGAGGGATTGGCGCATCCGGTCCACGAGGGGCTGGCAGTTCCGCCCCCGGATGAGGGCGTGCCAGGCCTGGGTGGAGTCGCTGCTGATCAAGGCGTCTGCACATTCACGGAGGACCTCCGAGAGTTCGTGCAGGAGTTTGCGGACGTCCTGGCGCGGTTCCCGGCGCGGGTCTTTCGGGACCAGCATGGTGACCAGCAGCGCGAAAACCCCGCCTACTAAAGCGTCGATGCTCCGGGTGAAAGGTCCCCCTGCCGGCGCGGGCAGCAAGACCACGAGAAGCGATTGCAGGCCCAGTTGGGTGGTGAAAATGGAGCCACCGTCCAGGAAACGTGCCAACAGGATGGAGAAAAGAAGGACGACAGCGGCTTGCCAGATCCCCGAACCCAACCAGTGGAGCAGGAGATCACCGACGACGATCCCGAGGGTGCAGCCAAACCCGACTTCCACTACCCGGCGAAGCCGGGGATCCCGCGAGAAGCCGAGTGCGATCAGTGACGAAGTCGCGGCGAAAAGGGGTCCTGAGTGCCCCAGGATGTATTCAGCGAACGCGTAGGCGCCCACCGCGCACACGGTCATCTGGACGGCCGGAACCAACGAGTTCCGGCTGCGGACGAGGCCGGTGCGCAGCCGTGCCCGCAGGAATTTCTTGCTTGCTGAAAGTCCTTGGGGGGCGGTCATGGCTCAAGTCTATTCAGGAGGGGCTTATGGAGTGCGGATCGCCGAGGGAACCCCAAAGTGAGGGGCGTCACCAATCCCCCATGACACGCCAAGCGCAAGGGCGACGCTGTATATGTAAGCCAATGGTCCACAGCCGTTCATCTTCTGTTCACTTTGGACGGCCGATCCCGTTACCTGCGGCTCCTACCGTCAATAAAGGTACAAACACGTACGCAAATCTTTCGTATGCCGACTTTCTCCCTCGGTACGCATCAGAGAATCCCTGGAAGGGGTACATCCCAGTGAAGGCAACTCGCTTCGGCCGCAATGCGGCAATCGCGGTCCTCGCAGTCGGCGCCCTTGCGCTGACCGCTTGTGGTTCAGACAACGCAACCGGCGCCACACCGGCAGCCACCCCGAGCGCCGCAGCCGTCAAGGTCACCGGCACGCTGACCGGCATCGGCGCCTCCTCGACCGGCGCGGCCATGGACGCTTGGAAGGCCGCATTCGCTTCCGCCAACCCGGGTGCCACGGTCCAGTACTCCCCGGATGGTTCCGGCGCAGGCCGCAAGGCCATCCTCGACGGTTCGGCCCAGTTCGCCGGTTCCGACGCGTACCTGAGCGACGCTGAGTTGACCACCTCCAAGACCAAGTGCGGCACCGATGGCGCCATCAACATTCCGGTCTACGTCTCCCCGATCGCCGTTGCCTTCAACATTCCCAACGTCAAGGACTTGAAGCTCGACGCCGACACCGTTGCGAAGATGTTCCGCGGCCAGATCACCAACTGGAACGATCCCGCTATCGCCGCCCTGAACGCCGGCGTCACGCTTCCGGACCTGAAGGTCACCCCGGTCAACCGCTCTGACGACTCCGGCACCACCCAGAACTTCACCGACTACCTGGCTGCTGCTGCTCCCTCGGTCTGGACCGACAAGGCTGCTGGCGTTTGGCCGGCGTCCCTGAAGGGCGAGAACGCCAAGGGCACCTCCGGCGTCGTCAAGACCGTCACCGACACCCCGGGTGCCGTGACTTACGCTGACGATTCCGCAGTTTCCGGCAAGCTCGGCACCGCGCAGATCAAGGTTGGCTCGGACTTCGTCAAGATCTCCGCTGCCGCTGCCGCCAAGGCTGTTGAACTGGGCAAGCCCGTTGCAGGCCGCCCGACCGGCGACCTTTCCATCAAGCTCGACCGCACCACGACGGATTCCTCGGCCTACCCGGTGGTCCTCGTTTCTTACCACGTCGTCTGCACCACCTACGACAAGAAGGAAACCGCTGACCTGGTCAAGGCATTCGAGAGCTACGTAGTCTCCGACGCCGGCCAGCAGGCTGCTGCCGGCTCCGCCAAGTCCGCTCCGCTCTCCAAGGCGCTGCAGGACAAGGCGAAGGCCGCTGTTGACTCCATCAAGGCCAAGGCCTAAGGACCACAATGGAGTAGTGGTGCCGCGGACCGCGTTACCACTACCCTTGAATATCAACGTTCCCCGTCCCGCGCTGGTGAAACATCACCGGACGGGGCGGGGAACTTGGCCATTTTTGAGTGAATCTGAAGGATCGTGAAGTGACCACCAACTCCTTGACCACTTCCCAAGGTGCCGGACGCGCCGGGGACAAGGTCTTCTCCGGAGCCACCTTGGCCGCGGGATGCCTGATCCTCGCGGTTCTCTTCGGCGTCGCACTTTTCCTTGTCATCCAGGCCATTCCGGCCCTTGTGGCTCCACCCGCGGACATCCAAGGCGGCCACGGCTTCTTCGCCTACATCGGTCCGATCGTGGTGGGAACCCTGATTGCCGCCGTCATCGCCCTTGTGATTGCAACTCCCGTTGCCATCGGCGTCGCGCTGTTTATCTCCCACTACGCGCCCCGCAGGCTTGCCTCGGGCCTTGGCTATGTGGTGGACCTCCTCGCTGCCATTCCTTCCGTGGTCTACGGCGCATGGGGCGCGGCATTCCTTGCCCCCCAGATTTCGCCCGCCTACGGCTGGCTGGCCAGCAACATGGGCTGGCTGCCGATTTTCCAAGGCCCGGCTTCCGCTACCGGCAAGACCATCCTGACCGCGAGCATCGTCCTTTCCGTCATGGTCCTGCCGATCATCACTTCCCTTTCGCGTGAAATCTTCCTGCAGACCCCGAAGCTCCACGAGGAAGCCGCTCTGGCCCTCGGGGCGACCCGCTGGGAAATGATCAAGATGGCTGTCTTGCCGTTCGGCCGCCCGGGTATCGTGAGCGCCATCATGCTTGGCCTCGGCCGCGCACTTGGCGAGACCATGGCCGTCGCGCTAGTGCTGTCCTCCGGCGTTTTGACCGCGAGCCTGATCCAGTCCGGCAACCAGACCATCGCCGCGGAAATCGCCTTGAACTTCCCTGAAGCCAGCGGACTCAAGGTCAGCACGTTGATCGCGGCCGGCTTGGTGTTGTTCGTCATCACCCTGGGTGTCAACATGATTGCACGCTGGATCATCTCCAGGCACAAAGAATTCTCAGGAGCCAACTAATGACTGTCACAGCCCCTGTGGCGCGCAAACGCTCCGCACTGACCAAGGGCCAGTTGCCCGCTTTCGCACCGTACGTCGTCCTTGCCGTCGCCCTGGTGCTCGGCGCGGCGATCTTGGCGCTGATCGGCTTCAACGCCTTCGGCTGGGGCCTCGTGTCCGCCATCCTCTTCGCGATCGGCCTGGTCGGCTGGAGCGTAGTTGTCGAAGGCGGCCGGAAGGCGAGCGACAAGCTTGCCACCTGCCTGATCGTCGGCTCGTTCCTCGTGGCGCTGCTGCCCCTGATTTCGGTGATCTGGACCGTCCTGGTGAACGGCATCCCTGGCATCGTCACCCCCGGCTTCCTGACGACTTCCATGAACGGCGTCACAGGTTCCCTTGACAACAAGAGTGTAGATGAAGGCACTAAGGTCCTTGGCGGTATCTACCACGCGCTCCTGGGCACCGTGCAGATCACCTTGCTCGCCACTGTCATCTCGGTTCCGGTGGGGCTGCTGACCGCGATTTACCTCGTGGAGTACGGCAATGACCGGGCCCTTGCCCGTGCCATCACGTTCTTCGTCGACGTCATGACCGGCATCCCGTCGATCGTGGCAGGTCTCTTTTCCGCAGCCTTCTTCTTCGCCGTGGTCGGCCCGGGCACCAAGACCGGTGCGGTCGCCGCCGTCGCGCTTTCAGTCCTGATGATTCCGGTGGTGGTTCGCTCCAGCGAGGAAATGCTCAAGATCGTCCCGAACGAGCTCCGCGAGGCGGCTTACGCGCTGGGTGTCCGGAAGTGGCGCACCATCCTCAAGGTGGTCATCCCGACGGCGATTTCCGGCATCGCGTCCGGCGTCACCCTGGCGATTGCCCGCGTGATTGGCGAGACGGCTCCGATCCTGGTCACCGCAGGTTTCGCCACAACCATCAACAACAACGTGTTCGGCGGCTGGATGGCCTCGCTGCCCACGTTCATCTACACGCAGATCCTGAACCCGACCTCGCCGTCCAACCCGGACCCGTCGAGCCAGCGGGCATGGGGCGCCGCGCTGGTCCTGATCGTCCTGGTGATGCTCCTGAACCTCGGCGCCAGGCTGATCGCCCGGATCTTCGCCCCCAAGGCCGGCCGTTGAGCCGCCAGGCCACGCGCAAACTTTCAACCACAGCACCGAAGGAACACCATGTCTAAGCGGATCGACGTCAAGGATCTGAACGTCTACTACGGCAGCTTCCTGGCCGTTGAAGGCGTCAACATCAATATTGAAGCCAAATCGGTCACGGCGTTCATCGGCCCGTCCGGTTGTGGCAAGTCCACCTTCCTGCGCACCTTGAACCGCATGCACGAAGTGCTTCCCGGGGCGCGCGTCGAAGGCGAAGTCCTGCTCGACGGCGACAACCTTTACGGTGTGGGCGTGGACCCGGTGACTGTCCGCAGCCAGATTGGCATGGTCTTCCAGCGGCCCAACCCGTTCCCCACGATGTCCATCCGAGACAACGTGCTTGCCGGCGTGAAGCTGAACAACAAGCGGATCAGCAAGGGTGCGGCCGACGCGCTTGTGGAGAAGTCCCTGCGCGGCGCCAACCTGTGGAACGAGGTCAAGGACCGCCTTGAGAAGCCCGGCTCCGGACTCTCCGGCGGCCAGCAGCAGCGGCTTTGCATTGCCCGTGCCATTGCTGTGGAACCGCAGGTCATCCTCATGGACGAGCCCTGCTCCGCGCTGGACCCCATCTCTACTTTGGCCGTCGAAGACCTCATCAATGAGCTCAAGGACGAATACACCGTGGTGATCGTGACCCACAACATGCAGCAGGCCGCACGCGTTTCCGACAAGACCGCGTTCTTCAACATCGCCGGCACTGGCAAGCCGGGCAAGCTCATCGAGTTCGCGGACACCACCACGATCTTCAACAACCCGTCCCAGAAGGCCACGGAAGACTACGTCTCCGGCCGGTTCGGATAGTCCCCACCGGCTCCCAGCCTTCGCAAGCTCAGGCCGGGGCCCTCGCCGGTGTGGGCCCCCGGCCAGGGAACCCTGGCGGCGTGGGCCCAGTCACCGCCACCCTAGGCCCCCGCGAAAAGCCCGACGGCGACGGTCACCTTCCGGTGACTGCCGGCGTCGGGCTTTTGCGTGCCTGGCGAGTCCCGCTGAACTCAGCGGGACTCGCTCCGCTCAGTGCGATAGCGGCGAGAGTGCCAGCCCAAGGACGAACGCCACTGCGGCGGTAACGATCGGCGTCGCGACCCAGAACCCCAGGATCCGCAGCACCATCCGACGGTTGGTGACGGAAAAGTTCTGGTTGGTTCCTGCGCCGAGCACTGCCGACGTCACAGTGTGCGTGGTGGAAAGCGGCAAGTGGAAGCCAATGGCACCGACGAACAACATCAGCGAGGTCAGGCTTTGGGCGATGAATCCCCGCATCGGGTCTACCCGCGTCAGTTTGTAACCCAGGGTGTACGAGATGCGCCAACCACCACAAAGCGTTCCCGCTGTGAGCATGACAGCAGTCAGCAGGATGACCCAGAACGGGAGGTCGTTGGAGTCGGACACCCCGGCCGCTACGGCTCCCAACAGGATCACCGCTACGGATCTCTGCCCGTCCTGCAGGCCGTGGCCGAACGCGACGGCAGCGGCCGAGACAGACTGCGCGTGGCGGAAGCGGCCATGCACAACATCGGGCTGGGTGTAGCGGGCCGCCCACGTGACAGGCCACACGAGCAGATAGGCGCCAAGGAAGGCAATCAGGGGGGACAGCAGCAACGGCAGGACTACTTGCGCCAGCAAAATACTGTCCACCCCGCTGATCGAGCTGCCTCCCATCAACGCGCTTGCGGCTCCGGCGCCAACGAGGCCTCCCACCAAGGCATGGGTTGACGAGAGCGGCACACCGCGCCACCAAGCGTAGATTCCCCAAAGGATGGCGCTGCACAACCCCGCGGCGAGTATTGTAAGCCCGTTCATTCCCGAGGGGAGAACCACCCACGACTGGCTGAAGACCAGTGCGAAACCGCCGCTGAGCAGCACGCCGGCAAAGTTGAAGACGGCCGCCAACACGACGGCAACCGACGGAGTCAGGGCACGGGTCCGCACAGAGAGTGCGACGGCGGTGGAGACGTCGCGGAAGCCGTTCAGGAATGCGAAGCCAGCCGCCAGCACCACCACAAGGGCGAAGAACGCGACCGCCACCTCATGCTTCCTTGACGATGATGCTGCCTACCTGGGTGGCGACGCGGCGCATGTCCTTGGTAGCGTCCACTAGTTGATTGGCTACGTCGCGGTTCCGCGAAAATTGGGTGGACTTCATGTCGCGGAGCATCTCGGCCACCCAAGTCCGATGGCTGCGCTCCGCACGCTTGGCCAGCCGCAAGACCTCGATCCAGTAATCCTCGAGTTCGTCTAGATCGTCGAGCTGGCGCATTGCATCAACCGTGAGTTCCGCCTGGCGGCTGATGATCTCCAACTGGTCCGCCGCGCGCTTGGGCACCCGGTCCAGTTTGTAGAGGGCAACGAGCTCACCTGCGGCATCCAGCTTTTCCATCGCCTCGTTGAGGAAACGGGAGAGGGCGTACATGTCCTCGCGGGGGAGCGGGTTCACGAAGCTCGTGCGCATGTGGGTCAGGAGGGCGAAATGCAGATCCGTGGATTTCGCCTCGTGTTCGTGCATCTCCTCCACAAGCCGTTCGTGCTCCGTGACAGGAGCTCCGAAGATCTCAGAAAGCGTCCCGGTTGCCTCAAGAATCTGGCGGGCCATTTGCGACAACAATTGCAACCCGGCGGGTTCTTGGGGGAAGAGACGCAGCTTCATTTGGCTTCCGGTAGGCGGGAGGGATAGGGGTGGGGCGGCGTCTTCGCCGAGGGGCATAAAAATGGTGCCGAACCGGATACGCCTCTCGGCGGTAGGCCGCTCGAAGCGGCTATAAGTTGAAGCCCGGGGGTTTCGCGGTTCGACACCAGTTTCAGTTTTCTACGTCGCCCGAGCTAAGTCAATCTTGACAGCTGGCGCCCGGGGTGGTTGTGACTGCCCCTCGCCCCTATATTTCATGTCAGTCCAGCTCTCCCAGGCGCCACGCATTGGCCGCGTGCTCGAGATCTTCCGCGGTCTTTACGAGCTGGTGAGAGTTCCGGGTCAGCTTGCTTGCGTGGCCTTCGTTGGAATGCTCCGCACTGTCCGCCAGGGTGGCTTGGCCCAGCGCGACGACGCGGCAAAACGCGGCTGAGCGTTCCAGCGCGACGTCGAAATCGCCGTCGAACGCTCCCGAAAGAATGGCGTCGGCCATTTGCTTCATTTCGTCGGCTCCCGGCGGCTCGGCAGCGCCCGCCACAACGTGGGAAACCTGGGCGGTGTCCCGGCCGGCCTTGAAGTACACGGAGATACGCTCCGAGTTCTGCATGGTGGCCGCGCGCAATGCATAGAGCCGCCACAAGGCACCCGGCAAGGACCGGGCGGGGCTCTCGGCCCACATTTCGGCGATGGCCTCCAGGCCTTGCTCATCAGCGAGCTTCACGAGGCGCCTGGTGATCTTGGGATCATCGCTATCTCGACCTCGCCGCACGAGGGCCTGAGCGGCAAGGTGCGCGGCTTCGGACACGCGCGCGGGGTCCGCCCCGCCGGCAAACGGCTCGAAGTCAACCGGCGCAAAGGGTTTCGGCTTGTGGTGCCTATTTGCTCCGCCGTACACAGGAGGTCCCGATTGTTCGCTCATGCCCCAACGCTACTCCTGTGTTTTCGCTCGTGCACTCTTGACTGGGGCCTGGTGCGGGCGCGTTCCCTTCCTGACCTTGTTTGATTCCGCCGGGACCCCGACACGCCGTTGTTGCCGCGCGTCGTCGTCGCGGTTGGGCCCAAAGGAGGTCAGGACGGCGCGGGTGGTCCGCGTGTCAAAACGGCCCTGAGCTTGAGGTACAGTATCTATGGCTGTTTCTACAGTCGGAAGGGGCCTTTAGCTCAGTTGGTAGAGCATCGGACTTTTAATCCGTGGGTCGTGGGTTCGATCCCCACAGGGCCCACTCTAAAACCCCCGGAACCGCACGGTTCCGGGGGTTTACTTGTGCCAAGCGAAAACTAGGCCGTGGCCCACACGGCCGGGTGGCGGCCGAGCGGTCCGGCTTGCTGCGACCAATGCGCTTGGACCCCGTCGATTCGCCCGGGAAGAGGCACGCGTCGCGCCGGCCCCCAGTCGGTGGTGGTTTCCACGAGAGTGAAGTCTTTCGGTGCAGCTACGGATAAGTGGTCGTTCGGCGGGGTCATCGAGTACAGCAGGTTGGCCGTCCCGATGAGTGAGCCCTGGATGCGGGCCGTCACCGAGTTGGTGAGGCTCCGGGTCAAGGCACGGGCGACGGCCGCGGCCAATAGCCAGCCGGTCGCGTGGTCGAGGGCTTGAACAGGAAGCGGGGCCGGCTCCGCTTGGCCCGCGGCGGTAGCGCCGTCGTCGGCGATCCCGCAGCTCATCTGGACCAGGCTGTCGAACCCGCGGCGGTTGCGCCAAGGGCCATCCCAGCCGTAGGCGTCCAGGCTCGCGATGATCAGGCCAGGGTTCACGGCGGTCAGGGCCTCGTCGTCGTAACCCAGGCGTTTCAGCGCGTCGCCTCGCAGTCCCGACACGAGCACATCGGCACCCGCGAGCAGTGCCTCGAAAATCGCGCGGTCGCTTGAGGCAGTGAGATCCAAAGCGGCGGTACGTTTGCCGAGCGTCGTCTCAGGCAGTAGCGACGGCACCTCGTCAAAGCCGGGCGGATCGATCCGTAGCACCTCCGCACCGTAGCCGGCAAGGAACTTGGTGCAGACCGGTCCAGCAATTACCCGAGTCAGGTCGAGCACGCGCACGCCGTCGAAGGGCAGTTTCCCGACGGCGTCCGGCGTGCGGGCACCGGATGAGCGGCGCTCGACGACGGTCAGGGGCGGCGCGTCCGCGGTCGCCGCCCCTGCGGCCGAGGCCAGCCACTGGACGCGGTTGTGCATGACGGCGGCGCATCCGCCCGCCTCCACGATGGCCGTCTCCAATTCCTCGGCACGCAACCCGGCCACTGCGGCCTGAACTGTTTCGCGGTCATGGGCTCCAACCACCCGCTCGACGGCGGCGCGGTGGCTGGCGTAATTGGTGTGCAGCCTGATCCAGGCGTCGGCCGCACGATAATTGCCGGCGATGGGGTCCCAGAGCGGTGGCCGGTTCCAGCCAACCGGGGTGAACAGCCTCTCTGACGCGAACGCGGCGCACGACTGCAGGCTGTCTACCGTCACGGCTGGCTGCCGTGACTGGCGGCGGGCTGCGAGAAACTGCGCTGCGGCCACCGTTGCGGCGGCGACCGCCCCGGTCGCAAGTCCTGTCACGTCGAAAGCGGCAGGGAGGACCGCCCGTGGCCCGGTCATCGTTAGCTGAGCGGCCGCCAAATCCGCATCATCGGCGCCGATTGCGTGCCATACGCGGGAGGTCGCATCAGCGAAGCTGTTGTTCACACTCACCATTCTCAACGGGCCTGCACTGAACGAGCAACGGTAGCGGGATCTAACGCCTCCTGCCCAAGTGCAGCTTCTCCTGACAGACTGTTCCTCATGCATGCGCTTTTGGACGGACTCCTGAATACCAGCCCGCTCGTGATCGCGTGCATCGTTTTCGCCCTGGTGTTCGCTGAGGATGCGATCTTTGTGGGGTTTGTGATTCCCGGTGAAACGGCAGCGGTGGTCGGCGGGGTGATTGCGAGCCGCGGGCTCTTCGAATTGTGGGTCATGATCGCCATTGTGGTGATTGCTGCGATCACGGGAGACACCGTGGGCTACGAAATAGGCAAGCATTTCGGCCCACGGGTGATGGCCTTGAAAATCCTGGACAAAAGGCGCGCCCAATTGCAGAAGGCCGAAGACTTCCTCAAAGACAAAGGCGGCGTCGCGGTACTCTTGGGCCGGTTTACGGCCTTCTTTCGTGCCGTCATGCCCGCGCTCGCCGGACTCAGCCGCATGCCTTACCGGCGCTTCGCGTTCTGGAATTTCAGCGGCGGCATTATCTGGGGGTCCCTGTTCGTGACGCTCGGTTTTGTGGCCGGAAATTCGTACGAAGAAGTGGCCCGCCTGGTGGGTCGGGGGGCAGCGGCTCTGGTGGCAGTAATTGTGGTGGCGATTGTGCTCGTGTGGCAGGTCAGGAAGCACCGCGCCAAGAAGGCCTGATGCCGAGGGAGCACGGAAATCCGGCGGAAACCTTAAGGCTTTAGGCTGGTCACAATTCGTTCGGGAGGGGCGGTGAAGGGTCGAACTGGATATGTCTGATGTTTGGCGTTATAACCGTAGTAGCTGCCCCGACGTCCTCGGCTAATCTGAGCCTCGAGTGATCTGATGTCCGCTTTCTGCAGCACAGAACTTTAAGGAGAACCGATGCATCTTTTGCCCCGTGAGCAGGAAAAGCTCATGATCGTGGTCGCGGCCGACCTCGCCCGCCGTCGGCAATCCCGCGGTCTGAAGCTCAACTTCCCCGAAGCCGTGGCGATCATCAGCTACGAACTGATTGAGGGGGCCCGTGACGGGAAAACCGTCGCTGAACTCATGAGCTACGGGACCACCCTGCTTCGCCGTGAGGATGTCATGGAAGGCGTGCCCGAGATGATCCACGACGTTCAGATCGAGGCCACATTCCCCGACGGGACCAAGCTCGTCACCGTCCACGACCCGATCCGCTAGGAGGCCAACATGATTCCCGGTGAATACCGTCTCCAAACAGAGCCCATTGCCTGCAACACCGGACGCGAGGCAATCGCCGTCGACGTCGTCAACCGTGGCGACCGCCCGGTCCAGGTGGGCTCGCATTACCACTTTGCCGAATCGAATCCCGCGCTCGATTTCGACCGCGAAGCCGCTTACGGCCGCCGCCTCGACATCCCTGCCGGAACGGCCGCGCGCTTCGAACCCGGCGATTCCAAGACCGTCAAGCTCATTGCGCTTGCAGGCAGCCGCGAAGTCTACGGCCTACGGAACGGCGTCAACGGGCCCCTTGATGTTGACGCCGGAAAGCACGACGGCGGCGCTGCCGCTGCCACCGAAGGGCCCGGAGCCACCGAAGGGCCCGGAGCCACCGAATGGCCCGGAGCCACCGAATGGCCCGGAGCAGGCAAGGAAGGGACAGCCCAGTGAGCTTTGAAATTTCGCGCAAAGAATACGCAGACCTCTACGGCCCGACGACGGGCGACTCGATCCGCTTGGCGGACACTGAACTTTTCCTTGAGATCGAGAAGGACTACACGGTCTACGGCGAAGAGGTCATGTTCGGCGGCGGCAAGGTGGTCCGCGACGGCATGGGGCAGAACGGCCAAGTGATCCGGGATGAGGGCGTCCCGGACACCGTCATTTCAAACGTGCTGGTCCTCGACTACACCGGAATTTACAAGGCCGATGTGGCGCTCAAAGACGGCCACATCTTCAAGATCGGCAAGGCCGGAAACCCGCAGATCGCTGACGGCGTGGACATCGTGATCGGGGCCAGCACCGAGATGATTGCCGGGGAGGGCAAGATCCTCACCGCAGGCGGCGTCGACACCCACATCCACTACATTTCCCCGGACCAAGTCCCCACGGCCCTGTGCAGCGGCATCACCACCATGGTCGGCGGTGGCACGGGACCGGCCGAAGGTACCAAGGCCACCACCATCACCCCCGGCAAATGGCACATTTCGCGGATGCTCCAAGCGGCGGAGGGGCTCCCGATCAATATCGGCCTCCTCGGCAAAGGCCACGCCTCTGCCCTCGAGCCGCTCGCCGAACAGATCCGCGCAGGAGCGGTCGGCCTCAAAGTCCATGAAGACTGGGGCGCCACGACGTCTTCCATCGACATGTCCCTTCGCGTAGCCGATGAATACGACGTGCAGGTAGCCATCCACACGGACACCCTCAACGAGTGCGGATTCGTGGAGGACACCATCAAGGCCATCGATGGCCGCGTGATCCACACCTTCCATACCGAAGGCGCCGGCGGCGGGCACGCTCCGGACATCATCAAGATCGCCGGATTGCCCAATGTGCTCCCGGCATCCACCAATCCGACGCTCCCGTACACGCGGAACACCATCGAAGAGCACCTGGACATGCTCATGGTGTGCCACCACCTCAACCCCGACATCCCGGAAGACGTGGCGTTCGCAGATTCCCGCATCCGGGCCGAAACCATCGCGGCCGAAGACGTGCTCCAGGACCTGGGCATCTTCTCCATGACCTCCTCGGATTCCCAGGCCATGGGCCGTGTGGGCGAAGTTGTCATCCGCACCTGGCAAGTGGCCGACGCCATGAAGCGGCAGCGAGGCGTCCTCAAGGACGCGTCAGGTGCGAGCCACGGCGCTCCGAACGGCTTGGGCGCGGAAAGCGATAACTTCAGGATCAAGCGCTACATCTCCAAATACACCATCAACCCGGCGATCGCGCAGGGCATGGCGGACTCCATCGGCTCGGTTGAAGTGGGCAAATTCGCCGACCTCGTCCTCTGGAATCCGGCCTTCTTCGGTGTGAAGCCGGAACTGGTCCTCAAGGGCGGCCAGATTGCCTACGCACTCATGGGCGATTCCAACGGCTCCATCCCCACCCCGCAACCACGCACCATGCGCCCGATGTTCGCCACCCACGGAAAGGCGTTGCAGCAGTCCTCCATCACCTTCCTGTCCAAGGCAGCCATCGACGCGGGTGTCCCGGAAGAGCTTGGCCTGGAACGCGTCATCCGGCCGGTGTCCGGCATCCGGAACCTGAGCAAGGCGGACCTCAAGTTCAACGGCGAAACGCCCGATATCGCCGTCGACCCCGAAACCTACAGGGTGACGGTCGACGGCGAAGACGTCACTTGTGAGCCTTCCGACGTGCTGCCCATGGCCCAGCGCTACTTCCTTTTCTAGACCGCCGGAGGAGAACCACATGATCATCGAAAAGATTCTCGGCAACCTGCACGAACTGCCCGATCCCGAACAATACGCCGGCCTCCACAAGGAGAAAGTCGTGCTGCCCAGCGCTCAACTGGTCAAACGCATCCAGCGCGTCACCACGGACCACGGGAAGGAACTCGGCATCCGCCTCCCGGCCGGCTCCGGAGACCTGCGCGACGGCGACATCCTCGCCGTCGAGAATGCGAACCTGATCGTGGTGTCCGTGCTGCCGAGCGACGTCCTGGTCATCGCCGCCCGAAGCATCTACGAAATGGGTGTCGTGGCGCACTCCCTCGGCAACCGGCACCTACAGGCGCAGTTCTTCGACGCTGCGTCCGAGTACGGGGCCGAAGTCATGGTGTGCCAGTACGACCACACGGTCGAGGACTACCTCAAACACGTCGGTGTGCCTTACGACCGCCAGGAACGCGTAATGCCGGTGCCTTTCCGCCATGCTGAACACACGCACTAGGCTCGTTGGCCGCGGCGGGCGGTCGGGTTGGGGCTCCAGCCCTTCGGTCGCCGCAGCTTCGGCGGGTGATAGGGGCCGTGCCCGTCCCCAGCCGCTCCCAACCCTCGCAAGCTCGGGTCGGGGCCCTCGCGGCAGTGGGCCCCCCGCGGTGCCCTCCACACCGCGGCCCCTATCACCCGCCTTCGCCTTGTACGTCACCTTGCGAGGCACCTCATGAGCGCGGCGTATCAGCTGGCGCTGCAGCAGCTCACTGACTCCGCGTTACCTACAGGGGCGTTTGCTCATTCTTTGGGGTTTGAGACGTACATTGAGCGCGGGTTGGTTCACGATGAAGCGTCATTCGGCACTTGGTTGTCGGCGTTTGTCGGGCAGCAGTTGACCTATTCCGATGGCTTGGGCATTCGGTTCCTTTACGAGGGAGTGTCTGTCGGGGAGTTGGATGAGCATCTCAGTGCTCAACTCTTGCCTCGGCAATTGCGGGAGGCCAGTACCAAAATGGGCGGGCGGTTGATCGAGATCGGGATCGAGGTTTTTCCGTCGGCCGAGCTGGAGGCGTACCGGACTCTCGTGACCACGGGCCGGGCTGCCGGCCACCAGCCGCTGGCGTTCGCCGTCGTCGCGCGCTCGCTAGGCGTGCCGTTCGAAGAAGCGCTGGCCGGGTACCTTTTCGCGGCGGTCACCTCCCTGACGCAGAACGCCGTGCGCGCCATCCCGCTCGGCCAGAACTCCGGGCAGCGGCTGCTGCGCAAAGCGCACGACGACGTCGCTGCCGCCGTCGAACATGTCCGGCACCTCAGCTGGGACGACTTCGGAGCCGTCAGCCCCGGGCTGGAAATTTCGCAGATGCGGCACGAATGGCAACGCGCGCGCATGTTTATGAGCTAGAACCATAGGAGGACACATGTCTGAACCCATCAAGATCGGCATCGGCGGCCCGGTAGGTGCCGGCAAAACGCAGCTTGTGGAGCGCCTGACCCGCCACATGAGCCGGGAAATCTCCATGGCCGCCATCACCAACGACATCTACACGATCGAAGACGCCAAAATCCTCGCGGCCAACGGCATCCTGCCCGAGGACCGCATCATCGGCGTCGAAACCGGCGGCTGCCCGCACACCGCCATCCGCGAAGACACCTCCATGAACACGGCGGCCATCGAGGAACTCAAGAAACGGCACCCCGACCTGCAGGTCATCTTCGTGGAATCCGGCGGCGACAACCTCTCGGCCACGTTCAGCCCGGAACTCGTGGACTTCTCGATCTACATCATCGACGTCGCCCAAGGAGAGAAAATCCCCCGCAAAGCCGGCCAAGGCATGATCAAGTCGGACCTCTTCATCATCAACAAGACCGACCTCGCCCCGTTCGTCGGCGCAGACCTGTCAGTGATGGAGCGGGACTCCAAGGAATTCCGTGGCGACAAGCCCTTCTGCTTCACGAACCTCAAAACCGACGAAGGGCTGGACAAGGTCATCGCATGGATGCGGCACGACGTCCTGATGCTCGACCTGGCGCAATGAGCACGACGGCGGTCCAGGGGAGTCCGGTCGGTGACCTGACGGCTGAGGCGGCGAAGCCGGATTTGGGGGCCGCGGCGTGGCGGGCACCGCGGAGCGGGCACGGCCCCAAATCCGGCGGAGCCGACGGACCCGGCGCGTCCGCTGATCGGCCCGAGCGGGGTCGCCTGGACCTTGTTGTCGCCGTGCGTGCTCAGCGTTCCGTGGCCGTGCAGCAGTTTCATCAGGGTGCCTTGCGGGTTTTGAGGCCGCACTACTTGGATGGGTCCGGGCAGGTTTGTTATGTCGTGGTCAATCCGGGCGGGGCGTATTTGGGGGCGGATCTCTATGTTGTGGACGTGGAAGTCGAGGCCGGGGCTTCGTTGCTTTTGACGACGCAGTCGGCTACGAAGATCTATCGGACTCCGGGGTCGTTTGCGGAGCAGCGGATGACCATCCGCCTGGGGGAGGGGGCGGAACTGGAGTTGGCTCCCGACCAGCTCATCGCCTACCGGGAGGCCAGCTATCGGCAGAATACGCATATCACTGTGCATCCGACGTCGAGCCTCATCATGGCGGAAGTCATCACTCCCGGCTGGTCGCCGGACGGCGCCTCCTTCCAGTACCGGGAACTGCGGCTCCGGAACGAGATCCAGGTGGAGGGCGACGACGGCGCAGCGCTGCTCGCGCTCGACAACCTCCTGATCCGGCCGCCCCTGGGCGATGTAACCGGAATGGGCTTCATGGAGGGCTACAGCCACTTGGGTTCGCTCATTGTTGTGGATTCTCGGGTTAACCAGGCGCTCGCCGATGAACTGCACCGGCTGACGGCGGGGTATGACGCGTACTCGGGCTTGTCGCTGACCCGAACCCTTGCGGGCACAACGGGCCTGGTCCTGCGGTCCCTCTCGAACAGCACCGAGGAACTGAATCGATTGCTTGGTGCCTGCACCGGCCTTTTGCGCGAACGCTGGTACGGCCGGGCGCCGCTGAACCTAAGGAAGTACTGATGACCTCACTCGCGGAGTTCGCCTCGATGTACCGCCGGCGCGAGCATCTCCCGATGAGGTCGCGCCTCGCGTTCATGTTCGGTTCCGTCGTCCTCTTGCACCTCGCCGCCGTCGTACTCCTGCTGGTGGGTGGCGCCGGTGGCGGGCAGCCCCTGGCGCTGGGCCTGGTGCTGACGGCCTATGTGGCCGGCATCAAGCACAGCTACGACTGGGACCACATCGCCGCGATCGACAATTCCACACGAAAATTCGTGGCACAGCGCAAGGACCCCGTGAGCGTCGGATTCGCCTTCAGCCTGGGCCACAGCTCCGTGGTAATCCTGGCCGGTGTCATGGTGATCGGCGGCGCCAGCCTGGTTGGCCAGCTCATGGAGGACGGCACCACCGGACACCTAGTGCTGGGGCTGATCGGCAGCGGCGTTTCCAGCCTCTTCCTCCTGGCCATGGGCGTCTTCAACGGGTCTGCGTTCCTCCGCACGATGCAGCTGTACCGCGCCGCCCAGGCTGGTGGTGCGATCGCCGTCGACGACCTCGAAACCAAAGGGCTCATCTCGCGGCTTTTGGCTAAGCCGCTATCCAAGGTCCAGCGTCCGCGAAATATCTACGTGATCGGGTTCTTGTTCGGGCTCGGCTTCGACACCGCCACCACCATCGGGCTGCTGGTGCTCACGACGGCGGCGTCGCTTGCGGGCGTGTCTGTTCTCGCCCTCCTGGCGTTGCCGCTGGCCTTCACTGCGGCGATGACGCTCTGCGATTCCGTCAACGGCGTGGCCATGATGCGCATGTACAAGTCCGCCATCCATGATCCCCGTCGCAAGCTTGGATTCAACGCCATCATCACCGGTATCTCGGCCTTCTCGGCGCTCTTCACCCCGGTCATCACGCTGGGCGGTTTCCTCAACGTGGCCTTCGGCCTGAGCGATCCAGTCACCAGCTGGCTGGGTGAAGTAGACCTCGGCGACGCCGGGCTGGTGCTGATTGCGCTATTCGCCGTCGTATGGGTGGGTGCGGCCGTGCGGTTGCGGGTGGCGCGGCGCCGCTAGGGAAGCCCTGACGACCCTCGCTCACTTATGCCGGGAAAATCGGCGACGCTCGCTCACCTAAATCGCGAAAATCGGCGACGCTCGCTCAGTTTTGAAGCGATTTCGGCGAACCCTCCTGCGGTTGCATCGCCAGTATTCGACGGCTGGGGTCGGCATTTGGTGCGGAAGTCGCCGTCGGGCATTAAACAGTTGGCGACGACGGCGGACTATTGCTTGGGCTGGAGCCACTCCAGTAGGCGATCCAATTGCCACGTCGTGATGATCCGATCGGCGGGTACACCGTTGTCTTCTGCCCGCTCCGCTCCGTATTGCAGGAAGTCGAGCTGGCCGGGGGCATGGGCGTCACTGTCGATGCTGAAAAGACAGCCGGCGTCGAGGGCAATCCGAATCAATTCGTCCGGCGGATCTTGGCGTTCAGGCCTCGAATTGATTTCGACGGCGACTGAGTGTTCCGTGCACGACGCGAACACCTTCTCGGCGTCGAACTCCGATGGGGGCCTTGTTCCTCGTGATCCCTTGACTAGGCGGCCGGTGCAATGGCCGAGGACGTTCGTGTGCGGGTTTTCGATGGCCGCGAGCATGCGCCGGGTCATGGACCGTTTGTCGGATCGGAGCTTCGAGTGGACACTGGCCACCACGACGTCGAGTTGGCTCAGCAGCTCCGCGGATTGGTCCAACCCGCCGTTTTCAAGAATGTCCACTTCGATGCCGGCCAACAGACGCAAGCCGGGCTCCTGGCCGTTTCGCTCGTTGATCCCATCCACAATCATGAGCTGCTCCATTAACCGCTCCGGGCTCAGCCCGTTGGCGATGGTGAGGTTGGGGGAGTGGTCAGTCAAAGCGAGATATTCCCGTCCGAGAATATTCGCAGCGGTGACCATGACCTCGATCGGTGAGCCGCCGTCCGACCAGTTGCTGTGGCTGTGCAGATCGCCCCGGAGCTTGGCGTGCAGCTTGTGACCGCCGTTGACCAAGGGTTCGGCGCCGCGACGGCGGAGGTTTTCAAGGTAGTCCGGAACAGCGCCGCTCAAGGCCTGGCTGATCACTTCGAAGGTACGGCTGCCGATTCCCTTGGTCCGCTTGAGGCGGCCATCCTTGAGCCGCGCAGTCAGTTCCTCTTGGCTGAGTCCGGCGATGATGCCCGCAGCACGGCGGAACGCCTGGACCTTGAAGCTGTCCGCGAGTTCCCGTTCCAGCCAGAAGGCGGTTTCGTTGAGCGCATCCACGGCGTCCATAGCTCAATCATGTACCACGCCGCGCCCAGGCGTATGTGAGCGAGGGTTTCCGGTTTGGGGCTTATATGTGAGCGAGGCTTCGGGTTTTCCGACGCTCGCTCGGATATGTGGGTTCTACGACCGACCCTCGCTCACCTCATGTGAGCGAGCGTTTCCGGTTGGGCGGTTGTTTGTGAGCGAGGGTTTCGGGTTGGGGGCGTCATGCTGTCGGAATAACTGGGACGGCCCCCACCGCCCTGCAATAATCGGAACCAGTTGCCTCGCTCGAGTTGCACGCGGGGCGGTATGCACCTTCGGACGAATCACATCGCAGACGAGGCGGACATGACCAACACTCCCATCCAGCAGGACACCGACACCACGGCGATGCCACCCGCCCCGAACATCGCCATCGACGAGGATCTGCTTCACCGGCTCGCGGACGCTCATGGCGTCGGGACGTCGTTCCACGGCTGGGATGGGTTGCAACACGATGTTTTACCCACCACGCTGATCCAAGTGCTGGACGCACTGGGAGTCCCCGCCCATTCCAACGAGCAGATCGAAGCGGCCCTGGCTGACGCGGAAGTGGCGCCGTGGCGGCGGATGCTGCCACCCGCCGTCGTCGTCCAAGAGGGAACGACGGCGGCTGTGCACGTCCACGTCCGCGACGGTTCGCCGGCCCGCCTGACGATCTTGCTCGAGGACGGAACGGAACTCGCCGCCACCCAACAGGAAGACTGGGCGCCGCCGCGCGACGTGGATGGAGTGCCCACAGGCCGTGGCACCTTTGAGGTGCCGGCCGGTTTGCCCCTCGGCTGGCACTCGCTCACGGCCGAGTCCGACGGCGTGACAGCCACCGCGGTGCTCGCCGTGGTTCCAGCCAAATTGCAGACGGCAGCGCAGCTGGAGGAACGGCGCGGGTGGGGACTCGCAACGCAGCTGTATTCGGTACGCTCGAAGCGCTCATGGGGTATCGGGGATTTCGCGGACTTGGCCGATTTGGCGGCGTTGGCCGGCGCACGCGGTGCAGACTACGTCCTGGTCAACCCCTTGCATGCCGCAGATCCTGTGCCTCCGGTTCAAGCGTCGCCGTATTCTCCGTCCACCAGGCGATTCTTCAACCCCCTCTATATCCGGGTCGAATCCATTCCCGAATTGGCATATGTGAAGCCGCGGAAGCGCGCCACGGTGGACCGGCTGTTGGATCATGTCCATGCCCTCAACAAGGACGCGGAACGGCTGGACCGGGACCAGATCTTCGCCGCCAAGCTTGCTGCCCTGGAACTCCTTCATACAGTGAAGCTTTCTCCGGCCCGGCAACGTGCCTTCGAGGAATTCTGCCGCGAGTCCGGCCCGGGCCTGGACGATTTCGCCCTTTGGTGCGCCATCCGCGAGGACCGCTCGCCGGACGACCCCTTCTGGCAGGACCCCGCGGCCACCCTCGGTTCGCCCAAGGTTGAGTCGATGCGCCAGGCATTGGCCGACCGGATCGGTTTCCACCGTTGGCTTCAGTGGATCTGCGATGAGCAGCTCGAGTCGGCCCAGGCCGCGGCAAGGCGATCCGGCATGCGGCTGGGAGTAGTGCACGATCTCGCGGTCGGGGCGGACTTGAGCAGCGCCGACGCCTGGACCCTGCGCAGCAGCTTCGCGCCAGGTGTCAGCGTGGGCGCACCACCGGACATGTACAACCAGCTTGGCCAGAACTGGAACCAGCCGCCGTGGCACCCGGTCCGTTTGGCCGAGGCAGGCTACGCGCCGTTGCGGGCGATGCTCTCCACCGTCCTTCGCCATGCCGGCGGAATCCGCGTGGACCACATCTTGGGGCTGTTCCGCTTGTGGTGGGTGCCCGCCGGGAATTCCGCCCGCGACGGCGCCTACGTCCGGTACGACCACGAGGCCCTCATCGGCATCCTCGCCTTGGAAGCGCACCGCGCGGGCGCGGTGGTCATCGGCGAAGACCTGGGCGTCTTCGAGCCTTGGGTGCGGGACTACCTTGCGGCCCGCGGCATCCTTGGCACGTCGATCCTCTGGTTTGAGTACGACGGCGACTCGCCCCTCCCGCCCGAACGTTACCGAGTGCAGGCCCTCGCCAGCGTCAACACCCACGACCTCCCGCCGACTGCCGGGTACCTTGCCGGCGATCACGTGGAACTCCGGAGCCAACTGGGCTTGCTCGAACGAAGCGTGGCCGAGGAACGGGCCGAGCACGAGGCCAGCTTGGACAAGATGATGGGGTTGCTCCGGGAACGGGGCCTGCTGCCGGTCAACGGAAAAGCGCTCGGCGAGGAGCAAGTCATTGAGGCGCTCCATCGCTTGCTGGCCCTTGCTCCGTCGGTCCTGCTCGGTGTTGCCCTAGTCGATGCCGTGGGGGAGCGGAGGGTGCAGAACCAGCCCGGAACGACGTCGGAGGTCTACCCCAACTGGCAAGTGCCACTAGCCGACGAACGAGGAAGGGCAGTCCTCATTGATGACCTCGACGCGAACCCGCGGTTCAACTCCCTGCTGGCGGCGGTTGACGAGGCCGTACGGGGTTAGGCGCCGCATCGAGACGTGAGATCTCACCTCTTTCGGGTCGCGAAAGGGGCGAGATCTCACGCCTCGATCAACGGCTCAGGGAGCTACGACCAAGGCCGTGGGGGAGCCCGCGTTCAGCTGGTCGAGGACTTCGCCCGGGATGCCGGTGGAAGGGTCCAATGCGAACGTGGTGACTTGGTTGGAACGCTCGTGGGCCACGTGGAGCCAGCCGTCGCGGACCAGGTGGTGGCGCGGCCAGTCTCCTCCGCTGGGCACGTCAGCGACGGGTCGGAGCCGGGTTCCGCTGCCTTCGACGGCCAGTACCGAGATCCGGTTGGAGCCGCGGATGCCCGTGTACACGAAGCGATTGTCCGGAGACAGCGCGATTTCGGCGGCTGCGTCGCCGTCGGCGGCCCCACCTGCCGTCGCGGGACCGCGACGGTGGAGCACAAATCGGCCGTCGGCGCCGGGCAGGAGCACCACCACTGCGATCGAATATTCGGTCACGACGAAGACGGCATCGGCGGAGGGGTGCTGGACCAAGTGCCGCGGACCGCTGCCCATCGGGAGTGCGACTTGGTGGTCAGGAAGCAGGCCGGTGTCGGGGAAATAGTTCCAGACCCGCACGAGGTCGAAGCCGAGGTCGGTGGTCATGATCCGGCCGTCCTCGAGCATGATGCTTGCGTGGGCGCGGCTCACCCGGGCGCCGCCCGTGGCGATGTCGATCCCGCCGTCGACGCCGGCGTGCGGATCCTTCGCCGGCGGCGCCGCAAAGCGCGATGTGATGCCGCCGTCGTCGTCGAGCCCGTAGAGCAGCACATTGCCGTCGCCCCAACAGTTGACCACGATGAAGCGGCCGGAAGGGTCGACGGCGACGTGGCAGGCCGCAGCTCCAGCCGGCCAGACCTCCCCCAAAGGTTCAAGGCCGAACGGCCCGGTCCGTCGGTACGCCCGGACCGTCTGGGCGGCCTCGGCTACCGCGTAGACCACCGGAAGCGTCGGGTGCACGGCAAGGAACGACGGCGAGGGCGCTTCGACAGCCGTGCCCAGCCAACTGAGGCTGCCATCTTCACGGGCGGAAACTGCCCCAATGCCCGTTCCGTTCCCGTCGCTGTCCGCGGTGTAAGCGCCTGCCCAGATGAGCGTTCCGTCGATGTTCTCCGCCATGCCGTCCTTAGTGTTGGTGATGGAGTGCGGCCTCAGTGGCCCTGTACATCCGAGTCGACCCCGGCGTCGGCACCCGCGTCCAAAGTGGCGATCGCGGACAGATCGTCGTGGTCCAAAGCGAAGTCGAAGACGTCCAGGTTTTCCTTCATGCGCAACGGATTGGCGGACTTCGGGATGGCCACGAGCCCCTCCTGGACGTGCCAGCGCAGCACAATCTGACCCGGAGTCTTTCCGTGTTTCTTCCCGATCGCGGCCAACACCGGGGCGTTCAGGAGATCGCGACCAGCCCCCAACGGACTATACGATTCCGTGGCGATGCCATGGTTGCCGTTGAAGGCACGCTCATCGATCCGCGTGATGGACGGCGAGATCTGGATTTGGTTGACGGCCGGCACCACCGAGGTTTCCTCCAGAAGCCGTTCAAGGTGCGATGGCTTGAAGTTGGACACGCCGATTGAGCGCACCTTCCCCTCAGCTTGGAGTCGCTCGAAAGTCTCCCAAGTGGACACGAATTCATTCCGTTGGGGGAGAGGCCAATGGATCAACAAGAGGTCCACGTAGTCCAGCCCGAGACGTCTGAGGGAGCCCTCGAGCCCGTCGACGGCGCGATCGCGGCCTTGGTGCGTGCCGTCCAGTTTGGTGGTGATGAACAGTTCCTCGCGCGGGATCCCGCAGTCCCGCACGCCTTGCCCGACGCCGGCCTCGTTACCGTAGCGGTAGGCCGTGTCGACGTGCCGGTAGCCGAGCTCGACGGCGGACACTACCGCCGTGGCGACCTGGGCGTCGTCGAGCGGCCAGGTTCCAAGGCCGATCTGCGGAATGGCATTACCGTCATTGAGCCTGACGGTCGGAGCAAGTGCCATGGTCCTGTCCTTTCGGTTGCTAGATCGGCCTCCGTGCCCATTGGACCAGTTGATCGCTGAGTTTCATGAAGACCTGGTCCACGTGCTTGATGCCCGGATGTTCATCATGCCACCGGACGATCTCCCGTGCGCCTGCCGCGAACGGAATTTCTGCCCGATACCAGGGCACCAGAGTCTTGATTTTGGTGTTGTCGAAGACCACGGAGTGGGATCTGTCCCCGAGAAGCCCGGGACCAAGCTCCGGAGAGTGCGCGGCAATGGTTTCCGAGGCGATGTGCACCAGTTCGGGTTCCGGGGCCCCTGCGGCCGTCGCGAAGAGCCGGTAGACCTGGTCCCACGGGAGCGCTTCGTCAGAGGTGATGGTGTAGCTTTCACCAACGGCCTGCGGCCGGCTGAGGAGGCCGACGAAGGCCACCGCAAAGTCATCCGTATGGGTGAGCGTCCACAGCGAGGTACCGTCGCCGTGGACTACCACAGGCAGGCCTTCCCGCATCCGATGGATGTCCGTCCAACCGCCCAGAAGGGCGATCCGCGTGCGGTCATAGGTGTGCGAAGGCCGAACGATGGTCACGGGGAATCCCTCGTCGCGGTAGGCCCGGACGAGAAGGTCTTCGCACGCGATCTTGTCCTGCGAGTACTTCCAGAACGGGTTCCTTAACGGCGTCGACTCGAGGATCGGCAAGTGTGCGGGCGGCTTCTGGTAGGCCGAAGCCGAGCTGATGAACACGTACTGACCGGTCCGGCCGCGGAACAACTTCACGGCGGCGGAAACGTGCTCCGGCGTGAAAGAGATGAAGTCCGCGACGGCGTCGAACTCGCGGCCGTTCAGTACCTCCGCCACCTCGGCGGGGTTGCGGATATCTGCCTGGAGCAGTTCCGTGCCCGGAGGGACCGGCCTTTCCGAGCTCAGTCCGCGATTGAGCATGGTGAGCCGGTGACCCAGCGCGACGGCGCGCTCGGCCGCCGCCGCGCTGATGGTACCGGTCCCGCCGATGAACAGCAGGCGCAGAGGTGCCGACGTCACCACGCGTAGTCCTCCGGCGCGGTCCTGTGGCCCGGGAAGATATCGTCGAGCCGCTTGAGGGCATCGGCGTCGAGAGTGACATCCAAAGCCCTGATGGCAGCGTCCAACTGCTCCTGCGTGCGCGGACCCACGATCGGTGCGGTCACGGCCGGCTGGTGCAGCAACCAGGCCAAGCCCACGTCGCCGGGCTCGTGGCCAAGGTCGTCGGCGAGGTCCTCGTACTGGCGGATCTGGTCTTCGTGCTTCTTCAGGGTCTCGGCCGCGCGGCCCTCAAGGCGACGGACGCCGTCGCGCTCTTTCTTGAGCACCCCGCCCAGAAGCCCGCCGTGAAGCGGCGACCACGGGATGAGCCCGAGGCCGTACTGCTGGGCCGACGGGATGACTTCCAATTCGACGTTGCGGGTGAGCAGGTTGTAGATGGACTGCTCGCTCACGAGACCGTTGTAGCTGCGCCGCGCCGCCGCCTCCTGGGCTTGGGCGATGTGCCAGCCGGCGAAGTTGCTGCTTCCGGAATACAGGATCTTGCCCTGCTGGACCGCTACCTCGATGGCCTGCCAGATCTCGTCCCACGGCGTGTTCCGATCCACGTGGTGGAACTGGTAGACGTCGATGTAGTCGGTCTGCAGTCGCTTGAGGCTGGCGTCCAAGGCGCGCCGGATGTTGAGGACGGAGAGCTTGGACTCGTTGGGGCGGTCCGTCATGGTTCCGTAGAGCTTGGTGGCGAGGACGACGCGTTCGCGGCGCTCGCCGCCCTTGGCGAACCAGCGGCCCAGGATTTCCTCGGTCCATCCCCGGTGCTGCGTGCCGCCATAGACGTTGGCGGTGTCGAAAAAGTTGATGCCGGAGTCCAGCGCGGAATCCATGATGGAGTGCGCTGCGGATTCCTCCGTCTGCGGTCCGAAGTTCATGGTTCCGAGGCACAAGCGGGAGACGCTGAGGCCTGAGCGGCCCAAGTGGGTGTACTGCATGGTTTCGGTTTCCTTACGCTGTGGTGGGGTTTCTACATCTGGCTGAAGGACGCGACGGCGGGGTCGGCGCCGAGGCGGGCGCCGGCGTCGAGCGCGCTGATGGCTGCCAGTTCCTCCGGGACGAGCTGCAACGACGCCGCCGCGAGGTTTTGGCGGATCCGCTCAGGGTGGATGGACTTGGGGATGACGATGTTGCCGGTTCCGAGGTGCCAGGCCAGCACGATCTGCGCCGGGGTGGCATCGTGCGTCTCGGCAAGCTCGGTGACCGTTGCCGACCCCAGGTCCGCTCCCTGCCCCAGCGGGCTGTAGGCCTCGACGGCGATCCCGTGCGAGCGGCTCTTCGCCGCCAGTTCCCGCTGTTGGAAGGTCGGGTGCAGTTCGATCTGGTTGACCGCGGGAACGACGTCGGCGAACTCCAGGAGCGTGTCGAGGTGTTCGGGCAAGAAGTTGGAGACGCCGATTGCCCGGGCGCCGCCGTCGGCATGGATCTTTTCCAGGGCCTTCCACGCATCCACGAACAGGCCCTGGGACGGCACGGGCCAGTGGATCAGGTAGAGATCGATGACGTCGAGGCCGAGTTTGCGGCGGCTGTGGTTGAATGCCGCCGCGGCCCGGCCCTGTTCGCCGTTGCGGAGTTTGGTGGTGATGAAGAGTTCCTCCCGGGCGATGCCGGAAGCCTTGATTGCGGCGCCGACGCCGGACTCGTTCCGGTACGCCGCGGCGGTGTCGATGTGACGGTACCCGGCTTCAAGTGCGTCCTCGACGGCTTTCTGGGTCTCGGCAGGCGGGACCTGGAAGACGCCGAAGCCGAGCTGGGGGATGGTGACCGAGTTGTTCAGGACGAGCCCGGGAACGGTTGAATTCTGAGCGTTGGACATGTCCGGCCCTTTCGTCGCTGGTGGGTGGATTGCCTGACTGGCTTTTTCGAGCCTATGCACTTTCGGCACAACAAGCAGTAGTTTTGACGCCCCCTGTTTTTCCTAGGACTCGCAGTCCTACCTTGGCCGTAGAAACAAGCCCCCAGGAAAGGAAGAATGGGGACATGGGTCAAAGCGCCGAGTTCGGAAAATTCCTCAAAGCCATGCGTGCCCGGATGTCGCCGGAGGATGCAGGGTTGCCGGACGCGTCCGGCGCGCGCCGGGTTCCGGGGCTGCGCAGGGAAGAGATTGCCCGTTTGGCCGATGTCAGCACGGACTACTACACGCGCCTCGAACAGGGCCGCCATATCCATCCGTCCCGGGCAGTCCTTGAATCGGTGTCGAGGGCGCTTCGCCTGGACTCAAGCGAGCACACCCACATGATGGACCTGCTTGAGCACTGCGCGTCGAGCGCCAAGGCGCCGACTCCCGCACCACGGGTGCGGCCGGCCTTGCGCCAACTTCTGGACGCTGTAGGCGACGTTCCGGCGCTCCTGCTTGGCCGGCGCAGCGACGTGCTGGGAGCCAATCGGATGGCGGTCCTGCTGTTCGCCGACTTCCCGGCCATGCCTCCCGCCGAGCGAAACCTCACGCGCTGGCTGATCCTGGACCCCCAGGCACGCGAACTGTTCCGGGACTGGAAGACGGTTGCCGCGGAAGCCGCCGGCTCCCTGCGTGCGGATACCGGGCGGCACCCCGACGATCCCCAAGCCAACCAGCTCGTGGGCGAACTCGCCGTGAACAGCGAACATTTCCGCCAGTGGTGGGCAGGGCATCGAGTGGCAGCGCGTTCAGCCGGCACTGTCCGCCTGCACCACCCCACGGTGGGGGACGTGGAACTGAACTTCGAGAACCTGTCCCTGCCGGAGGACCCGGACCAGGTCTTGCGGGTCTATTCCGCGAAGGCGGGTTCGCCGTCGGACGATGCCCTGAAGTTGCTGGGCAGCTTTGGTGCGGGGACGGCGTTTGGTGCGGGGACGGCGTTTGGTGCGGGGACGGCGTTTGGTGCGGGAGCGGCGTTTGGTGCGGGAACGACGACGGACCCGGAGCTGTCCGAGCGTCATGCAATGGGCGAAAGCTGAACCAGTTTCAGCCAAAAGTGCTCCACGTCACTGTGCTGCTGCATAGTGAATCGGCGTGAGTTTGTCTATGTGCCCATTGGGCGGCTTTTGAATCGCGTTTACGCTGAATCCAGACCTTTTCGCATATCAAGGATGGAATTCAACGATGAAACGCATCGCGCTGCTGAGGGAGCGGGCAACCACCGCCGGGTCCGCGGGATCCACGGGCTCGCATTGCCCGGCATCCGGTCAGTGGAGCCCTGAAGGCGAACCCCACGTGGTTCACACGTTCTTCGAAGGCCACGTCTTCCCGACCCACAACGGTGCGGCAACCGTCTGGCACCGTCAGTACCTGCTCGCCGAGTCCCGATGAGCCCCGAAACCTTGGGCGCTTGGGGCCCACGCCACTTCACGACGTCGGCGCAACGGCCCGCTGGCGCAGCACTTCGCCTGCCGCCGTCGAAATGGTCGGAACTCAGCCGCGGCGAATCCGTCTGGATCCACGAGGAAAAATGGGGTTTCGACGCCGGCCTTGTGGACGAAGTTTCTTCCGACCACGAATTCCTGTGGATCGATTTTGCCGGCCGTGGCCGGCGACTCCTCTGTGGCGGTGACCCCGTCCAAGTCTGGACCCGCGGGTGAGTCCAGCCTCGCAACTGATGGCCGCCAGCCTTTCCACAGAAGGGCTGGCGGCCATCGTCGTTTGCGCGCACTGCCAAAGAATCTTCAATACCCGCTAGCTGCGCAACCTCTGTTTCGGACGGGACGCCCGGGTGTACGATCCCGGTACCGTCGTCGAACCGGGAGAAAACAATGCCTATTTCGGAGCAATCATTGGCCGCGTTTCGAGACTCCTTCGGGGGTGAAGTCCTGACTCCCGGGGAGGACGGCTATGACGCGGCCCGCTCTGTGTGGAACGGCGAAATTGACCGACGCCCGGCGCTGATCGTCCGGCCGACGAACGCTTCACACGTGGCAGCAGCGATCGGCTATGCGCGGACGGAAGGGGTCGAACTGTCTGTCCGGGGCGGCGGGCACAGTTACGCGGGCCACTCTGTCTGCGACGACGGGCTGATGGTCGATCTTAGCGCCATGAACGCTGTGAGCGTTGACCCGCAGTCCCGCCGGGCCCGTTGCGGCGGCGGTACCACCTGGCTGGAGCTTGACGCGGCGACCCAGGAGCACGGGCTCGGAATGACCGGCGGATTCATCAGCCATACAGGAGTGGCGGGCTTGACCTTGGGCGGCGGAATGGGTTGGCTAACAGCCCGGGCCGGGTTGAGCTGCGACAGCCTTGTCGCCGCGGAGTTGGTGGCCGCAGACGGACGCATTGTCACCGCCTCGGCAGAGGAGAATCCGGATCTCTTCTGGGCCCTGCGGGGCGGAGGGGGCAACTTCGGGGTGGTCACCAGCTTTGAATTTGCCCTTCATGACGTTCCCCCGCTGGCACAGCTGGCCCTGTTCTTCTGGGATCCCGAGCACGGCAAGGAAGGCCTGCGGTTCAGCCGCGATTTCCTAGCGACTCTGCCCGACAACATGGGCTCCCTGATCGCCGGCATGAGCGCACCACCCGCTCCGTTCGTTCCCCAGGAGTTCCAGGGACACCCTGGTTTTGTGCTGGCGGTCGCCGGATGGGGCACCGCGGAGGAGCACGAACTCGCCCTGCAGCCGGTCCGGCAGATGACGCCGCAGCCCCAGTGGCAGATGCTCACTCCGATCGCTTACGTCCAACTGCAGCAAATGTTCAACGATAGTGCCCCGTGGGGCATCCAGGCCTATGAAAAGGCCCTGTACCTGGACGATCTGAGCGACGATGCCATCGACGTCTTCGCCGACTTCCTGCCCCGCAAGGCATCCCCGTTGTCGTTCGTCCCGGTTTTCCCCTTGAGCGGCGCGTTCGCCCGAATCGCGGATGCGGACACTGCTTTTGGCGGCAGCCGGGGAACCAGGTGGGTTTTCAACATCTCCGCAGCGTGCCCCACGCCCGAGATGTTTGACGCGGAGCGGGCTTGGGTCAGGGATTTCTGGGCGGCGATGCGGCCCCATTCAAACGGGGTGGGGACGTATGTGAATTTCCTATCCGACGGCGACGGCGACCGGGTCAGGGCCTCCTACGGGGCGGAAAAATACGATCGGCTCGCCCGGATCAAGGCCGAATGGGACCCCGGCAACGTATTCCACCGGAATGCCAACATCGTCCCGGACCCTGGGACAGCCGGAGCCCCGGAGGCTTAAGAACCATTGCCCACCCCGCGCGCAGCGGCGTCCTGCTGTGCGTCTTCATGCCCAAAATCCCCGGACAACACCCCCGGATTCCGAGCCTAAGAAACAAGAGAGTCCCAAAGGCCGTAGCCGATGGGACTCTCGCTGCTCCAAGGCGTTGGAAGATTAAATTCCTCCAGAGGCGTAGCTGCAGGCTGTCTGCCAGTCGTCTTTTCTAACGCTCCAGGCGGAAGCCAAGCTTGATGGTTACCTGCCAGTCGGCAACGGCGCCCTCGCTGAGATGGCCGCGGATTTCCTTGACCTCGAACCAGTCGAGGTTCCGGAGGGTCTGGCTCGCAGCCGCAATCCCGTTCCTGATGGCGGCGTCGACGCCCTCGGACGAGGTTCCAACAATTTCGGAAACGCTATATGTGTGGTCAGCCATTCTTGCTCCTCATGATCGTCCTTGATGCCTGAACTGCGGGCCTGGCAGGCCGTGAAAGCAGACTAGCCGACGCAGGGCCGGCGGACTAGGGGTCTGGTCCGTGCCGACGCCCGCTCACCTATGAGGCCAAATGGCGGAACGCTCGCGCGCGATGAGCGGGCGTCCGGGAATTGGCCCACATATGTGAGCGGGCGTCCGGGAAATGGCCCGTATATGTGAGCGGGCGTCCGGGGGAGAGCGCCGACCTAGGCCTCCAGGACGTACGTCCTGAGATCGTCGAGGGTCTGCTGCATGTGTGCGTCCATGGCCTCGCGGGCACGGGGGGAGTCGCCGGCTTCGAGGGCTTTCAGGATGGCCCGGTGATGTCCGATCGCGTGCCGCTGGATATCGGGGATTTTCGAGGTCTGGGTGCGCCGGGTTTCCAGGACGCGGTGCAGGGGTTCGAAGAGCACGGCGACGAAGACGTTGCCGGAGGCATGCAGGATGACATCGTGGAAGCCCAGGTCCGCCTCGACGAACGCACCCACATCATTCGAATCGTGGGCCTTCTGCATGGCGGACACATGAACCTGAAGCTGGTCGATTTCTTCGGGGGAGATCCGTGAAGCGGCGAGTTCGCAGGCGCCGGTCTCGAGCATGCGGCGCAGCTCGATGAGTTGGACGGACGCTGCTGCGTCGTTCTTTCCTTCGGAAGCCGCACGCAACACAGCTTCGAGGGATGCCCAGCGGTTCAGAGGGTTGACGAACGTTCCCCGGCCGCGCTCCACGCTGAGGATTCGCTGAGCCTCGAGGGTCTTCATGGCCTCGCGGACGGTCATGCGGCTGACTTCGTGCTTTGCGCTCAACTCGAGTTCGCCGGGAACCACTGTGCCAGGCGGAAATTCGCCCGCGACGATGCGGTCCAGCAGCTCGTCAGCGACGACGCCGACCAGCGACTTGCGTGCCATGGTGCTCCGTTCTTAGATGTCTGACATCTTACGCTGGCGGTTGCCGGCTTTCGTTCCAAAACGCGCCGAGCGCGAGGGCGCAAGCATGTGGTTGCTCCCAATGGACGCTATGCCCGGCGTCGGGGATTGCCACGAGCCTCCGCAGCGGACTGGCTGCCACGAAGGCTTGCGCCTGCTCCGGCGAACGTAGTCGGTCCCCGACGCCGGCAATCACCAGCGTCGGTGCCGTCACCTTTTCGGGGACATCCGCCGTTACCCCCGCCATGGCTGCGAGGCCGCTGGGGCCAAGAACCTCGAAAGGCAGTTCAAAGCCCTGGTTGAGGAGCCGTTCGTCTTCCACAGTCAACGCCCCGAACCAGGCCTTCATACACTTGGCGCGCGTCGCGTCGTCAACGAAGCCTTGCCGCAGCTGGGATTCGAGCATCGATTTGAAGCCTTCGTTCGGCGGAGCCGGAACCATGCCGATCAAGGCCACGCTGGCCACGAGCCCCGGATGCCGCGCGGCCAGTGTCAGCGCGACGCTGCCGCCCATCGAGTGGCCCGCAATGTGGACCGGTGCTGCGTTCCGGGCAGCAACAGCAGCGACGGAATCGGCCGCTGACTCCAGGGTCCAGTGGAAGTCCGGAGGCAATACATCCCGGCGGTGATACCCAGGCAAATCGACGATCCAGACGGTTCGTCCGGCGTCGAGCAATTCGGTGGCGAGTGGCTCCCAATAGGCGGATGTCGAGGCCCAACCGTGCAGCAACAGGACGGGAGGCTGGGACGTTTGTCCCGGCGTCGTGCTTGCGGCAGCCGTTGGAAGGCGCATGTCCACGTGTAATGCCGCGACGGCGGGAGGCTCTTGAAGCATGCGCCAAGCATAGTGACGACTGACACTTGCACAGCCGAAAGCAGGTGTGTCACACTAGCACTCAAATATTAGATGTCTGACATCTTACATTTACTTTCAAAACCACGATGGAGTGCAAAGTGACCCTTGAAGCCGATGTTCTGGCCGCCTTCCCGGCTGAAGTCCAGATCCCCGCTCAGCTGGTTGCCGACGCCGTAGCGGCGTCTTCCGCAGCCTCGCCCCGCGTCCTGGTAGTCCTCGACGACGACCCCACGGGCACCCAATCAGTCGCCAACCTGCCGGTGCTCACCCGCTGGGAGGTCGCCGATTTCACATGGGCCTTCGCCCACATCGCAGAAAGCCAGTCCCAGCCCGCGGTCTACGTGCTGACCAACACGCGCAGCCTCGACCCGGTTGAGGCCGCCGCCCGTAACGAGGAAATCGTGCGGAACGCGCTCGCCGCCGCCGGCTCCAAGCTACGCCTGGGATTCGTCAGCCGCTCCGACTCCACCCTCCGCGGCCACTACCCGCTGGAACCGGACGTCATTGCAGCCACGATTGCCGACGTGACCGGCGAAGCGACAGACGGCGTCGTGATGGTCCCGGCGTTTCCCGACGCCGGTCGCGTCACCATCGGCGGCGTGCACTACATGCGCGGTACCGGGGACGACGCCGGCAAGCTCACCCCGGTTGCCGAGACCGAGTTCGCCAAGGATGCGAGCTTCGGCTTCGCCAATTCCGAGCTGGCCAAATATGTAGACGAGAAGTCGCAGGGCCGCTTCCCGGCCAGCGACGTGATCCTCCTCGACCTGAACATTATCCGCGCCGGCGCGGCTGCTGCCAACGGATCCGCCGGGGACTCCGAGCTCTCAGCCAAGGCCATCGCCGATGCCATCGAACCTGCGACGAACTCCACGCCCATCGTCGCGGACATCGTCACCGAGAACGACCTCCGCGCGCTGGCCCTCGGCCTGGAAGAAGCCGAACGCCGCGGCAAGAAGCTGCTCTACCGCGTGGGCCCGCCGTTCGTCCGCGGCCGCATCGGCCAGGAAATCCGCGAGGCACTTAGCGGCGAGGAGGCCTACGAAGGCAACACTCCCTCGACAGCCGGTGGCTTGATCGTCGTTGGCTCGCACGTCGGCCTCACCACGCGCCAGCTCAACGTCCTGACCGCGCAGCACAGCGCTGCCCGCATCATCGAGATCGACGTCGAGAAGCTTCTCGCTAGCGGCGCGGAGGCCTACCTCGACGAAGTGGTCGCCGCCGTCGTCGACGCCCTCCACAACGGAGACGTCATCGTCCACACGAGCCGCCTGCTCATCAAGACCGACGACGCCGCGGCGAGCCTGAAGATTGCCCGCACCGTCTCTGCCGCCGTCGTCGCGGTCGTGAACCGGACGCTCAAGACCTTCCCGCCGCGCTTCGTCATCGCCAAGGGCGGCATCACGTCCTCGGACGTGGCCGCGCACGGCCTGGAAATCCGCCACGCGATCGTCCGCGGCCCGATGCTGCCCGGCATCGTCTCGCTGTGGGAGCCGGTGGACGGACCTGCGAAGGGCATCCCGTACATCGTCTTCGCCGGCAACGTGGGTGACGACGAATCCCTGGCGCAAGTCACGCGCAAGCTCAGCAACACTTTCTAGCCGACCCCGCACTGAATTCAACGGAGAACACCATGACCAGCAACTACACCGTCGCCGTCCTCGGCCTGGGCGCCATGGGCCTGCCGATGGCCACCCGCTTGGCAACCCAGCTCACCGTCCACGGCTTCGACATCGCCGAACCGCGGCTGAAGCTCGCTGCCGACGCCGGGATTCGCACCTTCGCTTCGGCGCGTGAAGCCTCCGAAGGCGCCGACGCCCTGCTCCTTGCCGTGCGCAACGGCGAACAGCTCGACGAGGTCCTCTTCGGCGAGAACGGTGTTGCCTCGGTACTCAAGGCGGGCGCCGTCGTGATCCTCGGCAGCACGGTCGGTACCGAAGCCATTCCGGCCACCGTGGCGCACCTGGCCGAGTACGGCGTCGAACTCGTGGACGCACCCCTTTCCGGAGGCCCCAAGCGTGCCGGCGAAGGCGATCTTCTGATCGTGGTGGGCGCGACGCCGGCTGCCCAGGAAAAGGCCCGACCCGCCCTGGAACTGCTGGCCTCCACGCTAAGCATCGTGGGCGACAAGCCCGGCGACGGCCAGGCACTCAAGACTGTCAACCAGCTGCTGTGCGGCGTGCACATCGCCGCTGCCGCCGAGGCCATGGCACTCGCGGACGCCCTCGGACTCGACCAGGCGAAGACCCTCGCGGCCCTGGAGGCAGGTGCCGCCGGCTCGTTCATGCTGTCCAACCGCGGCCCCCGAATCCTCGAGGCATACAACGAGGAAGGCGCCGAGGTCCTGAGCCGTTTGGACATCTTCGTCAAGGACATGGGCATCGTCGGCAAGGCCACGCGCGCCGCCGGCCTGGCCGCACCGGTTGCCGCTGCTGCCGAACAGCTCTACCTCCTCGGCCAGGCCCAGGGCCTCGCCGCCGCCGACGACTCCGCCGTCATCAAGGTCGTCGCGCCCACCAGGCGTACCAACTAACCCCTCGCACAACGTGCGACGACGGCGGTCCCCCCTCCGCCGTCGTCGCCTCTCTTGTCGGCCTCGAGTCGAGGCCGGCTCTGTCAAAGGAGACACCCCCGATGAATCCCCTCATCAATGCCTTGGCGGTCCGGGCAGCTGATGCCCCTGCCATCAAGCCGGCCGTGGACCTTGGGACCCCGCTGCTGCTGACCATCGCCGTTGCCGGCGTCGCACTCTTGCTGCTGATGATCATCCGCTTCAAGATCCAGGCCTTCGTGGCATTGCTGGCCGTGAGCATCCTGGTTGCCGTCGCCGCGCAGATCCCCTTGGCGGACGTCTTCACTGTTGTGGCCAACGGCGTGGGCGGAACCATGGGCAAGGTCGCACTGCTGATTGCCCTCGGCGCCGTGCTGGGCCGGATGATCGAAGTGTCCGGTGGCGTACAGTCGCTTGCCAACCACTTCACAGCGAAGCTCGGTGCCAAGCGAGTCGCCATGGCGCTAACCGCCGTCGGCTTCCTCGTTGCGATTCCCGTGTTCTTCGAAGTGGGGATCATCGTCCTGGTGCCGATCGTCTACGCCTTTGCGAAGATCGCCAAGCTGCACCCCATCAAGTTCGGCCTTCCCATGGCCGGCATCATGCTCTCCATCCACGTCGCGGTTCCTCCCCACCCGGGCATTGTTGCCGGGGCAGGCGTCATGGGTGCCGACATCGGACTCATCGCGATGATTTCGCTGATTATCTGCGTGCCGCTGGGTTTCCTGTCCTACTGGGTCGCCAGCATCATGAACCGCAAGGACTACGAGCTCCTTCCGGGCGTCCGTGACCAGATTGAAGAATTCGGCTCCGATTCCCTAGTGCGCGTCGGCCACGACGGTCCCGGTGCCAGCGCAGTCGCCCCGCCGCGTCCGGGCCTGATCATGTTCCTCATCGCCGCCCCGATCGTCCAGATCCTGCTTGGCACGGCCGGTACCCTCCTGATCAACAAAAAGGACTACTGGTACGGCGTCGCCTCCTTCGTGGGCAATCCCTTCTTCGCCTTGCTGGTGGCCGTTGCGCTCGCTTTCTTCCTGCTGGCAGTCCGCCGCCAATGGTCGCTCAAGGAAACCGGCGAGATCTTTGAAGGCGCACTTCCTCCCATCGCCTCGATCCTCATGGTTGTGGCCGCCGGCGGCGTGTTCGGCGGTGTCCTGCAGGTCTCCGGCATCGGCGCGGCCCTGTCGCAGACGCTGGACTCCCTGGGCGTGCCGATCATCCTGCTCGGCTTCATCATTTCCCTGGCATTGCGTGCCGCACAGGGTTCGGCCACGGTTGCGATCGTCACCACCACTGGCCTGCTCTCGGCTGCCGTGGCGCACGGCGGTTACACGCCGGCGCAGATCGCCGTGATCGTGATCGCGATCGGCTTCGGCGGACTGGGCCTGTCCCACGTGACCGACGCCGGCTTCTGGGTGGTGGTGCGCTACTACGGCCTCACGGTGTCCGACGGGCTCAAGACCTGGACCGTGCTCACGACCATCCTGGGCATCGCCGGCTTCCTGCTCAGCTATGTCGCCTGGATCCTGGTGGGAGGCTTGGCCCACTGATGCGTGTACGCCTTGACGATCTTGTAGGCTCGGCACTGGAGCGAGGGGCAGCGGTCCCGGCCTTCACCTGCTACGACTTCACCACTGCGCTGGCCGTGGTGGCAGCAGCTGAGGAGTCAGGCCGCGGGATCATCCTGCTGGTCGCGCCGAAAACGGCCGGCACTCTGAGCGGACTGCGGCTGATCACGGCGCTGCGCGCCCTGGCCGACGACGCCAGCGTTCCGGTCTCGGTGCAGTTGGACCACGCCTCGGACCTTGGCGTCATCCGTGACTCCGTAGCTGCCGGCGCCGACGCCGTCCTGGCCGACGGGTCGTCCCTCCCGTTCGAGGAGAACATCGCCCTGGTCCGCGAAGTCCGTGCCGCGCTGGACGCTCAAGGCGCCTCCGACGTCGTGATTGAGGCCGAACTTGGCGGACTTGCCGGTGACGAAGACAAGGCTTTCGGTGCCTCGGCGGGAGTCCATCACGCAGGCCTGACCGATCCCGGCCAAGTGCAGGAATTCGTCTCCCGCATAGGCGCCCAGCTCCTGGCCGTGGCGGTCGGAAATGCGCACGGCCGCTACGCCGGCGAGCCCAAGCTGCACTGGGACGTGCTGGAGGACATTGCCTCGCGCACGGAGCTTCCGCTCGTGCTCCACGGCGCGTCGGGCATCCCCGCTGCGGACCTGGTCAAGGCGACGTCCATGCGCGTGGGCAAGGTGAACTTCAACACCGAACTCCGCACCGGCATTCTTGCCACCCTCGAAGCCGAGACCGCCACGCACCGGGCCGATGGCGAGAACCTCCAGGGGCTGCTGGGGCGCTGGAGTTCCTCCGCCTCGACGTTCGCCGGAGCAACGCTGGACATGCTCAGTAATTAGGGGCGGCTGGCGAACCCACGTAACGCAGGGAGGCTACGATCAGCACATGATCGTAGCCTCCCTGATTTTCGCCCTCCTTGCCGGCTTGTTGCACGTTTACATCTTCAGCATGGAGTCCATCACCTGGACCCGCCCGGCCACGTGGAAGCGCTTCAGCGTCGCTTCCCAGTCCGACGCCGAAACCACCAAGCCCCTCGCGTACAACCAGGGTTTCTACAACCTCTTCCTTGCCATCGGGGCGCTCGCCGGGATCGTCTTCTTCGCGCTTGGTCATCCGCAGGTGGGCTGGACCCTCGTCTTCAGTTCGTGCGGCTCCATGCTGCTGGCGGCAATCGTGCTTGCCTTGAGCGGCAAAAAGTACCTCCGCCCCGCGGTTCTTCAGGGCACGACGCCGCTACTCGCCGTGGTGCTCGGCATCCTGGCCGTCACGCTCGGCTAAAGCGGAACCCTCGCTCACGTATGGGCCCTCCAAGCCCGTCGCTCGCTCACTTATGCGGGCTTTTGGGGCGACGCTAGCTCACCCGTCAACACCCTGAACCCCAGTTCCGGGTTGAAGCCGTGGATTTCCCGTGTGTCCAGAGCCGACATGAAGGCCAGGATTTCCTCCGTGATCACCTGCCCGGGAACCAAGACAGGGAAGCCCGGCGGGTAAGGGGTGACGAAGGATGCAGACACCATTTCCTCGCCCGCGGCGACCCTTCGTGCGAGTTCGGCCGCGCTGAAGTATTCGCAGGAACCGGCTTTGTAGCTCTCGAAGTAGGCCGCGCGCATGTTGCCGTCAGGGGTTTCCGCGTCCTTGCGGAATCGTTCGGCGAAGCGGCTGAAGTCCGGCAAGGGCGGCGGCGTGCTGGTCAGCGCCGCGACGCGCGCACGGCGTGCCCGCTGGCCAAGGCCGCTCAGGCCGGATTGCTCGTCTTCGAAGGTCTCGGCCAGCTTGACCAGGACCTCGACGAGGTAGGCAACGGCGCTCCGCGAGGTGCCGATGTTGGTCATGAAGAGAACGCTGTTCCTTGACGTCTTGTTGACCTGGATCCCGTACTTGTCCATCAGGTAGTCGTGCTTGAAGGTATCGCCGTCCACGCCGGTGAGGCCGATGTGCAGGGTCAAACGGCTCGGATCAACAACGAATTCGTCGCGCTCCCAGGCTTCCGACATGGCCGCCAGCCCGTCGCGGAGCGGCATTTGCCGGCTCGTTTCGCGGTACTGCTCAGGAATAAGGTCCCGGGTGCCGAGGACGCGGAAGTACTTCCTCAGCAAGGGATGCCTCGCCACCGCGTGGGCGATGCTGACCGCGAGATCTGCCTGCCGTTGCACGAGCTCGTAGCCTTCGAACTCGACCTGCCGCCGTCCCATGTCCAAGGAAGCCAGGATCTGGTAGTTGGGCGACGTGGAGGTATGCGTCATGTACGCCTCCCGGAAGCTCTCCTCGTTCAACTGGCCGAAGTCCTGGTCGTGGATGTGGATCATGGACCCCTGCCGGAGCGACGTCAGGGTCTTGTGGGTCGACTGCGTTGAGTAGACCCTCACGCGGGCCTTCGCCGGATCGGGCAGCAGCCGCGTCTTCAGGAGCAGCTCATCGCTGACGGGCCCGACGCCGGAACCCGGGCCGCCGTCGTCGGGCTCGCCGCCGCCCGCCGCGCCCTCGGCCGCCCCGCCCGCCGAAGCAAGGTCCCGCAATTGCTCGGCGTAGCGGGCCGCATAAGCTGGATCCGCGAACTTTGCCTCGAGTGACCGGGCCGAAGCCATGGCCGTGCGACGGCGATAGATGTGGTGGAAGCTCGCGAACGCGAACCAGGCCTCGTCCCACAGGAAAACCAGGTCAGGTTTGATGGCGAGGCACTCCTCCATCACCCGTTCGACGTCGTACACGATGCCGTCGAATGTGCAGTTGGTGAGGGCAAGCATCTTGACCTCGTGGAGCCTGCCTGCCCTGCGGTAATCCAGGAGCATCCGTTTGATGCTCTCCAAGGGAACCGCGCCATAGAAGGAGAAATCGTTCAAGGGGTACGCGTCCAAATATGAGACCTGCGCGCCGGCCAGCATGAGGGCGTAGTGGTGCGATTTGTGGCAGTTCCGGTCCACCAGGACCACATCGCCGGGTGCCAAGATCGATTGGTGAACGATCTTGTTGGCAGTTGACGTTCCGTTGGTGACAAAGAGCGATTTCTGGGCACCGAATGCCCTGGCCGCCAGCTTCTGTGCCTGCTTGAGGGAGCCATGCGGATCCAGGAGCGAATCGAGCCCGCCGGATGTGGCGGAGGTTTCAGCAAGGAGCAGGTTGAGGCCGTAGAACTCGCCAAGATCGTTGATCCACTTGGAATGGATGACCGATCCGCCCCGGGACACCGGCAGGGCATGGAAAACGCCGGCGGGCTTGCGGCTGTATTGCTGGACCGCGTGGAAGAACGGCGCCTCATATCGTTCCGCGATGCCGGCCAGCAAGGACAAATGGAGCTCCAGCCCATCCTGCCGGCGGAATATCCGTCGGAATCGGCGAGTCAAGGAACCGGCGAGTTCTTCGATTCCCACTCCCGCCACAAGGTAGAGATCAAGTTCGGGGCGGAGTTCGCCCAGTTTCTCCGCCAAGCTCAGAATGCGGTCCAAGGGGCGCTGGGGGAGCGACTTTCCCAAGAACCGGTCTAGGAAGCTGCGCACATCCCGGCTCAGGCGCTGCTTGCTCTTGGGGACGAATCCCGGCCGCAACACACACGCCTGGATGTCGGGGTTGAGCAGGATGGCCACGACGGCGTCCTCGAAGCTCGGCACGAACACGAGCTCGTAGTTGAAGGCGTCGGCGGGGCGGCGCTGGCTGAGCAGTTCCGTTTGAAGTGCTTCACGGTCGGCGCTGGAGACGTCATCGATCACGAGGACCTCGAAACGCTTGCGCGATTCGGGGGGTTCTTCAACCCGGTCGGCTTCGCGTTCGGGATCCTGTGCGGGTTCCTGGGCGTGTTGGTTGTGGCCGGCAACGCGTCGCGCGACCGGTTCGATGAGGCTCAGCGCCTCAAGGTATTCTCCGGCTTCCAGGATTCGCCGCAATTCCATGACAAATTGCTGCCCAGGAGACGCCCAATACATTTCGAGGGATTCCAGCAGCGGCAGTAGCCTTCGGACATCCCGCGGCAGTTCCCGCGGCTGGCGGGCGCCCGCGAGGGGCCGGGCGGCGGCAGAGAGCTGTTTGACGGCGTAGCCAAGGAATTCCCAGGCGTCGGCGCGCACCCGCCAGGCGCTGCTGGGAACCTCGCCGCCGGACCCGGAATCGTCGTCGGGGTTTGGCCTTGCCGCCAAACCGAGGCCAAGCGATGCGCCGCCGGCAAGGGCAGCCGGAGCGAGAGGAATTGGGGCTGACTGCACTGTCGCGAAATCGGCGCGTGCCACGATGACTCCTTTGTCATGGATTGATAGCACTCTCTACTAAACGCCGCGGCTCGTCTCGGCGCACGGCAAATGTTCGTGTTGCCGTCTGGGTGTCCAGATGGGATGCGGCCTTTCCGGTCATAGGTGAGCGAGCGTTGGAGAAATTACCGTCATAGGTGAGCGAGGGTTGGAGGCTACCCTTCACGCCACAGCGGCAAGGGGACGACGCTCCGGCTGCGTCCGGACGGGTCCAACACGTGCCCGAGGCGTTTGTAGTTGCGGACCACGGCTTGCCGGGAGATCACGGCGCTCCCTGGCGCGCGCTCCGCCACTCCGCGCTCGTGGCCCTGGACCTCCAGGTAATCGCGGACCCAAAGTGTCACGAGGAGGTTCTGGGCACCCAGAACCTGGGCGCTGAGCCTGCAGTTCGGCAGGGCAGCGAAGTAGCGCCCGACGGCGTCAACGTGGTGGGTGGGCACGTTGAGGATCAGGCTCACTTCCCTTAGTCCTTGTTGGGCGGAAACGGACGTATCGCACCTCAGCGTCATGTAGCCGGACGCGAGGAACCGCTCCACACGCCGTCGTGCCGTTTGGGGAGAGACGCCGCAGGCGGCTCCCAGTTCCGCCCAACTGGCCCGCCCGTCCTTTGCCAGTTCCCCCAAGAGGAACGCGTCGAGCCGGTCGGGAGCGTAGGCCGCCGGGGCGGGCAGGGGTTCCGCCGACATGAGCCGGGCCCGCGCGGGTTCGAGGGTGCCGCTGCGCCAGTCGGAGGCCTGCCGGTACAGCTTGGTGACGAAAACGACCTCCCGGTGGGTCACTCCGGGGAGGCCTGCGAAGGAGCCGGTAATGATCTCCATGAGCTCTTCGTGGCTTGAGGCGAAGCAGTCGATGAAGAGATCGTGCGAGCCGGACACCAGCGAAACGGTGCCGAAGGCCGGCTCCGCGCACAGCTTGCGGACCAGGGCTTCGTTCTCGCTCGGCAGTGACGAAAGACTGATGAACGCCGACCAGCCCGCACTCAGGTAGCGCGGACCCGGAGCCGGGGTGATCCACGCCAGTCCCTGCTCGGCAAGGGAGTTCCAGCGGCGCGCGACAGTAGGCCCGGACAAGCCCAGGACATCCCCGACGCGGCTCCAATCGGCACGTGGATTGATCTGCAGGGCATTGACGATTTCGAGGTCAGTTTCGGAGATCATGGCTGATTCCTTCAAAATTCACGATTCTCAGATGGTTTCAAACAAATTTCTAGCCAGTGTAGACGGCGGATCTAACGTTGTGACTCGCATCACCCGCTCGCATCCGAAGACCCAGGCAACGACGCCCCCAACACTCAAAGGAAGCACATGGCAAGCAAGACAGCACCTCCGGCGACGGCGGCCGTCGCCCGCCGGACCATCACCGGAATGATCGTGGCGATGGCCCTGATCGAATCTCTCAGTGGAGTCACCCAGGGTTACCTGAACCCCATCCTCCCTGCCTTGGGGCCGGCCTTTTCGATCGACGACCCCACCATCAACGGCATCTTCTTGATCTCAAACGTGAGCTTTGCCGTGCTCACGCCGATCATCTCGCGGCTCGGCGACAGCTATGGCTACAGGCTCGTACTCCGCTGGTCGACGGCGGTAGTCGCGGTCGGCGTCCTCATGATGGCGTTCTGGCCGTCGCTGTGGACGGTGACAATCGGCGTCGTCATGCTCACGTGCGTGGTCGGCTTCATCCCGCTGATGATGGGCATCCTGCGGGTGAGCAGCCCGGCGCAGACCCGCACCGGAGTCAGCGTGATGATCGGGATGCTCATGATCATGGTTGGCGCAGGCGGCCTGCTTGCCGGGATCATCGGCGTCGACGATCCCACCCTCGGTTTCTGGGTAGCGGTGCCGTTCGCGGTTGTGGGGCTGCTTTGTTCCTTCGTCCTGCCCGACGCCGGGACCCACACCCGCGAAGGACTCGCCTTGATGCCGCTCCTGGCATGTTCCCTCGGACTGATCGGCTTCGTGGTGGCTCTTTCGATGGCCCCGGACTGGGGTTGGCTTGATGCAAAGACCCTTGGATCCGGAATCATCGGCCTCGCGCTGTTGGCCTACTGGGTGGTCCTGGACTCTCGCAACGTCAACGGGAAGCGCTTCATGGACCTGCGGATGCTTGCCATCCCGCGCATCCGGACGGTCTCGTTGGCCACCTTCTTCTTCGGTTTTGCCTCCATCAGCTACTTCGGCACCAACGGGATCTTCCTGTATTCAAACCCGGGCAAGACCGGGTACGGCTTCGCGCTGAGTCCGCTCATGATCGCTATTGTCCTGGCTTCCGCATCGGTGCTCTCCCTGCTCTCTTCACTTCTGACCTCGAAGGCTCTCAACCTGTTCGGCGAACGGGCCACCCTGGTTTTCGCCGGTCTCCTGCTGGCGGGCGGCTTCCTGGTCATGGCAGCTGCGCACGGCTCCCTGGCCGGCTACTGCACCGGATTCGCCATGTTCAACCTGAGCCTTGGCATGTATCAGGCGGGGACCCGGTCATTGTCCGTGGAGGGCGTTCCGCTCGAGGAAACTTCGACGGCGGCCGGCCTCAACGAACTGGCACTGTCCGTTGGCATCGCGGTGGGCGCCGCCGTCGTGAAGCTCATCTCCTCGTCATCAGTCCAGGCCGGGCACATCAGCGAGGGCGGGCTCCTTTCCATCTGGATTGTCCTGGCGATCGCGGCCCTGATTGCTGCGGCAGCAGCCGCCCGTTACCCGAAGCGCCACCCAGCGGCGACAGCCGCAGGGGTCGCCGCATGAAAGCTGCTGCCGCGAAAGCCGCTTCCCTGGAAACCGCAACGCCCGCTACGACCTCTTCGACCGCCGTCGAGCGCTCCGTCTCAGCCGCTCTGGAGCGCTGGGAGCCGGAAATCCTTGGACTGAGTCACGCGATCCACGCCGATCCCGAGCTCAGCGGGCAGGAGTTCCGGGCCGCAAAGCGGGTTAGCCGGCTGCTCCGGAGCGCGGGCTTCAGCTTTGACGGTCCGCAGCCGCTGCTCCCTGCTTCCTTCAGCGCGAGGTTCGGGACGGGTGAGCTGGTGGCCGCGCTGTGCGTTGAGTACGACGCATTGCCGACCATCGGGCATGCCTGCGGACATAACGTGAACGCGGCTTGCGCTGTGGGGGCGGCACTCGCGCTCGCTTCTGTCGCCGACGAGCTCGGGATCACGGTCAAAGTTCTTGGCACTCCCGCGGAAGAGACAAGCGGGGGCAAGGTCGATCTCATTGGCGAGGGTTTCTTCGAGGATGTATCCCTGGCGATGATGGCCCATGCCGGCGCCGAAGACGTCATCGGTGGCTCATCCCTGGCCATGGGTATGTGGGACGTGCTTTACGAAGGGCGCCCCGCGCATGCCGCGGCCGCTCCATCTGAGGGGGTCAATGCCCTCGACGCGCTCGTGATTGCACAGACCGCCATTGCGTTGGCGCGGCAGCAGCTTCCGCCCGGCTCGGTTGTTTCGTTGATCGTGACGGAAGGCGGGAGCGCCGTCAACGTCATACCGGAGCGGGCCCGGGCGAGCGTGGAAATGCGTTCACCGAGCCTCAAGAACCTGCGAACCATACAGGACCGCGTGAGGCGCTGCCTGGAAGCGGGCGCCCTTGCAAGCGGGAGCACACTCAAGGTCACGCCCACGGGCAATGCCTACGCTGAGCTCAGGCAGGACCGGTACCTTTCCGAGGCCTACCGGGAAGCGATGTCCGCCCGAGGGAGGGCTGTTGCGTTAAACGAAGATCCAGTGGCTTCCACAGACATGGGCAACGTCTCGCAACTGGTCCCAAGCATCCATCCGCTGCTCGGCTACGACGTCGGCGGGGCCGCCCACCACACCGCCGAGTTTGCAGCCCACGGCTCCTCCGCCTCCGCGGACCGGGCGGTCCTGGACGGGGCCTTCGGTCTGGCCCTGGCGGCGTGCGCGGCGGCCAGGGATCCGCGGCAACGGGAACGGCTGCTAAACGTCCGTCGCTAAACGCCGCGACCGTGGGTGCGGTTCCACAGCTGCGTTCCGGAACGCAGCTCGTGGGCCGCGCCCACGAATTCACGCCGTCGCACGCTCTGGTTCCCACCGTCGAGCGGGCGGACAATGGTCTCAGCAGTTCGCGAAGGAGTGCAATGGGATTATCGAGGCAACAAAAGACGTCGGCGGGCATGGCCGCATTTGGCCGCTCTCGTGATCCCGTGATCGATCTCGCCCGGTTCTTCTGCCTCATTCTGGTGGTGCTCTCGCATTGCATGATGGTCAGCCCGGTCCTGCACCCGGATGGCACGGTCACGACGGAAAACACGCTCATGGAACAGCACTGGTTCGAACCCGTCTTGTGGGTGTTCCAAGTCATGCCGCTGTTCTTCGTCCTTGGCGGCATCACGGGACTGGAGTCATGGCGTCGCCTGCGTGCGCGCGGCGGCTCCGGCGTCGACTATGCCCAACTGAGGCTTTTGCGCCTCATCCGTCCGGCAACTGCGTTGCTGGCCTCGATGTTCGTGGGGTTGTGGGCCGCAAGGCTGCTTGGCGTCGACCCGGAAGTGGTCCAGCTCATCGCGACTGGGGCGGGCATGCCCTTGTGGTTCCTGGCCGCGTACCTCGCAACTCAACTCAGCGTTCCCTTGCTGGCCCGGCTGCACGGACATTCCCCGTGGTTGACCCTCGGCGGGCTCGTGGCCGCCGTGATCACCCTTGACTCCCTGCGCGGGGCGTTTCCGATGCTCGCTTTCGTCAACATGCTCTTTGTGTGGTGTGCGGTCCAGCAATTCGGCTTCTTCATCGCCGATGGCATCTTCGCTGGACGCAGCCGAGGCTGGTTCGCGGGGTTGATCGTGGTAAGCAACCTTCTGCTGGGGTTCGTGACCGGGATCGGGGTCTACTCCGGAAATATGATCGTGGACCTGAATCCGCCCAACTTCTGCATGCTGCTCTTGGGTCTGTCCCAGGCGGCAACGCTCCAATTGCTGCGCCCCGCCCTTGACTGGGTGGCTGGGGTGCGCTGGATCCGTTGGGTCGTGGCCGTTGCGGGCCGGCGGTCCATGACGGTCTATCTGTGGCATTTGCCGCTGCTCGCAGCCATGGCGGGGCTGCTTCTCCTCACGGACTTCCCCAAACCGGCGGCAGGTACGGCCGAATGGTGGTGGGCCCGCCCATTGGTGCTGCTCGGCGTCCTCCTTCTCTTGCTCCCGGTCCTGCTGCTGTGCGGCAGGCTTGAAGAGCGCCCGACGGCGGCCAACCACGCGCGCGGCAGGACGCACGTCGCGGTGGTGACTGCCGGCGTCGTGGTTTTCATTCCGGTGGTGGACGCCGCCTTCAACGGACTCACGCTGACCCTTCTTGGTGGGGGAGCGGCGTGCTTCGCGCTGGGAGTGTTACTGCTGGGACGGGTGCCGGCCGGAGTCCTTTCCGCAGCGGTTCCCGATGCCCCTGCCGTGCCATTGCCAGAGCCCGGTTTACGTGCGAATCTCGACTCATGACTGAGTTCACGGATTCAACCGCAGAGTCGTTCAGCCCGGACGTGACAACGGTCAGGAACGACAAATTCCACCGCTACGAGCTCCTTGTTGACGGTGAAGTAGCCGTGATTTCGCAATTTATGGATAAGCCGGGCCACATCGACTTCCTCCACACCGAGACGCGCCAAAAGTTCAAAGGCCGCGGGCTGGCCAAGGTCCTGGCACATTTTGCCCTGGACGATGTGCTGGCCTCCGGCAAGCGGATCATTCCGCATTGCCCGTTCATCGCCGCCTATCTGCGCAAGCATGAGGGCTACGATCTCGACGTCGATTGGCCGCCGGAACCGCCGGTGGGGGAACCGGACAACGAGTAGCCAGACGCAGGGCTGTGCTGCCGCAGCACACCAGGCGCGTGTGCGTGGCAAAGGCAATGGCATACAGTGCACGCCGCGTGAACCCCGTCCCTGCAATCAAGGGTCACATAGAACACCCTGGACTTTCCGTCGCGGTCTCGCGGCGTGCGTTGAATCATCTGAACTTCCCGTCGACTGCATTGAGTGGTCGTGTCACTGATAAGTGGGCGCAGACGCGGGATCGTGACGCAGTTTTGCCTGGGATCTATTGTTTGAGGGCGACAATGGCGTCGTGTTCGTCGCGGATTGCCCGGCCGCGGGACATGCAGGTGACCCCCATGGCGCTGACAAGCTCGCCGCCGTGCCAGTGATCGGAAGCACTGACCACGTACGAAAAGTTCAACATCGCTGATTCTCCGGCGGACAACGTTCCGATGTGCAAGTCCCCGTCGTGGGGCTTGGACGTGTAATCAAGATTCTCCGATCCTTCATTGGTGAAGGATCGGGGAATGAGGCGCACATTGCGGAGTTGGAGCTTGGAATCATTGATGATCCAGGCTGTGAAGATGATGGTTTCGCCTGGGGCCGCAGCCGACTTGTCTGCCCCGTAAACGAGGACAATTTGTGGTGGGCGGCGTGGGCGGCGGAGTCGGGTCACGCCAGTTGAGTGTGGCTCGGGACCGAATCGTGTTGCCGTGGGTGAAAGTCGCCGAGAACCTCTCCCTGCGTAAGATTCAAGTCACATGTAACTTCGGCTGTCACACTGGATGATTATGGGGCAGGTTTCAGAGGACGGTTCGAATGGCGGGGACGCGTCAATGGCCGTTGGGCATAGCGACCCTCAAATCATGGCCATGGTGCGTGACGGCGATGCTTCCGCCTTCGATGTGCTGTTCCAGCGGCATTTGGCGGCAGCCCAGTTCGTTGCCCGGGCCCAGACGGACAATGCCAGTGACGCCGACGACGTCGTGTCCGAGGCGTTTGCTTCGATTTTCCAAGCCCTCACTGAGCGCAAGGGACCGGACCAGTTCTTCCGCTCCTATCTTCTGACTGCCGTCAGGCGAATTGCCTACGACCGGAATCGGAAGGCGAGGCGTACCCAGATTGTGGGCGACGTCGACGCCTTGGATACCGTTGCCCTCGACGCGGACACCGTTCTAGACGCCTTCGAGTCCAGCACCATGGCGAAGGCCTTCAAGTCGCTTCCGGAACGTTGGCAGGCGGCCCTCTGGCACGTGGACATCGAAGGCCTGAAACCTGCCGCGGCCGCACCCTTCATCGGATTGAGCCCCAACGGCGTCTCGTCGCTCGTGATCCGGGCGCGCGAGGGGCTCCGGCAGGCCTACTTGCAAAACCACATCAATGTGGCCAGTGACGACTCATGCGCTGAATTTTCGAGCCAGCTGGGAAAGTACGCTCGCGGCGGCCTGAAACGTGCGTCGTACGAAAAGGTCAAGGCCCACTTGGAGGAGTGTCCGAAGTGCACGGCTGTGCTGGTGGAACTCAACGATGTCCAGGCAGGCATGAGGGCGCTTGTTTTCCCTCTGGTTGTTGGGGTGGTCTTCACACCGGCAGTGACCGCCGGATTCCTCCCCGGAAGCGTACTGCTGGAATCGCTTCTTCCCGGAGGGGTTCTCCAGGAGCCATTCCTCTCAGAGCCGTTCCTTTCCGAGCCATTCCTTCCGGGAGGGGCCGAACCGGCCGCTGCCGGACTGCGCTCAGTTGGGGGATTCTGGAAGATGGCAATTGCCGCGTTGGTCTTGGGAGGCCTCGCGATTGCAGGCATCCTCATGTGGCTTGGACAGTCCAGCCCGGCGCCAACCGCCGAAGCCAATGTTCCAAGCAGCAGTGCACCAGCCCCACCGTCCGTGCCGGAACGTGGCCCGACGGCACCCCTGCCAAGTCCGGCGCCGACGTCGGACCCGCCCGCCACAGCGGTGCCGCAACCTCCAGCGCCCGCGCCGATCGTGCCCGAAGCGGTTCCTGCCCCGCTGGAGACGGCCAGGGTAGTTGATTCCGGAACCGGCATCACGAACCCCATTCCGCGGATGGGTTCGTTGACGATCCATAAGTATGAGAAGCCGGCGACGGCGACCAAGCTGCCTAAAGACGGAACGGTTCTGACTGCCGCCCAGTTGCAGGGACTGACGCCGATGGCCGGAGTGACGTTCACGGTGCAGAAGGTCAACAACATTGACGTGACGACCAACGCGGGCTGGACCGCCGCGGCAGCCCTGACACCGGCCCAAGCCGCGGCGCAGGCAGCGACCCCGGGTTCGACGGTCACCACCGGCGCGGCCGGAACCGCGACCCTGGGGAACCTTCCCCTAGGCCTGTACCTCGTGACGGAGACCGGTTACCCTGCCGGGGTGACTCCTTCGGCGCCGTTCCTAGTGACCCTTCCCATGGCGGACCCGGCCGGTGGGAACGGCTGGATGTATGACGTGAACGTCTACCCCAAGAACGCCGTGACTACAGCCACGAAGACTGTGAACGACGCGTCCGTGGTCAAGCTCGGCGACAACGTGCAGTGGACCATCACCTCCGACATCCCCAACGTCAACCCGATCGACGGGTACCGGATTGTCGATAAGCTCGATTCGAAGCTGAGCTACACCAGCTCGACGGTGGCGCTTTCGGACAACGCGGCGTTGGTGTTGAACACCCATTACACGATCGTGCTCGATACGGCCTCGGACACCCTCATGGTCGACTTCACCGCCAGTGGCCGGGCTGTCCTGGCTGCGAACCTCACGGCCAAGGTCGTGGTAACGGTGAACACCACCGTGAACACGGTCGGTGAGATCGCGAACACGGCTCTTGTCTACCCGAACGCGGCCAGCTTCACCATCACCCCGGGCAAGCCCGGCGGTCCCGTGGTCACGCCCCTGGTAAGCACCATCAAGTGGGGCGACATTGTGCTGCACAAGAAGGATTCCCAGAGTTCGGCGCCCCTGGCCGGTGCCGTGTTCTCGGTGTATCCGAGCAGGGCCGATGCCCTGGCCGGCACCAATGCGATCAGCGTCGGAGGCGCCAGTTCCTGGACCACCGATGCCACCGGCAACCTGGTGATCTCCGGCCTGCGCTACTCCAACCGGGCCGACGGGGCAACAGTGAGCCCGGGCCAGCCCGGTTACCAGTCGTACTGGCTGGTCGAGACGAAGGCCCCGGCCGGGTACGCGCTGCTCGCCGAGCCGGTCGAGACCACGGTCACAAGCAACGACCCCTCCGCTGTGACCGTGACGATCGGCAACATCCAGCAGGACGCCGGGTTCCAGCTTCCGCTCACCGGCGTAGGAACCTGGGCCCTACCCGCAGGCGGGATCCTCGTGCTGGCAGGCGCAGGCCTGTTCATGGTCATCGGTCGTCGGAAGCCCATCGAAGCAAAATAGGCGGTTGGCCGCCTGGGACGTGACCTCGCCGATGTCACGCTCCGAAATACCTTCCCATTTTCGCGTCACGATCTCCGAATTGCTCCCACTGTTTCAGTGGGTGGCCGTTTCCCCCCCGCTTCCCTCAATAAATTGAACCTGTTTTCTGCGACACGAATCGCCGGAAGCGCGCACTTGATGGCTAGAGACCACCTGTGTGCCCGCTCCCGAAAGTGAAGCAAAACAAGCCTATGAAGCAGTCCCTTCCCGCCAAGCTACTGGCAATTCTCCTCACAGCAACGATTGTCGGCCTTGGATTAGGCGGCACCCTGCCTTCACCCGCATTTGCGACGACGCCGGGAACCCCGGGAGTGCCACAGGCTGGTACGCCGGTCTACACCGAGGACTTCTCCAACCAGAACGCGACGTCGTCCGCCATCAACATCCTGAACTACACCGGTGGTGCGGCCGCCGCCAACATGACATACACGGCGGACCCGCAGTACACGCCTGCCGGGAATCAGTGCAATGGGTGGATCCTCAACTCATTTACGCCGCAACCGTCATGGTCAGCCGACAGCGGATGTGCGAACAATGCGCCGTCAGCGTGGCAGAAACTTCAGCAGATTGCCGTGCAGCTCGGTTTGGCGCAAGGCCAGACCGCGGCACAGGCCGCCAGCAACCAGGCCCTTTCGGCGTTCACCAACTCCCCGACCGGCCAAATTGCCGCAGGCACCGAATTCAAGACGGCCAGTGCGAACGCAATTCCGGCCATTCCGGGGCATTACTACGCAGTCTCCGCCTATTTCGCCGCTATGAACTGTCCTGCGGCGGGCGGCGCAAATCAGCCGAAAGAGACGTTCTCCCTCATCGTGAACGGCAACCCGATTGTGCTGAGCTCCGGGCTGAACCCGTGCACCGACCCTACGAATTGGGCGACTCAGGTGACGAAGCTGCAGTCCGCCGCTTATCAGATACCGACGGGGTCCACGGCATCGCTCGGCTTGTCACTGTATAACGCGACAGCAACCGGTAGCGGCAACGATGTGGCGTTCGACCTGCCCCAGATCCTCGACGTCACCCCGCAGTTAGACAAATCGTTCAGTCCAGCGCTCATTGCCCCCGGCCAGACGTCCACGGTGGCGCTCACGGTGACCAACACCAGCGACCTGAAGGCGAAGAACGACTGGAGTATCACCGACACGCTGCCTGCCGGCGTCGTGATCTCCCCTAACCCCGCGATCGGTGGAACATGTGCCCAGGTGACCGGCGCAGGGTTCGTCCGCACTGCGACTGCCGGCTCGAACACCTTCACGGCCACGGGCGGTGATCTTGCCGTGGGGCAGGCATCCTGCACCATCACGTTCAACGTGACCGCCGCGGCGGAGGGGACGTATGTCAACGGCCCGGCAAACATCGTGACCAACCTCAACCCGCCGGCGAACGCCTCGCTGACCGTCCGGGCGCCGCGGATCACCCTGACCAAGGCGCTCGGGGCACCGCGCGGTGCGGCAACGGACCAGTTCACCGTCCAGATCCGCACCGGCGGGGCGACAGGCGCGGTGGTCAACAACCCCGCGAACTCGACCACGACAGGTACGGGATCGTCAGTAACTGCGGGAAGCGGCACCACCGGCGCTTACGTGGCCACCGCCGGAACAACGTACACCCTGACCGAAGCGGCCGCCGGAACGGCGAACCCAGCGAACTACGCCGGCACCATCACGTGCACGGACTCGTTCGGCCTGCAGACCGGGTTGCCGAACGGCGCAACCTTCACCGGATCGCTGGCCATCACGCCGGTGGCCGGAGCCAACATCGCCTGTACCTTGTCAAACACCGCCCAGCCGGTCATCAACGCAGCCAAGCAGGCAGGTGCGGTCACCGGTCCTGATACGGGCGGCAGCTTTGTCGCCAACTACACCGTCACCGTCTCCAACACCGGCTCGGCGGCCGGGACCTACGGCACCCTGGTCGACACGCCGGCGTTCGCTCCGAACCTTGCTGTCACGGGTGCTTCCTGGATAACGTCCGGGGCCGGGGCTCCTGCCGGCGGCTCGTCCCCGACCTCCGGCCCATACGCGCTGGCACCGGCCGGTTCGGTCATCGGTGCGGGAGTCACGCACACGTTCAACCTGGCCGTGACGTTCCACTACACGAACACCAACCAACCAGCGGCGTGCGCGGGCCCCGGCACCGGCCTGTTCAACTCGGTCTCCTTGCCAGCGGGCCAGGAGCAGGGCCCGACGTCGGACAACACCGCCTGCGATTCCGTCACGCCCCACCTGGTGGCCTCCAAGAGGGTGGACCCGGGGGCCGGGACCATGGTCGGGCCCGGGCAGGTCCTGAGTTACTCGCTGGCTTTCGACAACACGAGCGGCACCGCCCCGGCCACTGTCAGTTTTACCGACTGGCTCGGGGACGTTCTGGATGCCTCGAGCTTCGTGGCCAACTCCATCACCACAACCTCCACGGCCGGGACTCCCTTGCTGGTGGCGAACAACTCGGGGGCAGCGCCGAAAACTCTGGCCGTCACGGGCACCGTGGCTGCCGGCGCGAAGAGCGTCGTCACGTATCAGGTGAAGGTCAATAGCGCCGGCAACCTGGGTGATGCGTCGCTCGAGAATTACCTGACACCCTCAACCACCATCACTCCGCCGACATCGTGCCCGGCCGGCAGCACCACCTGCACCGTCAACCCCGTGGGGGCGTGGACGCTGGACAAGACGGCCTCCCCGGCCTCGGGAACTTACATCAACCCGGGCGACCCTAGCGCGAGCAGGGTGATCACCTACACGGTGACCGCCACCAACTCCACCATTAACCCCATCACCGGTGTCATCCTCTCCGATGACCTGAGCCAGGTCCTGGACAACGCCACGTTCACCGCCGGTTCGGCGAAGCTGACCGTCAATGGCGGTATACCCCTCGCAGTCCCGGACCCGGGTGCCGGCAGCAAGCTGGTCACCCCCTCATTCACCCTCCCCGGCAACGGCGCGGCCGTGTTGACCTACTCGGTGATGGTCAACACGAATGCATGGCTCGTCACCCTCAAGAACGGGGCAACCGGCACCGGGGTCATCCCTCCGGCACGATGCGTCACTGGCAACACGGCTCCGCTTGACCCTGCATGTTTCACCACGAATCCCACCACGGGCCACCTGTTCGTGCAAAAGGCAGGACCCGGGACAGTCCAGGGTTCCACCGTCCCGCTGACTGGCTCGACCTTTGAGGTCCACAACGATGCTGCCGGGCAAATGGGCCCCACCGTGATCGGAGTGAACGGTGCAGTGTCCGGGTCACCCGGGCTCATCGAGGTCAGGAATCTGCTTCCCGGGACGTACTGGCTGCTCGAAACCAAAGCCCCGGACGGCTACTCGCTCCTGGCCACCCCGGTGAAGTTCACGCTTGGGGCCAACGGCAGCATCGCCCTGGACCCGGCCACCGCAGGAACGTCGGTAACAGCAAACGGTTCGACCATCAAGGTTCTGGATATGGCGTCCGTCAAGCTTCCATCCGCCGGTGGCCCAGGTACTGCCGGCTTGTTCGGCGGAACCGTTCTCGGGATCCTCGCCCTCATGACTTCCCTCGCCCTCATCATCTTCAGGCGAGCGGACAAGACCCCACAAACCCAGACTCCTTAGCGCAGCTCCGCGCACATCAATGGGGGAAACAATGAAAGGAACACGATGAAATCATCGAAGGTGAGGCGCGGCATAATAGCCTCTTTAGCCGCAATAGCCTCAGCCGGGATGCTCGCCCTCGGAACCGGAGGCGCACACGCGGCGAACACCGCGAATATCGATCCGTCCAAGACGGGTTCGCTGACCATCCACAAGTACCAGAAGCCGGCGACGGCGACTAACCTGCCCAACGATGGAACGGCACTGACCCCGGCCCAGACCGCGGCACTGACCCCGATGGCGGGGGTGACGTTCACGGTGCAGAAGGTCAACAACATTGACCTGACGACCAACGCGGGCTGGACCGCCGCGGCCGCCCTGACGCCGGCCCAGGCCGCAGCGCAGGCAGCCAGCCCCGGCACGACCACCACGACTGACGCGGCCGGAACAGCCACCCTGGGGAACCTTCCCCTAGGCCTCTACCTGGTGACGGAAACCGGCTACCCGGCCGGTGTGACTCCTTCGGCCCCGTTCCTGGTGACCCTTCCCATGACGGACCCGGGCAACCAGAACAGCTGGATGTATGACGTGAACGTCTACCCCAAGAACGCCGTGACCACCGCGACGAAGACCGTCAACGATGCCTCCGTGCTCAAGCTCGGCGACAACGTGCAGTGGACCATCACCTCCGACATTCCCAACGTGAACCCGATCGATGGGTACCGGATCGTTGACAAGCTCGATTCGAAGCTGAGCTACACCAACTCGACGGTGGCGCTCTCGAACAACGCCGCGTTGGCGCTGAACACGGATTACACCGTCGTGTTCGACACGGCCACGAACACCCTCACGGTCGGCTTCACCGCCAGCGGCCGGGCCGTGCTGGCCGCGAACCCCACCGCGAAGGTCCTGGTCACGGTGAACACCACCGTGAACACGGTCGGCGAGATCACGAACACGGCCCTCGTCTACCCGAACGCGGCCAGCTTCAACATCACCCCGGGCCAGCCCAACGGCCCGGTCGTCACACCCCCCGTGGCGGTGACCAAGTGGGGCAACATCGTCCTTCACAAGCAGGACTCCCAGAGCTCCGCCGCCCTCGCGGGCGCCGTGTTCTCGGTCTACCCGAGCCGGGCTGATGCCCTGGCCGGCACCAACGCGATCAGCATCGCCGGTGCCAGCTCCTGGACCACTGATGCCAGCGGCAACCTGGTGATCTCGGGCCTGCGCTACTCCAACTGGGCCAACGGGGCAACAGTGAGCCCGGGCCAGCCCGGCTACCAGAGCTACTGGCTCGTGGAGACTAAGGCCCCGACCGGGTACGCGCTGCTCGCCCAGCCGGTCGAGACCACGGTCACCAGCGCTGATCCGTCAGTGGTCACAGTGACGATCAACAACGTCCCGCATAACGCCGGGTTCCAGCTGCCCCTCACCGGTGGTGTGGGAACCTGGGCCCTGACCGCCGGAGGGATCCTCGTGCTGGCAGGCGCCGGTCTGTTCACGGTCACCGGCCGACGAAAGCGCAACGAGGCAAAGTAAACACCCCTCGGTGACCCGCATCCCTTGATGCAGGGTATGGGGCATCCACCACTACGGTGGATGCCCCATACCGCTCCCGTCCATCAAAGCTAGAGGCCCCAATGACCCAAACCCTCAAGGAATTCATGGAGGGTTCCGAACCCGGCCCGGAAGGCCCTCCTCGGCGCGATAGGGCCCGGAGACCGGCGGCGGGAAGCAAGCGCATCCGATCAGGTCTTGCTGACCGCAGACTTGTCACGATGATGGTCATCGCCGCCATCGGCCTGGGCCTGGTCCTTTACCCCCAGGCAGCGGACTGGTTCAGCTCGATATCCCACAACAGCCAACTTTCCGGCTACGCGCAGGAAGTCGAACAACTCGAACCCTCGGCCCGGACGAAAGTGTTGGACCGGGGACGCGAATACAACTCCAGGATCCCCACCGGACAACTGCGGGACCCGTACTCGGCCCAAGCCCCGATGCCGGCGTTGGAAGGGCAGTTGCGGGATTATCAAAGCCAGTTAAACGTAGCCAACGACGAGGTGATCGGAAGACTCCGCTACCCCTCCCTGAACATCGATCTCCCGATCTTCCACGGAACCAGCGACGACGTCCTGGCCAAAGGCGTGGGACACCTCTACGGCTCCTCCCTTCCCGTAGGCGGCCCCGGCACGCACAGCGTCCTGACGTCACACTCGGGGATCCCCAACGCCGAACTCTTCAACCCACTCCACCACGCGAAAACCGGCGACGTCTTCTCCACCGAAGTCATGGACCACACGTTCCTCTACAAGGTCAACAAGATCGAAGTGGTCAAACCGGACGACATCTCCTCCCTGAAAATCACCGGAGGCGAGGATCAGATCACCCTGATCACATGCACCCCCATCGGAGTGAACTCGCACCGACTCCTGGTCCACGCCTCCCGGATCGCAGACATCCCCAAAGGCGCCCCGGAACAGAAAACCCTGGCAGGACGCCAAACCAACATCGGATTCCCCTTCTGGGTGGTCTACTTCATCGGCGGCTTGCTGGCCTTCTACCTGGCTTCCCGTGCCTGGAACCGCCGACGAAGCCGATAATCCAAAGGCTTCGGGCACTCAAGGGCCCGGGGCACATCTACCTCGAGACAAGGAAGTACCACAATGGCCTCACAATTCAATCTCTACGTTGGCGCGGACGCCCGTCTGCGGTTCCAACTCGCCACGGGAAATGGGGACGTGCTTCTGACCTCCAAAGCTTTTGAGGACGAGGATGCGGCAATCGCAGCGATCTGGTCCGTGCGCGAGGCCGCGGCCCACGGGCGCATCGTTGATCTCACCGGTTCGATGCCGGAGAACCACTCCGCGGAATAGGTCACGGCCCCGGCATTGAGCCAGTCCATCTCTGATTCAGCGGATATCCAAATGATTGTCATGGCATTGCTAATAACGGCGGCAGGTGTCGTCGCCCTAGCCGGGGTCGTCTTTGTGTTGCTGATCGCTCCGCTCGTCGCGTTGGCAATCCGGTGCCGGCGCGTCAGGAGAGAGCAAGGCAAAGGTCGGCTTCGACGGCCTTCCGGAAATATCTTGCGACGTTCGCGACACGATTCGCACCCCAGCGACACATAGTTAGTGCCTGGCATAAGAGGGAGTGAGACTCCTTGCGGACCTGTTGGGGGCCGCTACGGAGGCGTCCATTCTCGATGGACCGGCATGTCAGGCCGTGCCCCATGCGGTCGTGCGCCCCCATGCGACCCACGGCCAGGGGGCACGTGTAGGGATCGAAGGATCCCTACACGGCGTGCGGCTGGATCTGAGACCCCCAGCCGCACGCCACTCAGCGCACGATGCGCAAGGTGCGCACCTCGAACGGCCGCAGTCGCAGCTCGCCACCGAGGCGCGGATCGTCCAGGGCGTCCTCGATAAGGCTCACCTCACGCACCTCGCGGTGCGGGAAGTCCACCGACAGCTCGCCGTTCGTGCGACGACCAAGCGACTCGTAGACGCGCACGATAAGGTCGCCCGAGCTATCGTCGGCGAGCTTCACGCCGGAAACGACGATCCCTTCGCCCTGGACCGAGACCAGCGGCGCGACGTCGTGACCGCCTCGGACTACGGTCCTTGGGGCGTTCAGCTCGATGCCCGCTTGGGTGGCCTCGGCAGGACCAGCGCCGATCACCATGCCGATCGTGATGACGTGCCGTCCGTGGTCGGCGTCGGGGTCAGGGAAGCGCGGTGCCCGAAGCAGCGAGAGCCGCACGGTTGTCGTCACGGAATCGTCCGCCACCTCGCGGGAGGTGTCGTAGCCGTAGATCGAGTCGTTCACGAGGGCGACGCCGAAGTCGTCCTCGCGCACCAGCACGAAGCGGTGCATCGACGTCTCGAACTTCGCTGCCTCCCAACTCGTGTTCGTGTGCGTGACGCGCGACTGATAGCCGAACTGGGTCTCGGCCTCGGAGTGTGCCGCCTGCACGTCGAGTGGGAACGCGAGCTTGAGCAGCTTCTCGGTCTCGTTCCAGTCGATGTCGTTGACTATCTGCAGCGTCCGCGAGCCGGGTGCCAGCGTGATCGTCTGGGTGATGGCCGACTTGGAGAACGTGCGGTCGATGACCACTTCGGCGCCCGCCTCGGTGAGCCGGGAGCAGATGCATGTGACATCGCGCAGTTCGGTGACGCTGTTCCGGTAGTAGCGGTCAATGTCCCAGGCGTCCCACATGTTCGGGAAGTCCTGGTGCAGCTGCAGCAGGTTCGCAGCGCGGCCATCGGCGACGGCGTCGCGTCCGGTCCGCAGATCTACCGCGGAGACCACGAGGCCCTCTTTGGAGATGCGCACACGCACGAGCGCGTTCTCAAGCACGATGTCGTCGCTCGAGTCGTCGAGCGTGATCTGGTCATCGGAGGCCGCGACCGAGGTGGCGCCGAGCGGCAACGGACCGGCAACCGACGTCGGCGAGAACACGAGCTCACGGTCTCCGTCGCCGGCGAGCGATTGGCGCGCGGCATCCGAGATTGCCCGAGCACCGGCGATCACGTCGTCGAGGACGGCGACCGCCTCGCGGTGCACCCAGGCGATGGAGGTACCGGGAAGGATGTCGTGGAACTCGTGCAGCAGCACCTGCTGCCAAAGCTGCTCGAATTCAGCCTGCGGGTACTCGATCCCCGTGCGGACGTCAGCCGTCGCCGCCCACAACTCGGCCTCGATGAGTGCGTACTCGGCCCGGCGGTGGCGCGACTTGGTCCCGTGCTGGCTGGTGAGAGTGCCGCGGTGCAGTTCGAGGTACAACTCGCCGACCCAGACAGCCGGGTGCGGGAGCTCTGCCTTGGCTGCGTCGAAGAAGACGTCGGGATGTTCCCAGACGACTTGGGCGCTTCCCTCAAGGTTCTGAAGGCGTCGGGCGCGGCCCGTCATCTCGCGCGTCGTGCCGCCGCCGCCGTCACCCCAGCCCACGGGCGCGATCGACCGGGAGCTGACCCGGTTCTCTTTGAACTGGCGCGACGCCTTGGCGACCTCCATCCCGCTCAGCTGCGAGTTGTAGGTGTCCATAGACGGGAAGTGCGTGAAGATCCGCGAGCCGTCGATGCCCTCCCACAGGAACGTGTGGTGCGGGAAGACGTTCTGCTGGTTCCAGGAGATCTTCTGAGTGAAGAACCACTCGAAGCCGGCGCGGCGAATAAGCTGCGGCAGTGCCGACGAGTAGCCGAAGCTGTCGGGCAACCAGACCCCCTTCGAGCGGAGGCCGAACTCCCGCTCGAAGAACCGCTGACCGTGCGAGAACTGCCGCACCAGCGACTCACCCGTCGGCATCACCGTGTCGGACTCGACCCACATGCCGCCAAGCGGGAGGAAGCGTCCGTCGGCCACAGCGGCCTTCACCCGTTCGAACACCTCGGGGCGGTGCTCCTTGAGCCACGCGTACTGCTGCGCGCTGGACATGCCGAACTGGAACTCCGGCTGCTCTTCCAGTAGCGCCGTCATCGACGACGAGGTACGGGCGACCTTGCGGATCGTCTCGCGGACCGGCCACAGCCAGGCGGAGTCGATATGTGCGTGTCCGATGGCCGAGATGCGATGGGCGCTGGCCTCGGCGGGAGCCGCGAGCACGTCGGCGAGCTTCGCGCGGGCGTCCGCAGCGGTTGCGGTGATGCGCTGAAGGTCGAGCACGTCGAGGGCGTCATCCATGGCCTGTAGGATGCGCATGCGCCGCGGCGAGGTGGGCGGAAGCTCGGCCTGCAGCTCGAACAGCACGTCGATGTCGAGCGAGAGCTCGAAGACCTCCTGCTCGAAGACAACCAGATCCATCCGGCGCGTGCGGTAGAGCGGCTCCGCAGACGAGGTGAGGATGTCGCCCTCCTGCGTCGGGAGGAAGGGATGGTAGTCGAGCAGCACGGGGTTGGATGCCGCTTCGAGGTAAAGTTCGACGGCCTCGTCGCCGTCGGCCGCCTTGGTGACCGGGATCCACTGGTTGCGGGGGTTGACGCTCTTCACCGGAGTGCCCGCGGCACGATAGACGAGCGCCTCGCACTGGAAGCCTGGCATGTTGATATCGAACCCGAGGTCGACGACGGCTTCGACAGGGCGCCCTGCCCACTCGGCCGGCACGCGCCCGGTGAGGCGGAACCAGGTGGTGCCCCAGGCGGGACCCCATGGCGCTCCGACGCACCACGGCGCGTAGTCGAGCGCGAGCCCGTCAGCGGGGCTGATCGGCTCCCCGGCGAGCTCGTGGATCTCGACGGCCAGAGGCACGGATGCCGAGTGGATCGCCGGTCGGATGCGCTCCTCGAGGACGCGCTTGACGCGACCGATAGTGAGCGGGGTGTCATCATGCATGGGCTGTTCTCCGGGCTCGACGCCGATGGTTTTACTAAAACGCTCCAGAAAGCTAGATCATCGGGTCGGTCATCCCTTGACGCTTCCCTCTTCGACGCCCTTGAAGAACCACTTCTGCAAGACTGCGAACAGCACGATGATCGGTACGAGCGCGATCATCGTTCCCGCTGCGATCACGCGTGGGTTCGCCGCGAAATTGGAGCTGAGATATTGCATTCCGACGGTCAGCGTGTAGCTCGCAGGATCTGAAAGCACAACAAGGGGCCAAAGGAAGTCGTCCCACGCGCCGATGAACGCGAAGAGCGCGACGACGGAGACCATGCCCCGCACGTTCGGCCAGACGATGTGGCGCAGGCGCTGCATCGTGTTCGCGCCGTCGATGGTTGCCGCATCCAGCGTGTCCGACGGGATCATGCGGCAGGCGGCCGTCATCAGCAGCACGTTGATCGCCCCGATCGCCCCGGGGAGGAACACACCCCAGAGCGTGTTCGCGAGCCCCAATGACTTCACCGTGAGGTACTGGCTGGTCAGGGTGACTTCGGCCGGGATCAGCAGCGTGGAGAAGAAGATCGCCAAGACGACCCACTTGAAGCGGAACTTCATCGTGCCCAGCGCGTAGCCGCCGAGCGTCGCGAACAGGACGTTGGTAATCACCGTGCCGACGCCGACGAGCAGGGAGTGCCAGGCGTAGTCGACCACCGGAATCGTGCGGAACACCTCGGCGTAATTGTCGAGGGTCGGCGCCGCCGGGATCAGCGCGGGCGGGAAGTCGTAGATGTTCTCCGACGCCCCTTTGAGCGAGGTCGACATCTGCCAGAGGAAGGGGAACACCATGAGCGCCAGCACCCCGAGAAGCAGCGCGTACTTGCCGATCAGGCCACCGAGCGAGGGTTTCATGATATCCGCGGAACCGCGGGTACGGTAGGGATTCTCCCGCGGTGGCTTCACCGTTCTACTCGTCTGGGTCGCAGTCATCGCCGGGCCTCCTGTACTGTCGCTTCGCGTTTGGCCTTCGCGGCTTTGGCCCCGCGCCTGCTCGCCAACGCTTCGCGGATGGTGTCACTGTTGTTCACGATCCCGACGATCAGCAACGGAACGAGGGTCAGCAGGAACAGCACGAGCGAAATCGCGGAGGCGTAGCCGATCTGGCCGTTCAATCCCTTGCCCATCGACTGGACGAGCATCACCATGCTCATCGCCCGCCCGCCGGGTCCCCCCGAACCGTTGGAGAGCACGTAGAGCTCGGTGAAGACGCGCGTCGCCCCCACGCACACCAGCACCGATACGATCATCATGGGTCCGCGTACTCCGGGGACGGTCACCGACCAGAATCGGCGCCAGCGCCCGGCGCCGTCCATCGCCGCCGCTTCGTGCAGCTCGCGGCCCACGTTCCCGAGGGCCGCCAAATAGACGACCATGTAGTAGCCGAGCCCCTTCCACACCGTCAAGCCGATGGCACATCCGATCAGTAACCAGCGGTCGGAGAGGAATTCGACCGGGCGGTCGATAAGGCCGAAGAAGTTCAGTGCGGAGTTGATCGTGCCGCTGCCGGAGAAGAGGAACTCCCAGACGATCGCCACGACCACGGCGGAAGCTATCACCGGGAAGTAGAAGGTGGTACGGAAGAACCCGATCGCCGGCACCTTGTTGTGCACGAGCAGTGCGAGCAGCAGCGGGAGAAACGTCAGCAGCGGCACGCACACGACGACATAAATCAGCGAGGTTGTCAGTGCGTAACCGAAGCGGTCGTCCTCAAGCATCTTGTCGAAGTTCGCGAAGCCGACGAACTCCGCTGGACGAAGGGGGCGGGCATCCGTGAACGCGAGTGCGATCGTGTTCAGGAATGGCCAGATTGCGAACACGACCATCCAAATCACACCGGGCAGCACCAGCAGGTACGGTGTGTACCAGCGCTGTAGTCTCACGGCGAACGCCCCCTTCATCTCGTCGTCGCCGGCTTAGCTGGCCACGTTCTGCTTCGCGTACGCGACGGCCTTGTCCAGCGACTCCTGGGCAGAGATTTCCCCCTTGACCGCGAGGGCGATCTGCTGTTTGGCGTAGGTCTCCATCGCCTCGGTGAACTTCGGGGCTCCCATCATCCGGGCCTTGTTCATTTGCGAAGCGGCCAGGTCAGTGGCGACGCCCTGCATCTTGTTCTTCGCCGTCTCGGTGAACGCGGAGGGGTCTTCGTTGGCGTCCCTTGTTCCGGGGAAGAATCCTGGGGCGAGCTTGACGAACGCGATCTGGTTCTTGGTGTTTGTGAGGAACTCTGCGAAGGCAAGCGCCGTGGCGGAGTTCTTCGACTTCGCCGAGACGCTGATGCCCTGCACGAACAGCGGCGGGTTGCCGAAGCCATTGGTCGCCTCGACGCTCGGCAGGATCGACGGGGCGTTCACGGAGACATCCTTGTCGATGTAGTTCGGACCTGAGGTTGTCCAGGCCACGGTGCCCTTGTTGAAGTTGTTGACGTTGGCATTCGCGGTTCCGGCGTTCTGCAGGGCCTCGGGCGTGATCGCCCCCAGCTTGTAGAGTTCGGCGTAGCGCTGGATGATCGCCGCGGCTTCGGGGGTGTTGAAGACGAACTTGCCGTCCTTGTAGATATCGAGCTTCCCGCCCCGGTCGGACACCATGATTTGCAGCGACTTGGGGCCGGGCACATCCGAGATCGTCTGCACGCCGCCCGTTGCGAGCTTGGCCGCGGCGTCCAAGGTCGCGGCGTGCGTCTTCGGGGGCTCGGTCACTCCGCCCTTGGCGAGAAGCTCCTTGTTCCAGTAGTTCAGTTCGGTGCCCAGGTACCAAGGGAAGCCGAACGAACCGTCGAGGCCGTCGAACTTGTAGGCGCCGACGCCGCCGTCGACGTAGTCGCCAAGGATCTTCGACCCTTTTTTCAAGTCGACGAGTTGCCCGGCCGAAGCGAGCGAGTATGCGTACTCCGGCGGAAGGTTGACGACGTCCGGGAGTTCACCGGACCCGGCCTGCTGCAGGATCTTGTCCTCGTAGCCATCGGCGGGCTGGTCGATCCATTTGACCGTGACGCCCGGGTGCTCCTTCTCGAACGCCTTGACTACGCCCTCGAAGTAGGGGGTGAATTTGTCGTTCTTCAGCGACCAGGTCTGGAACGAGATGTTCCCGCTGATCTTTCCATCGCCACCGGAAGCGCTGGGCGAGGAGGCACCGCCGGTGCAGGCGGTGAGGGCGAGTGCTGTGGCCACCGCGATGCATGCGGCGACAGTGGTGCGGATCTTCATGGACGTTCTCCTTCGAAAGGTCCAGGCTGCTACGTCTTGGGATGGGTCACAGTCACAACCTGCTACTAAAGCGATATAGTGGCCACAGCTTGCCACACAGAGCGTTGAATAGTCCAGTGCCGGACAACACCGGCCGGACATTGATTCCCCGGAAAGGACCGCGATGAGCCGCCCCGTCGCCCCGCTGCGCTTCGGCGCCAACTACACGCCGTCATCAGAGTGGATGCACGCGTGGATCTCGCTGGATCTCGGCGAGGTGCGCCGGGATTTCGCCTCGCTGGCAGCGATCGGCCTCGACCATGTGCGGATCTTCCCGTTGTGGACGCTGCTCCAGCCCAACCGCACGCTGATCCGCGAGAAGGCCGTGGACGACGTCCGCGCCGTGGTTGACGTTGCAGTGGAATTCGGACTGGATGTCAGCGTCGACGTCATCCAGGGGCACCTGTCGAGCTTCGACTTCATCCCGTCCTGGCTGTTTACCTGGCACGACAAGAACATGTTCACGCACCCCGATGCCCTGAGCGGACAGGTCGAGTTGGTCACCCGTCTCGGCGAGCGACTCGGCGACGCCGACAATTTTCTCGGGTTTACCCTCGGCAATGAAACCAATCAGTTCTCCGCACCGAGCCACCCGTCCCCTTGGCCGGTCACCGAGGCCGAGGCCGCGAACTGGATCGCGACGCTCCTGGATGCCGCGCACAGTTCCGCCCCTGCGCAGCAGCATGTGCACAGCGAGTACGATGCCGCGTGGTACATGGACGGACATGGCTTCACGCCCGCCCTCGCCTCCCGCCTCGGGGATATGACTACAGTGCACTCGTGGATCTTCAACGGCACGGCGCAGCAGTATGGCGGCCGTTCCGTGGCATCCGACCGCCACGCCGAGTACATGATCGAACTCGCCCGCGGGTTCGCCACCGACCCCACTCGTGCGATCTGGCTGCAAGAGGTCGGCGCCCCCTCGAACTGCCTGACTCCTGCGCAGGCCCCGGGCTTCCTGGAAGCGACGCTGCGCTCCGTCGCACGTACCGAGAACCTCTGGGGCGTCACCTGGTGGTGCTCGCACGACGTAAGCCGAAGCCTCGCGGACTTCCCCGAGTTGGAGTACACGCTCGGTCTCGTCGACCAAAACGGCGTGGCGAAGCCGATCGGACGCCGCTTCGCCGAGCTCATTCCGGAGCTTCGCGAGCGGCAGCCCACCCCGGCGCGCACCCTCGGCATCGTCGTCGAGGTCGACGAGAACGCGACGCCGATCAGCCGCGGCGCGATGAGTCCGGGCGGCGCGATCTTCCAGGCCTGGGTGGACGCCTGCACAACAGGCGCTGACCCGGCCATCGTCACGTCGATCGACGCCGCGAAGCCCGAGGTTCTCGCCGCGCGCGGCATCACCGAGCTCATCCGCCCCGCAGTCAGCCGGACCGCTTACGCCTCCCGGAACACCGTCGTCTGAGACCTAACGCGGGACGGCGGTACTCTCGCGGACAGTGAGCTGCGGCATGGCGCCGATGCGGTCCGCAAGTACGTCGGGGGCATCGATCTGCTCAAGCAGGAACGCCGCTGCCATCGCCCCGAGCCCGAACGTATCGCGGGTGATGCAGGTGATCGACGGGTGCACGAGGCCCGCGACGACCGAGTCATCGAAGGAGGCGACGGAGAGATCCTTCGGCACGGACACCCCCATCTCCTGCGCGACGCGAAGGCCGGCGATCGCCATCACGTCGTTGTCGAAGACAACGGCCGTTGGCCGCTCCAGTCGACTCAAGAGGCGGCGCATGGCCGTGGATGCCGCGGCTGGCGAGAAGTCGGTGGCGATCACCTCTCCGCTCACCCCGCGTTCACCGAGACGGGCGAGCACCTCGGTGCGCAGGCGCGTGTGTTGGAACTCCGCAGGACCGGCGACATAAGCGATCGATCGATGACCAAGGGCGCCGAGATAGTCGAAAAGGGAGTGCGCCACCTGGCTGTCGTCGAGCCAGATCGTCGCCGGGTGCCCCTCCTCGGACGCATGGCTGCCGAGCACCACCGCGGGGAGAGTGAGATCGCGCAGCACCGGGAAACGCGGGTCATCGTCACGAGGATCGATGACGATGACTCCATCGACCTGGTTGGCGCTGTGCCAGCGGCGGTATGTCGCCACTTCCTCCTCCATCGAGGAGACGAGCACCATCTGCATTGCGATGCGGTTTTCCGCGAGGGCTGACTGGACGCCGGCGATGAGGTCGGTGAAGAACGCCTCCGCACCGAGGGTACCTGCCGAGCGGTTGACGGCGAACCCGATGACCCCGGCGCCCGCGCCGCCGAGCGCCCGCGCCGCCGAGCTCGGAAGCCACTGGTGCTCCTCGGCGATGGTGAGGATGCGCTTTCGTGTCTGCTCACTGACGCCCGGTCGCCCGTTCAGCGCGAACGACACCGCCCCCGGCGACACTCCGGCCAGCCGGGCGATGTCCGTGATGGTCACGCGCTTCGTTTTGTTCATGCTTCAACTGTAGCGATACAGAGTGATCTCAAAACTAATTCTGTGCACAGCAGTCTGCATCTGCTACCGTTTTACTAAATCGCTATAGTTGCACCCACCCGGGTATCTTCACGGGATTTCGAAGATGCCTCTTCGAAGAAGAGAGAGCAATGAGACGAACAACAGCATTCGGCGCAGGGTTACTACTCGCCGGACTCGCCGCCTTCGCCCCGCAGCCGGCGGTCGCCGCTGAGACCCCCAAGGCTTCCGTGGGGAACACCACGCATTGCGAGGCCGAGCCACTCACGATGGCGTACTACCGGACCTGGCGCGACGTCACCGTGCCGCAGAGCGCCAACTCAGACTTGCCCGACCCGAACGTCACACGCATGAGCGACCTCCCTCCGGAGATCGATGTGGCGATGGTCTTCGACGCCGGCGCCACGGCCAACACCGACTATTGGGCCACCCTACGCGACACCTACGTGCCCGCATTGCATGCGCAGGGCACGAAGGTGGTCTACACCCTGTGGATCGAGCGGCTCGCCAACGCCGACATCCCGCTGACCGAGGACGCGTACCGCGCCTACGCGCAGCAGCTCGTCGACACCTTCGTCACCCCGTACGGCCTCGACGGGATCGACATCGACGTCGAGTCCTATCCGCAGGGCGACCACCTCACTCGCGCGATCGGCGTTTTCAACGCCCTCGGCAAACTGATCGGCCCGAAGTCCGGCACCGACAAGATCTTCATCTACGACACCAACCAGGACGGCAACACCCCGCTGTTCAAGGCCGTGCACCAGAACGTCTCCTTTGTACTCCTGCAGGCCTACGGCCGCGGCACCTGGGGGCTGCAGGGGACCTGGAACACGTTCGTGGATAAGATCGCCTCCTGCCAGTTCTTGCCCGGCTTCTCCTTCCCCGAGGAGAAGGATCCGACGCGCTGGGGTGACGCCGAAGGCATCTACGATCCCGCCACGGCACCGCGGAGCACGGCGTATCAGTACGCGACCTGGCAGCCCGAGGGCGGCTCCCCGAAGGGCGGGTTCTTCGCATACGCTGTGGACCGCGACGGAAAGTCCTGGGGCGATAACACCATTACGCCCACCGCGTTCTCTTGGATGAAGAACCTGTCCGCAGTGCAGGACAAGGCAGCGGGCGTCGTGCCCAAGGGCACCTGGTCGCTGGCGGTGGCGTCGACTCCGGCGCACGATAGCAAGTTGGGTCCGGGTGACGTGGTCGAGTGGACGGTGTCGGCGACCGCCGGATCCGTCGACGTGCCGGGCGCGATCGTGGCTGTGGACCTCAGGGACCTCGTTGACGACGCGACAATCGAAGGCCTCACGGCGTCGACCGGTACGATTCAGCAATTTGATGGCGCCGCGGGGTGGACGGTGGATCTGCCCGCCGGTAAGAGCGCGACCCTGACGGTTTCGGCGCGGATCAACGCTGCCGGTGCTGAATCCAAGGGGGTGTCGGCGGCTGCCGAGGGGCCTGTTCCGGGCCGGGTCTCGGTGACAGTCGCCGGCTTGGCGCCGCGCGCCGACCTGACCGCCTGCGAGGGCTGCACGGGCATTTCCCTCACGGTGGCGGATTCCGGGCCGACGCCGACGGCCACACCGACGCCGACCGGGACGGTCACCCCGACGGCGACCGGGACGGTCACCCCGACGCCGTCAGCCACGCCCAGCGTGACGGCGACCGGGGTCGGCATCACTACAGGCACGGGGCCAGGCTCTCCCCTCGCGTTTACGGGCGGGCTTGATCCGTTCCGCTGGTTGGGCGTCGGCGCACTGCTCGCTGCGATCGGCGGGGCGATGGTTGCCTGGCACCGCAGGGCTCGTCGCGGCTGATCAAAGGGAATCTTCTTGACCTGCTCGCTGCACTGCACCGGAGTGCGCCTGGTTCACTTCGCAGACAAGACCGCCGCGGCTCCTCACGACACCTTGGCCTATTCCGCCTGGATCATTAACGATTCGGGCGAAGAGCTCACCGATGTCACCCTTGTGCTGCGATCCTTCACCAACGCTGGCTTGGAGGATCTGAAGTACGCGAGCGGTCCGTCCGTCTTGACCCTCGGCCCGGTGCCTGCCGGAGGGGAAACTGAACTGGTCTTCACGTATGTCGTCACCGAAAACGACCAACGCCATGCAGGGGAGCTCATCAGTGCCATGGCTGTCAAGGCAGTGACCGCCTCCGGGGCGAAGCTCTGGGACGAACACGACGCGATCACGCCCATTTCCTTAGATGCGTAGTCCGCCCAATGTTCGCTAGTCACTCGCCTCCATTGCGGTGTAGGTGCCTACTTTTGTGCCTTCCTTTTCTGCCATTGCCAAGCGTGCCAGAACAGCAGCGTCGCCAGGATCAGAGCGGCGGACTGGAGAAGCTGCGGGGTCATCGTTGACAAGAAGTACGCGAACGGCATCGTATTTCCCGGCGTGGGGGTGAACGGGGTCATCGCCTCATTGATGATCACCATGATGGCTATGGCAAGTGCCAGCTCCAGCACCCACAGCCCAACGATGAACGGATTCACCGCAGCTCTGCGCTGAGGTACTTCAACCGCGCCTAAGTGATGCTCCAGTGCATTCCCGTGCTCGTCGATTTCGCGGAATTCAATCCTGCCATGAGCCTCGTCCATTGTCCGTTCCCCCCGGTTTGGCAGCCGTTGCCCCGCCCTCGGCGGCTTTTACGGCGCACGTTTGAGGCACTCTACCGCGCGCAGCGGGAACGCACGAGTACCGCCGTCGACATGGCACCCGCCACTCGAGGCCCGACGGGGCTAGTCTGGGCGCATGACAACTCGTGCCAACGAACTCACTGCCTTGGTCACCGGTGCTACCGCCGGGCTCGGTGCCCAATTTGCCCGCCAGCTGGCGGAATCCGGCCACCACCTTGTCCTCGTGGCCCGGGACGAAAGTCGGCTGCGGGCAAGCGCGGAGGTGCTTGAACGGGACTTCAGTATCTCGGTGGAGGTCCTGCCCGCAGACTTGACCTCCGACGTCGGGGTTGCAGTTGTTGCGGCCAGGCTGCGGGACGCTTCGCGGCCCGTGGACGTGCTGGTCAACAATGCCGGAATCGGTCTGCTGAAAACTTTCGAGAAGAACGATGTGGAAGACGAAAAGCGGCATTTGCGACTGCATGTCCAGACGCCAATGGAGCTGTGCCACGCGGCCTTGGAGGTCATGTTGGCGCGAAAGTCGGGCCGGATCATCAACGTCGCCAGCGTTGCCGCGTTCGCGAACCGGGGGAGTTATTCGGCTGCCAAGGCTTGGCAGGTCAGCTTCAGCCGTTGGGCGAACACTGCGTACGCGGACAGCGGTGTGAAGGTTACCGCGGTGTGCCCGGGCTTCACCCACACGGAATTCCACGATCGGATGGGCATGGACAAGTCGGTGGCTCCGCGTTTCCTGTGGCTGAAGGCCGAGCGCGTTGTCCGGGAAGGCTTGGAAGACAACGCCAAGGGCAAAGGGGTATCCATCCCGACGAAGCGCTACAAAGCGATCACCGCAGTCATGCGCTTCCTGCCGGCGAAGCTTACTTCGGGTCCGCCTCGCCTCGCCGCGAAGCAGGCCGGGCCCGCGAAGTAAACCGGGGGGCCTGGACCAGCACCACCACCGCAATCCCGATCACGGCTCCCACGAACGTCTCCACCCCGCGTTCCAGGACGAGCACGCCAGGATCCGCGGGCGCCGCCAACTGGGTCATGAGCAAGATGACCGGGGTGAAGAACACCATGGCCCAGCCGTAGTGCCGAGCCATGAACAGCTCGGTGGGGAACTGGAAGCCGATCACCAGCAGGGCGAGGATGATGGTGGTTTGCCCGGGGAAATAGTGCAGCGGGGACAGCGGTCCTGGAAAGAGCACGACGGCGACAATCGCCAATCCGAGGAATGTCCCCACGATGCGGTGGATGCCGCGGTGTAGCCGGCTGGGCATATCGGCTCCGGCCAGCGGAACGGCGGCTGCAGCCATCGCCCAGTGCGGGTGCCCGCTGCCCGTGAGCACTCCGCAGACTCCCGCTGCGCCGACGGCGAGCACATACCGGGCGGCGTGAAGCCCGGCTGCTTGGCGCAGCCGCGCCGACGGTGCCGGAAGGTCCCGGACGGCGCCGCGTTCCCAGGCGCGGTGCCGAAACCACCCCGCAAAACCCACCACCATCGAGAACGCTGCCGATGCCGCGCAGATCAGGACCGCGGCAAGGAAGGGGATGTGCGCGGGGACGGAAGCGCATGCCCCCAGGGCCAGGATTCCGAAGAACGGGCCGTTGGGCTTGAGCCGCACCTTGTCCGAGAACAGCGAGCCCACGCCCGCCAGGACTGCCTCGACCGCTACTAATCCCCATGAATGGATATGCGAGACGGACAAGAACGTGCCCACCGAAACGCCGGTCAGGAGCACCGCGGCGGCCTGGGCCTGGTGCTTGAGCCGCAGTTGATGCGACTCGGCACGGCCATACATGCCGGTCAGTGCGCCGAACACGGCGTAGATGATGAGGTCCGCCCGGCCAACCGCGAGAAGCACAAGTGCCGGCACAGCGACGCTCAATGCGACGCGGACGGCAGCAAGGTGATCGTCGCTTGCCGGCGGGATCCTATGAAGGGCGCGTGCATGGGCCAAGATTGATCGCAACGGGACACCACCAATCAATTCAGCCGATCATTCGGAAGCTATCAGCACCCCAAGATCCGCGCCATTAGCTGGGTCACAACGTTTCTTTGTGCGTCGCGCGCTGGCGGCCGTTAGTGAGGCAGCAAGGTCAGCGGCATCCCCCGGAATCCCATTTGTAGTCGATCCAAGCGGTGAACCCTTCGCAGCGCTCGAACATCGTGCGGGGCTCGGCGCCGTGTCCCTCGATCCATAGGATGGCTCCATCCGGGGTGACGCCGTCGACGCGACCGGTGCGGACTGTCGTGTTATCGCGCCGGATCTGGATCACTTCGCCGAGTAGCGCCACCCAGTCGTGCTGGAGGTGCATCCTCCTGGTGTCCGGTTTGACCGTGGCCGACGTGGCCGACGTGGCCGACGTGGCCGACGTGGCCGACGTGGCCGACGTGGCCGGAAGGCGCGTCAGGCCGGGAAGCATTGCAACGCCGTCGAGCGGGCGGATTCCAGCGCTTCGCGAACGGGACGTTTGCGGTGTTGCTCGGAGAGGATTTCCACGCCCCACGGCCCGTTGAAACCGATGGCCTGGAGCGCTTTGATGAACCCGGTGACGTCCTGGTCTCCTTCTCCGCAAAGCCGGCGATTGTCCCGGGTGTCCTCAAAGAGGGTCCCCTTTATTTCCGCGTCCGCGTCATTGAGTTCCACCCCGAAAATCTGCTCGGCGGTGAGGCTGCGGGACAGCTCTTCCAAGCTCGTTCCAGCCCGGAAGACATGCCAGTAATCAACCACGAGGCCGCATTCCGCCATATCAACGGTCCGCATGAGTTCGGCGGCCGCGGGAATCGAGCCGACCATCGAAAACGGCATGGGCTCGAGGGCAATGCGCGTCCCTCTTTGTGAGGCTTGCTTTGTCAGGCGCCGCAGCGGCTCCACCAGGAAATCGAGATCATCCAAGGGCTCGCTGAACGCCGTTCCTACCTTGATGAATCGCGCCCCGAGTGTTTCGGCGGCATCGAGGAGCAGTTCGAGCTGCGGCTTCCACTCGTGGGAGCGGGACTCGTCCCACCAGTCACTGAGCAACTCGACTTCGACGTGGCGGAAGCCGGCCTGTTCGACGAGTTTCCGGAGTCCGGAGAAGCCGATGGTGTCCTTCGCGGCCACGAGGTCGTCGTGCGCCAGCCCGAACCCGGCCCATCCGGTAGAAGCGATGGCTTCCAAGCGCTCTCCGATGGGGACGGGGCTCGTCTCAGGGTTGCTCAAAGGCGCGATATTTCCCGCGCTGGTCCAGCAGGATGCGACCAGTTTGGGGGTGCTTGTTGAGTACGTCATCGTTCTCCTCGCGACGGGGTGCGGCTAGTTAGGGCAGGTGAGGGTGTGGATACTCAGTCACAATCCAATTGGAACGCTCCATTGACAATTGGTCAAGCCTTGATTTAGCGTTGGAGCGTTCCACAAAGCGATCCAGATCACACGGCGGGTTGGAACACATCCGTTCATAGCTAGATGGTTCCGGCGTCCGCTGCCTTCGAAGGCACAGAAAACCCGGGCGACGGTCGAAGTACGCGACATCAAAGGAGATCTCACGTGGCAAAGTTCAATTGGCGGCGGGGCGCAGTAGCGCTGGCCGTAGTACCGCTTCTGGCCCTGGCAGCATGCTCAAGCGGAGGCGGCAAGCCGGCTGACACCGGCAGTGCAGGTGGCGGCGGGCAAGCCGCCAGCACTCCCCGGATCAAGGTAGCGCTCATCACCCACGCCGAGGCTGGCGACACGTTCTGGGACATCGTCCGCAAGGGCGCGGAGTCTGCAGCCGCGAAGGACAATGTCGAGGTTCTTTATACAAGTGATGCCGACGCGGGGCGCCAGTCCCAACTGGTGCAGCAGGCCATCGACCAGAAGGTTGACGGAATCGCGGTCACTATCGCGAACCCAGGCGCCATGAAGGACGTGCTGAAGAAGGCCACCGACGCCGGCATCCCGGTGGTGAGCTTCAACGCCGGCGGTGACGTCTCCGCGCAGATGGGGGCGTTCACCCACTTCGGTTCCAATGAGACCCTGGCTGGCGAAGCGGTCGGCGCCAAGCTGGCATCGCAGGGCTACAAGCACCCCATCTGCGTGATCATGTCACAGGGACAGGTGCAACTCGAACAGCGGTGCGCAGGCGTGAAGACGAAGGTGCCCGGGACCGAGATCCTGTATGTCAACGGGGCCGATATGACGGCGGTGCAGTCTACTGCGACGGCGAAGCTCCAGGCCAGCAAGGATGCTGACGTGATCATCGGGTTGGGCGCTCCCTTCACCTTGACCATCCTCAAAGCCGTGGCAGATGCCAACAGCCCGATCAAGGTAGCCAGCTTCGACCTGAACCCCGCGCTGGCGCAGGCGATCAACGATGGCAAGGTCCTGTTCACGGTGGACCAGCAGCCGTGGCTCCAGGGCTACTTGTCCATTGACGCAATCTGGCAGAACAAACTTGGTGGTTTCAAGATCGGTGGCGGGCAGCCCGTCCTCACGGGCCCGACGATCGTCGACAAGTCCAACATTTCCGATGTGCTGAAGTTCGTTCAGCAGGGCATCCGCTAATCCGATGACCGCTCAGCTCGCGCGGCACGATTTCCTTGCCGCGCGAGCTGATGGAGAAGAAAGGTATTTCATGGCTTTAGTTACTGCCCCGGCACCCAAAACTGCCGCGGATGAGCGGGTCGCGAAGCGGAGCCCGTTGAGCAAGTTGATGGCCCGTCCTGAAGTCGGCGCCCTCGTGGGGGCGGTTGTCCTCTTCATTTTCTTCGCTTCGGTGTCCGGGACGTTCACCCAGCCGAATGCCTTGGCGACGATCCTTTACGGTTCTTCGACGATCGGGATCATGGCGGTGGGGGTGTCGTTGTTGATGATCGGCGGCGAGTTCGACCTCTCCACCGGTGTGGCCGTCATCTCCTCGGCGCTGACAGCATCCCTCTTCAGCTGGTATTTCTCGATGAATGCATGGGTCGGCGTGGTCATCGCGCTGCTGGTGTCCCTGGCGATCGGTTTCATCAATGGGTGGATCCTCGTCAAGACGAAGCTGCCGTCCTTCATCGTGACTCTGGCGACGTTCCTGATGCTCACGGGCCTGAACCTGGCCCTGACCCGCCTGATCGGCGGGTCCGTGTCCTCTCCGTCGATTTCCAAGCTGGACGGGTTCGACTCGGCCCACGCGGTGTTCGCCTCCTCGATCAGCATCGGCGGGGTCGAGGTCAAGATCACGGTGTTCTTCTGGATCATCCTGGTCTTGATTGCCTCCTGGGTGCTGCTGCGCACCAAGGTGGGCAACTGGATCTTCGCCGTGGGCGGGGACGCGAACGCGGCCCGCGCCGTGGGCGTGCCGGTGACCAAGACCAAGATCGGGTTGTTCATGGCGGTCGGGTTCTGCGGCTGGATCCTGGGCATGCACAACCTCTTCGCCTTCGACGCAGTGCAGTCCGGCGAAGGCGTGGGCAACGAGTTCCTCTACATCATCGCCGCGGTCATCGGCGGCTGCCTCCTCACCGGCGGTTACGGCTCGGCCGTGGGCGGGGCGATCGGCGCGTTCATCTTCGGCATGGCGAACAAGGGCATCGTGTACGCGCAGTGGAACCCTGACTGGTTCAAATTCTTCCTGGGCCTGATGCTGCTCCTGGCCACCATCGTGAACCTCATCGTCAAACGCCGCGCAGAGCTCAAGTAGAAGGGCCCGGAAATGAATGCCAAACAGATCGACCAGCAGACCCTGCTCAAGGATGAGAAAGACCCGCTGACCCACACCCCCGTGCACCTGCTCTCCCTGGACGCGGTGGGCAAGCACTACGGGAACATCATCGCCCTGCGCGATGTGACCATGGCCGTGGACAACGGACGCGTCACCTGCGTGCTGGGGGACAACGGCGCGGGCAAGTCCACGCTGATCAAGATCATCGCCGGCCTGCACCAGCACGACGCCGGGACGCTGAAGATCATGGGGGAGGAGCGGAAGTTCAACTCGCCCCGCGACGCCCTGGACGCCGGCATCGCCACCGTGTACCAGGACCTGGCCGTGGTCCCGTTGATGCCGATCTGGCGGAACTTCTTCCTCGGCTCGGAACTGACCACCGGGTTCGGGCCGTTCAAGTCCATGGACGTCCAGAAAATGAAGGACATCACCCTGAAGGAACTCGCCGAGATGGGCATCGACCTGCGCGATGTGGAACAACCCATCGGCCAGCTCTCCGGCGGTGAACGCCAATGCGTCGCGATCGCCCGGGCCGTGTACTTCGGGGCGAAGGTGCTGATCCTGGACGAACCCACCGCCGCGCTGGGCGTGAAGCAGTCCGGCGTGGTGCTCCGCTACATCCTGCAGGCCCGGGACCGCGGCCTGGGCGTCATCTTCATCACGCACAACCCGCACCACGCCTTCCCTGTCGGTGACCGGTTCCTGCTGCTCAAGCGCGGCAAGTCGATCGGCTACTACGACAAGAAGGACATCACCCTGGACGAGCTCACCGCCCAGATGGCCGGCGGCGCGGAACTGGCCGAACTCGCCCACGAACTCGAACAACTCGGCGGACACACGGAGGCACTCAAGGAAGTCCAAGCCGAAGTCGCCGAAGTCACCGACGCGGCATACGAAAGCAACACCAAGCGCCACTAAGCGCGTACGTCTACAACCTGATGGAGCCACCATGGAAATGCTAATAGCCGGAAACTGGCGCGGCGCCGCCGACGGAAGGACCGAGGAAGTCCGCTCGCCCTTCGACGGCCGGACGATCGACACGGTCCCCGTAGCGACGGTCCAGGACGCCCAAGCCGCTCTTGACCGGGCCGAAATCGGCGCCCACCTGCAAAGGACAACGCCGGCCCACGTGCGCGTCGATATCCTCCTGCGCGCAGCCGCCCTGGCGGATGAACGTGCCGAGGACATTGCCCAGACTATTAGCGCCGAATCCGGCAAGCCCATCACAGAGGCGCGGGGCGAGGCCAGCCGCTCCGGGAACATCATCCGCCTCGCTGCCTATGAGGGAAGCCAGCTGTACGGATCCACCCTTCCGTTGGACGCAAACGCCGGGACAGGCTTGGACAAGATCGGCTTCACCTTGCGCCAGCCGGTGGGTATCGTCGTCGCCATCACCCCGTTCAACTACCCGGCCCTGCTGGTGTTGCACAAAATTGCACCCGCGCTGGCAGCCGGTAACGCCGTCGTGCTTAAACCCGCCCGCGCAACGCCGCTGACGGCGCTGAAGCTGGCGCAGTGCTTCGTCGACGCCGGCCTGCCGTCTGAGGCGCTGTCCGTGATCACCGGACCCGGCAGCTCCCTGGGCGACGTCCTGGTGTCCGACCCACGGGTGCGCAAGGTGTCCTTCACCGGCTCCACCAGCACCGGGACCCACATCAGTTCGATCGCGGGAGTGAAGAAGCTGTCCCTCGAATTGGGGGCCTCGTGCCCCGTGATCATCCTGCCGGACGCGGACCTCGAACTCGCCGCGACCGCAGTGGCTGCCGGAGGCTACGTCAACGCCGGCCAGGTGTGCATTTCGGTGCAGCGGGTCATCGTTGACCGTCGCGTCGAGAAAGACTTCCTGGACGCGCTGGTCCCGAAGGTCGAAGCGATCGCCGTGGGCAACCCCAAGGAAGAGGACACCCGGCTTGGTTCGCTGATCTCCGAAGAGGAAGCCTCACGCGTCCACGCATCGATCCTGGAGGCCCGCCATTCCGGTGCCCGGGTCCTCACCGGCGGTGACCGCGACGGCGCCGTGGTGACTCCCGCCGTCGTCGCCGGCGTCGATCCGCGGTCCGCGCTGAGCCGGAACGAACTGTTCGGACCCGCCGTCGCCGTCTCCTCCGCGCCGGACATGGAAAGTGCAATCGCGATGGCTAACGACAACGAGTACGGACTGGGCGCTGGCATCTTCACCAGCGACGTCGGCGGAGCGGTCCAGGCCATGCGGCAGATCGACGCCGGCAACATCCACATCAACTGGTCGCCGCTCTGGCGGGCCGACCTCATGCCCTACGGCGGCTTGAAAGGCAGCGGGATCGGCAAGGAAGGCGTCCGCTCTGCTGTCCAGGAAATGACCGAAGAGAAGACGGTCGTCCTGCACGGGCGCCCCTGGTAACCACGACAACGGGAATAAGGCAATGACCACACCATCGCAGACCATCAGGCTCACCACGGCCCAAGCAGTCGTCAAGTACCTCTGCGCACAGTATTCGCTCGCTGACGGCGTCCGCCGCCGCTTGGTCCCCGCCGCCCTCGGCATCTTCGGCCACGGCAACGTGGCAGGTCTCGGCCAGGCACTGGACGAACTGGCGGACGACATGCCGTTCATTCAAGGCCGTCATGAGCAGTACCTGGCTCACATCTCCACAGCGTATGCCAAGGCGAGCCGCCGCCAGGCTGTCCTCGCGGTCACGGCCTCCATCGGCCCGGGTGCGCTCAACCTCGTGACCGCCGCTGGGCTGGCAACGGTCAACCGGATTCCTTTGCTGCTCCTGCCCGGTGACACCTACGCCACCCGGCACCAAGGCCCGGTGCTGCAGCAGCTGGAACACCCCACCGAGGCTGATGCCACGGTCAACGACGCGTTCCGGCCTGTATCGCGATTCTTCGACCGGATCAATCGCCCGGAGCAGCTGCTAACGGCGCTCCCGCAAGCAATGCGGGTGCTCACGAGCCCCACCGACACGGGTGCAGTGGTCATTTCGCTGCCCCAGGACGTGCAATCCCACGCCTATGACTTCCCGGCCGAATTCTTCTTGCCGCGCGATTGGAAGATCCGGCGTCCGCTGCCGGACCTGGAAGAGGTCGACGACGTCGCCCGGCTCATCCGTTCGGCCGAGCGTCCCGTGATTATCGCCGGCGGTGGAATCCACTACTCCGACGCCCACGCGGCGCTCGAGGCGCTGGCAGGCCAGATCGGGATTCCCGTCGTCGAGACCTTCGGCGGCAAGGGCGCCGTGACCAAGGACGAATGGTGGCAAGTAGGCGGCGTCGGGCTCGAGGGCAACTTCGCGTCCAACACCCTGGTCAAGCAAGCCGACCTGGTCCTCAGCGTCGGCACGCGCCTCACCGACTTCGCCACCGGCTCCCAGTCGATCTTCGAGAACGCGGACGTCCGTTTCGCGTCCTTGAACATCGTGGACGCCGATACCCGCAAGCAAGGCGCAACCGGCATCCTCGCGGACGCCCGCTTGGGCCTGGAAGCACTTGCCCGGGCTTTGGAGGGCCACAGCACGGCTGAAAACTGGCAGGAAACAGTCCATTCCGAGAAGGCGAAGTGGGCGCCCATCCGGTCCCAGTGGCTCGACGCCGACACTGCCTACCGCCCGGAAGACCACCCGGACGCGCCGGTCACGGGAGCCGTCCTGACCCAGCCGCAGCTGATCGGACTGATGCAGGAGCACGCCCGCTCCGGCGACACCATCATCGCCGCGGCCGGAGGACCTCCCGGTGACCTGCAAAAGGTCTGGGATGCCACGGGCAACCGCAATTGCCACCTGGAATTCGGTTTCTCCTGCATGGGTTACGAAATCGCGGCTGGCGTGGGCGTCCGCTTGGCTGAGGGCAACAACGACAACCGCGTGGTCACCTTCATCGGTGATGGCACGTTCCTCATGGCACCTACGGAAATCCTCACCGCGGCCCAGGAAGGCCTCAACGTCACGGTGGTTGTCTCCGAAAACCACGGCTACCAGGTCATCCACCGCCTGCAGATGAACCGTATGGGACGCGAATTCGGTAACGAATTCCGCTACCGCACCACCGGTGGAAGCGTCGCCGTCGACGACGCACCCAAAGCGCGTCTCGACGGCGACTACCTCAAGGTGGACCTCCGGCAGATCGCCGAAGGCCTGGGCGCCCTCGCTATCCGGGCGACCACGGCGGCAGAGGTCCGGGAAGCGCTGGCCTCCACGCGCGATACCCAAGGACCAGTCGTGATCGTGGTGCCCACTGTTCCCCACGTGGATTTGCCCGGTGGTGACGTCTGGTGGGACGTAGCCCCGGCCGAGGTTTCCGGACAGGAATGGGTCCGTTCGTTGCGCTCGGACTACGAGCAGGCAAAGAGCCGCCAGCGGTGGTTCGGATGAGCACCTTGAGCGGCGGCAACTACGACGGCGGACCGCTCGACGGCGGTCGGCTACGGCGACGCTTGGCCGCCGGGGATGTGACCCTGGGAACCTTCGTTGGCATGGCTTCAGCCACCGCGGTGGAAGTTTGCGCCGCTGCCGGAGCTGACTGGGTTCTGATCGATCTTGAGCACGGTTCCGGAGGCGAGGATGCCGTCCGCGACGGCGTCCTCGCCGCCGGAAGCTATGGCGTCCCCACCCTTGTTCGCGTGGAGAGCGGGGAACGGATCCGCATTGGCCGGGTCTTGGACCTAGGCGCGGCAGGCATCATGGTGCCCCGCCTGAACTCCGTTGAGGAAGCCGGCCAGACCGTGAAGCACATGCTGTATCCGCCCTACGGCGACCGCGGCGTGGCAACGTACAACCGCGCGTGCCGCTGGGGCATGGACAGGGCTCCGTTGAGCGCAGACCAGCAGTCAGCCGTAGGAATCATCCAGATCGAAACCCTGGACGCACTGGAGCACGTGGAGGAGCTCGCGGCGCAGGACGGCGTGGATGTCCTCTTCGTCGGACCGATGGACATGTCCTTCGCTTTGGGTGTTCCGATGCAACTAGATAGCAATGCCTTCCAAGAGGCGTTGCAGCGGGTGGTCTCGGCCGCGCAACTGCACAACAAAGCGGCCGGCATCCTCGCGGTGGACGGCATGACGGCAGCCAAATATGTCCGCCAGGGCTTCCGGTTCGTAGCTATCGGCTCGGACTCCACCGTCATGGCGGCGGCGTTCCGGGACGCCTTCGACACCGCCCGCAATTGACAAGAATTTTCAACGAGAAAGGCATGAACGTGAGCCCAGAATCCCGCACAGTCGGTGTAGGCCTTATCAGCGTCGGATGGATGGGAAAGCTCCACTCGCGCGCCTACCAGACGGTCCCGTACGCTTACCCGGAGCTTGGCTTGACCACCAAGCTCGTCATCGCGGCGGACACAGCTCCGGACCGGGTGGACTACGCCCGCGATGTCCTTGGCTTCGCGGAAGGCACCACCGACTACCACGATGTCCTGAACCACCCGGACGTGGATGTCGTTTCCATCTGCGCCCCCAACTTCCTGCACGCCGAAATCGGCATAGCTGCGGCCAAAGCGGGCAAGCACTTCTGGATTGAAAAGCCTGTTGGACGCGGCTATGAGGAAACCGCAGCCGTGCAGGAAGCAGCCGTGGAGGCCGGCGTCGTGACCTCCATCGGCTACAACTACCGCCACGCCCCGGCGGTGGAGCACGCCAGGAAGCTCATCGCGGACGGGCGCCTCGGCCGTATCACCAACGTCCGCGCAGTGTTCTTCTCCGGGTACGCGTCGGAGCCCAATGGCGCCTTGTCCTGGCGCTTTGACCGGAAACTAGCCGGCACCGGCGTGCTTGCGGACCTGTTCAGCCACGCAACTGACCTGTGCCAATATGTAGTTGGGCCCATCGCCGAGGTAACCGCGCTCACAAGCACGGTCTACACGCAGCGACCCAAGCTGGCGATGGGGTCAGGGACGCACTTCGCGGTGATCGAAAACGGTGAAATGGGAGAGGTCGAGAATGAGGACTATGCTGCAGCGCTGGTCCGCTTCGGCCCGTCCGCCCGCGGAGCAGGCGCCGTCGGCACCATCGAATCCTCGCGCGTTGCCGTTGGACCCGAATGCGGTTACCAGATCGAGGTCTATGGGACCGAAGGCTCGCTCAAATGGGACTTCGAGCGCATGAACGAACTCAAGGTCTGTCTCGGCCGCAACAACGACGAGCAAGGCTACACAACGGTCAACGCCAGCCCACGCCATGGGGATTACTCCCACTTCCAACCTGGGCCCGGCAACAGCATGGGTTTTGACGACCTCAAGGTCATCGAGGCCAAGAAGTTCCTCGTCGCCGTCACTGGAGGAGCACAGGAAAACTCCAACATCCACGATGCCGCTTCAGCCGCTGCCATTGTCAGCGCTGCGGAAGCGTCCTCGCTGTCCGGTCAATGGCAGAAGATCGAGGAAATCCACGGCACCACGGCAGCGCGGGCGTAACCATGGCAGCTCCATCCGCCCGGCGGCCGACGATCATGGACGTGGCCGAACGCGCCGGCGTTTCCAAGTCGTTGGTCTCACTCGTGCTGCGCGACTCACCGCGCGTCAGTGACGAACGCCGCCAGCGGGTGCTCAAGGCTGTCGAAGAGATGGGCTTCGAGTTGAACCTCGCAGCCCGGTCGCTTGCAACACGGGATAGTGGAACCATCGGTGTGCTGGTCAGCGATATGCACAACCCGTGGGCCTTTGACGTCGCCGACGCCGCACGGACCGTACTCGAAGAGGCCGGGCACACCGTCCTCTTCAGTGCGGTCACCGCGGCGGGCAGGGGAGTGGACCAGTCCATCCTCCAGGCTTTCCGGGACTTGCGGGTCGCGGGCCTGCTCGTCGTCGGAACCGTGCCTGACAAAGCACCGTTCAGCCGCGCCGTTTCCGGCGGGGCTGTGGTCTTTGCGGGCGGGGGACCGGACTACATCGATACGGCCGATATCGTCCGAAGCGACGATGCCCTCGGCATGTCCATGGTTGTTGAGCACTTGATCGCCCAGGGACACGAGAACATCGTGCACCTTGGCGGCCTTGGTGGCTCGGTGGGCCGGGAACGGGTGGATGGGTATTCCGCGGCCATGGAAGAGCACGGGCTGGCCCGTCACATCCATGTGGTCGATGCCGACTTCTTCCAGGAGTCCGGCTATGTTGCCGCTCAAAGGGCACTGAGTTCCCGTTCCAAGCACCAGCGCCCCACAGCGTTGGCCTGCATCAACGACCTTGCCGCTTTTGGTGCCATGACAGCGGCCGATGAACGCGGCGTCGAAATAGCCGTCACCGGTTATGACAACATCGCGCTGGGTGCCATGCCGCGCCTCGGACTGACCACCGTCGATCCTGACAGCTCCACCATTGGCGTCACAGGGGCCAAGACCCTCCTGGAACGCATCCATGGTGAAGGCAGCGGGTTCGTCCACCATTCCGTCACGCCCCACTTGGTCGTGCGGAAATCCAGCCTCCTCGGCCTTTAGAACACACAGGCCGCTAGAAACGCCTCCAGCAACATCGATAACAGCGCAATTTTCGGCGCAATCCCATACCCACATCTTCAAGGATGACGATGGCTTCCATAACCACACCCCAAATCTTTGTCGCTCTCGGCAGCGTCGAGCCAGACCTCGTGGAACCGCTTCTCTCCGAACACCAGCGGCTCATCCAGGACCCCACCGACGAGGACCTGGCCAATGCCGATGCCGCGATCGTCAGGGCTGCCTACCGCGTGGACCGTGAACTGTTGGATCGCATGCCCGCCCTCAAAGTCATCGCCAGGACCGGCGTCGGGACCGACCTTGTGGACGTCGCCGAAGCCAGCCGACGCGGAATCCCGGTGGTCATCACGCCCGGAAGCAACACCGCCTCGGTGGCCGAAGGCGTGTTCGCCCACCTGCTGGCGCTCGTCAAGAAGCTCTCTCCACTGACCTCGCTGGTCCGCGAGGGCCGCTGGGAGCAGCGTGCCGCCGTCGGCGTCGGAGACCTCGAGGGATTCACGCTCGGCATCATCGGTTACGGCCGCATTGGCCGCCGGGTGGCGCGTATCGCCGAGGCCTTCGAGCTGAAGGTCCTGGCCTACGATCCTTTCGCCGAAATCCCCGCCGAGATCCGCTGTGACACCGTGGAGGAGCTCCTTGCAGGCAGCGACTTCGTCACCCTCCACGCGCCCCTGACACCGGAAAACCACAACCTCATCAACGCGGACCGGCTCAAAGCCATGACGCCCGGAGCGATCCTCGTCAACTGCAGCCGCGGAGGCCTCGTCGAGCTCGACGCCGTCCACGAGGCACTGCAGTCCGGCCATCTTTCCGGGCTCGGGCTGGATGTGTACGATCCCGAGCCGCCCGCCCACCACCCATTGTTCGATCACGAAAACGTCGTCCTGACTCCACACCTGATGGGATTCACCCGTCAAGGCATGGCCCACACGATCAGGGATGCCGCCCAAGGCGCGGTTGACGTCCTCGCTGGCCGCACGCCTGCCGCGGTGGCAACGCCGTGACCGCTCTGAAGTTGACGTCCCCGTCCACCATCCAGAACCAACCCAAGCCCGGCTTTCCCGGGCAACCCGCTAGAAAGGACCCCACACATGTCCACTGAACGCCCCCTGAAGGTCGCGCTGTTCGGTTCCGGCCGCATCGGGCAGGTCCACGCCCGGAACATCGCTGCCCACCCGGACCTGGAATTGGCATGGATCGCCGACCCCTTCATTGAAGGAGCGCGCAAGTTGGCGGCCGGGACCGGCGCTATCGCCGTCGAGTCGGCCGACGAGGTCTTCGCGAACGGCGACCTTGACGCCGTCGTGATCGGATCGCCCACCAGCACGCACGTGGACCTGATCTCGCGCGCCATGGCGCAAGGCGTGGCGGCCCTCTGCGAAAAGCCGATCGACCTCGACATCGAGCGGGCGCTCGCTTGCCGGGACGCGATCAAGGGCAACAACACGCCCCTCATGCTCGGGTTCAACCGGCGCTTCGATCCCCACTTCGCGGCCATCCAGTCGCGTGTCGCAGCGGGCGAGATCGGCCGCCTCGAACAGCTGACCATCATCAGCCGCGATCCCGCACCTGCGCCCGCTGCCTACATCGCCACCTCCGGCGGGATCTTCCGGGACCAGAGCATCCATGACCTCGACATGGCCCGCTTCTTCGTCCCTGACATCATCGAAGTTTCGGCCACCGGCGCCAACATGTTCTGCGACTACATCGAGGAAGCCGGGGACTTCGACTCGGTTGTCATCACCCTCAAGGGCCGCGACGGCGAACTCGTCACCATCACCAACTCCCGCCACAGCGCCTTTGGCCACGACCAGCGCCTGGAAGCGTTCGGCAGCGAAGGGATGCTCAGCGCGGGCAACGTCACCCCGACGACGGTGCGCAAGTATGGTGCCGCGGGCACCGAAGAGGCGGACGCCTACCTGCCGTTCTTCCTGGAGCGTTACGCCCAGGCTTACCGGAACGAGTTGGACAGCTTCGCCAAGGCCATCCGCGCAGGCACCCCCTGCAGCCCGGGATTCGACGACGGACTGCAAGCACTCGCTTTGGCCAACGCGGCTGAAGAGTCCGCCCGTTCCGGCCGCGCCGTCAGGATCGAAAATTCGGTCAAGATCGGGCAGCTGTAGCCATGCCACTTCTCCAGGACAAAGTCATCCTGATCAGCGGGGGCACGCAGGGTTTGGGCGCCGGAGTCGCGAGACGCGCGGCGGCCGAGGGTGCAGCCGGGATTGCGGTCACAGGCCGGAACGCAGACTCAGGTGTTCGGCTCGCCGCGGAGATCGCGGCATCCGGCGTCGAAACCCGGTTCATCAAGACCGATCTTGCCGACGTCGAACAGGCCCGGAACTCGGTGCTCGAGACGATCAACGTCTTCGGTCAACTCGACTGCGCGGTCAATGCGGCCGGCCTGACCACCCGCGGCACCATGCTGGACACGACGCCCGAACTTTTCGACGCGCACATCGCGGTGAACCTGAAATCGCCGTTCTTCATCATGGCCGAAACCATCAAGCATCTTTGTAGCAGGGGTGTGCCAGGAAGCATCGTGAACGTCATCTCGATCGCCGAACTTGGCGGGCAGCCGTACTTGGCGCCGTATGTGGCGGCCAAAGCCGGCCTGGCCGGGGCAACCCGCAATGCGGCGCATGCCCACCGTTGGGACAAGATCCGCATCAACGGGCTCGACATCGGCTGGACCGCCACGGACGGCGAAGCCGAAACCCAGAAGAAATTCCATGGCGCAGGGGTCGACTGGCTCGAAAAGGCCAACGCGTCCGTGCCCATGGGAAAGCTCGGACAAGTGGACGAGATCGCCGAATTCATTGTCTTTCTCCTCTCCGACAGGAGCGGTGTTGTCACAGGCTCGGTCATCGACTGGGACCAAAACGTATACGGAGGATCAGATTGAGCATCATCACCAAGCGCCTTGCTGCAGCACCCATTTCCTGGGGCGTCTGTGAAGTCCCGGGATGGGGCCACCAGCTTGAGGCCGACAGAGTCTTGTCCGAAATGACGGAGCTGGGAATCAGCGCCACCGAGTTCGGCCCCGCCGGCTTCCTCCCCGAACAGGCCGCCCAACGCGCGGAGGTGCTGAAGCGGCACAACCTCCAGGCCATCGGCGGATTCTTCCCAGTCATCCTGCACGATCCGTCCAAGAACCCCTTGGATGTTGTGTCGGCCGAGTTGGACGCGTACGAAGCAGCCGGGGCCAGCGTCATGGTCCTCGCCGCGGAGACCGGCGTCGCAGGTTACGACCAGCGCCACGAGCTCGACGCCGAAGGCTGGGAGCTGTTCGGCAGGAACCTCGACGCCGTGGTCAAGGCAGCCGCGGACAAGGGGATCCAGGCAGTGGTCCACCCGCACGTGGGAACCATGATTGAAAGCACCTCGGATGTTGACCGGGTCCTGAACGACACTGCTGCGAACTTGTGCCTCGACACGGGTCACCTTCTCATCGGTGGCACCGATCCTGCCTTGCTCGTCCGCGGCTACGCAGCCCGTATCGGCCACACCCACCTGAAGGACGTGCGAACCGCCGTCGCGAAGCGTGTCCAGGCCGGCGAGATTTCCTACACCGACGGCGTCAAGGCAGGCATGTATGTGCCGTTGGGGCAAGGCGACGTCGGCATCGCCGGAATCGTCCGCGACCTGCTGGGCGCCGGTTACGAGGGCTGGTTCACCATGGAGCAGGACACCATCCTCGAAGCCGAACCTACCGACGACGGCCCGGTCCAGGATGTCCGTCAGTCAGTGGCCTTCCTGCGTCAACTCGAAACGGAAATCAACCGATGAGCGCGGTCCGCTGGGGAGTGCTGACCACGGCACGGATCGCCCAAGGTCGGTTCCTGCCAGCCATGAGCCGGGCCCGGAACGCGGTTGCGTCGGCCATCAGCAGTCCGAGCGGAAAGGCAGCCGAAGTTGCAGAGCGCTTCGGCATCCCGGCCGCCTATTCTTCACACGAGGAATTGCTGGCCGATCCAAGCATCGAAGCCGTCTACCTGCCTTTCCCCAACTCGTTGCACGCCGACTGGATTGTTGCGGCCGCAGAGGCTGGAAAGGACATCCTCTGCGAAAAGCCGCTCGTCGCCAACACCCACGACTATCGCCGGGTGCTGGAAGCCTGCGAACGCAACGGGGTGAACCTTATGGAAGCGTTCATGTACCGCTTCCATCCCCAGCACCAGAAGGTCCGTGAGTTCATCGACTCGGGCAAGATCGGCGAGTTGGTGTCTATGCACGCCCGCTTCCACTTCGTCATGGACCGAAGCGAAGGCGAGGTCCGCCTCCAGCCGGGAATGGACGGGGGTGCGCTCAACGACGTCGGATGCTACGCCGTCGACATCATGAACATGGTCATGGGCCGCGCGCCGCAAACCGTCTTCGGCAAAGGTACAAGCCGCACGGACGCGGTGGAAACCACTATGACGGCGATCCTGGACTATGGGGACGTCCTGGGAACGCTGGACTGCGGTTTCGAGGGCCCGCGTACCAACACGTTCCAGATCATCGGTACGAAAGGCCAGATCACCCTGGACAAGGCCTTCGACCCGGATCCGGGCGAAATTGCCCGCGTTACGGTGTCCTTCCGCGACGGCTGGACCGAGTCTGTCGATATCGGGGAAGACCCGTTCAAGACCGAAATCGAACGGTTCAGCGCGTGGGTGCGCAACTCCGGACCCGAACTCGTCCAGAGGGAATTGACCGAACAGAACCTGGCTGTGCGCCTGGCGCTCCAGGAATCACTCGCCACTGGCTTGCCGCGGGATGTCAACGACGTACATGCCGTGGAGCACCACCTACTACAGGAGCAGTAATGACCACCATCAACCACTTCATCAGCGGAGCCGAAGCTGCCGGTAGCGGAACGGGCACCAAGCCCGTCTACAACCCGGCCACGGGTGCCGTGACTGCCCAGCTTCGCCTGGCCAACCTGGCTGATCTCGACGCCACCGTCGCCGCCGCAAAGGAAGCCGCTGCGAGCTGGGGCGACATTTCGCTGGCCAAGCGCACTGCCGTGCTGTTCAAATTCCGTGAGCTTGTCGCCGCGCATGTGGACGAACTCGCGGCCCTGATCACCGCCGAACACGGCAAGGTCCTCAACGACGCCAAGGGCGAGATCGGCCGCGGCCTGGAGGTCATCGAGTTCGCTTGCGGGATCCCGCAGTTGCTCAAAGGTGAATACTCGGACCAGGTCTCCACCGGGATCGATGTGTTCTCCTTCCGGGAGCCCGTGGGCGTCGTCGCGGGCATTACCCCGTTCAATTTCCCGGTGATGGTGCCGTTGTGGATGGCGCCGATGGCGATCGCCACCGGCAACGCGTTCATCCTCAAGCCCTCCCACCGTGTTCCCTCGGCCGCCATGTTGTTGGCCAAGCTGTGGAAGCAGGCCGGACTGCCGGACGGCGTGTTCCAGGTCCTGCATGGGGACCGCGAGGTTGTTTCAGGTCTCCTGACGCACCCGGACGTGGACGCCATCTCCTTCGTGGGCTCCACCCCTGTTGCGAAGCACATCCTTGAAGTGGCAACGGCCCACGGCAAGCGGGTCCAGGCCCTGGGCGGGGCGAAGAACCACGCCATCATCATGCCCGACGCCGACCTGGACAACGCCGCCGACCACCTGGCCGCAGCCGCGTTCGGTTCCGCCGGGCAGCGTTGCATGGCAATCTCCGTCGCGGTCGCCGTCGGGGACGCCGCTGATCTGCTGGTCAAGAAGGTCGAGGAGCGTGCCCTCGACGTCAAGGTCAAGAACGGCACCGAAGCCGACGCCGACATGGGGCCCGTGATCAGCCCCGAGTCCCGGGAGTTCATCGTCAAGACGGTGACCGAGGCGGAGCAGGCCGGCGCCGCGATGGTCGTGGACGGCCGCGACCTGGTGGTTCCCGGCCACGAAGAAGGCTTCTGGGTCGGCCCCACCGTGATCGACCACGTCAAAACCGAAATGAGCGCCTACACGGAGGAGATCTTCGGCCCGGTCCTGGTCGTCGTCCGGGTCGAGGACCTCGACGAAGGCATCAAGCTGATCAATGCCAATCCGTACGGCAACGGCACCGCGATCTTCACGTCCTCCGGCGCCAGCGCCCGCAGGTTCCAACGTTCCGTGGACGTCGGCATGATCGGCATCAATGTGCCTTTGCCGGTTCCTGTTGCCTACTACTCCTTCGGCGGCTGGAAGGCCTCCCTGTTCGGCGACAAGCACATCTACGGACCCGAGGGCGTCTCCTTCTACACCCGCGGCAAGGTCATCACCTCCCGCTGGCCTGAGTCAACCCACGCCTCGGGAGCTTCGTACAACTTCCCGTCCAACTAAGCCCAGCCCTCCCAACTAGCTCACAGTTGTTGTCGTTTTGAGCCCTCATAACGACAACAAATGCGAGCTAGTTGGGTCGACGGGTGTTTCGAAACGGTGGCAGGATCGAAGCATGACTGTGTCGTTCACATGCCGTACGCATATCGGAATGGAGCCCGGGGAGCTCTTCGACCTCGCCCGCAATGTCGACGCGCACCTCGGCTCCATGGCCAAGTCCCGGGAACGTGCGGTTGCCGGCGTCGTGGCCGGGCTGCTCTCGGAAGGCGACGAGGTCACCTGGCAGGCTTGGCATTTCGCGGTGCCCCTGCGGATGAGCTGCCGCATCACCCGGTTTCGCTTCCCTGATTCGTTTACGGACGAGCAAGTGCGGGGTCCCTTCCGTTTCTTCCGGCACGTGCACGAGTTCCTTCCCGGCGACGACGGCGGCACACTCATGATCGATCGCGTCGAGTTCGCGGCGCCCTTCGGTGTCGTGGGCAGGCTTGCGGAGAAAGCTTTCCTGGGGCGATACCTGGAAAACCTCATCGAACAGCGCAACGAATACCTTGCCCGCAACGGTGCCGCCGCATGATCAGGGCGGCCCGCGCGGACGAACTGGAACGGCTTCGCGGGATCGAATTCGCCGCCGGGGAGATATTCCGTTCTTGCGGAATGGACGCCATCGCAGACGACGAGCCGTTGACCGTCACGGAGCTAGCTCTCTACCAGGCGCGCGGCAGTGTTTTGGTGTTTGCCGACGCGTCAGACTTACCCGTGGCCTATCTCTTGCTTCAACACCTCGACGGTAATGCGCACGTCGAGCAGTTGAGTGTCCACCCATCGCATGCGCGGCGAGGGCTGGGGAGCAAGCTGCTCGACGTTGCTGAAAAGCGGGCACACGCCGAGGGCTTGGAGTGGCTGACCCTGACCACCTTTCGAGATGTGCCGTGGAATGCGCCCTACTATCGCAGGCTGGGTTTCGAGGAACTGGACCCGGAAGTGTTGGACGACGGACTCCGGGGCATCCTGGAATGCGAGGGCTTGGTGGGCCTGAGCCGATGGCCGAGGATCGCCATGCGGCGGCGCGTCAGATCAATCCTCACTCAGGTGAATTCTGTCAGTCTGTATTGACGCGCACAAGATGTCAGTTCAAACTGACAAAATGAACGGTGATGAGCTGACTTCCCACATCCCTGCGACGGACCCGGCAATCGGCCTCCGCGCGGTGGGTGCCCTGCATCGCTTGGCCGAAAAGGTCGAGACCACCAATGTAGCCCTCGCGCGGCAGCAGGGCTGGTCCTGGGAGCAAATCGGTGATGCTTTGGGCGTCTCCAAGCAGTCGGTCCACGCCAAATACGGAAAGTGAGCCTGCCATGTTTGAACGATTTGCCGGCGAAGCCAGGACCGCTGTCCATGCCGGCGCCGAGGAAGCCAAACGCCGCGGAGACCGCAGAATTGGCACGGACCATTTGCTGCTGGGATTGCTCCACGACCCCGAGAGCTGCCGGACTTTGGAGACGGACCTGGAATCGGCCCGCGCCCAGCTCGACGCTCTCGACCAGCAGGCGCTGGAAGCCGTGGGGATCACGCTGGGGGACTTCGGCCTGCTGGGCGCGCCCAAGGGAAGCAGCCGCACCACCTTCACGTCGGCCGCCCGCTCAGTCATTCAGGACTCCTTGGTACTGACCACCCGGGAGAAGGCCCCCAGGATCAGCGCGCGGCACCTCTTGCTCGCGCTGCTGGAACGGCACGAACCCGATCCGGCCGCCGTCCTGCTCAATAAGCTGGGCGTGGACACGGCGGTACTGAAGGCCGGGCTTCAAAATCCGGGGTCTTAGGCTGGCTGACTTCGGAAAGCCTGCAGTGTCGCCCTCCCCGTCCCCTACCCCGCAACCAGCTCAACCTCGTAGCCGTCGGTATTCACCAGATAGGCGGCGTAGTGGTTGGCCCCGCCGGCATGCGGATATTTGCTCTCAAACATCTCGTACCAGCCCGAGTCCGCGCCGAGCTCCCGGAGCCGATCCACGTTCTCCCTGGTGCCAGCATGGAAGGCGAGGTGGTTGAGCCCGGGCTCCGTCCTGCGGTGCGTGCTTCCCGTGAGGGCCGTGGACTGTTCGATCACGATGTACGTGGCTCCGAGTTTCCAGCTGCAGCCCTCGGGCCAGTCCTGGAATTGTTCGTAGCCCAGTTCAGCCAGCAGCCACCCCCACTCCTCCTGGGCACGGCCGATGTGGGGTACCCAAATCTCTACGTGGTGCAGCGAACCCACTGGAACATCAGCCATGCCCAGAGTCTACGTTTGCCGGGAGCCGGCGGGAATGCCGGGCAACTCCGCTACGAATGCCGCGCCGTTCTCAGGCCTGATTTGGCTCCCTTGCTTAGCTGCGTGAGTTTTAGGCTGTGGATGACATCAAGGACGGCATGCTGCGCTGTGGGATGTCGGGGGCGAATGTCTGGGTGGTACGCACGGCGAACCCGGTCCTCGCCTGGACTGTTCCGGCGACGGCCAGCGTCGTGAAGACGATGGTCAGGTGGGCCTTGACCGCGTCGCGAGTGCAGTGGAACATGGGCATGCCCGGCGGTCGGACTTGCTCATCGGGAACGACTGCTCGACATGCCACAGGTCGTGGGAAGAGCCGGCCAGTTTCCGTGAGTGTGCCGTGATCCGCCCGACAAAAGCCACATCAGCGACATTAGGCCGCACCATTAGTGCGTGAAAAGCCGCCGGTTAGAACACGCCACCGCAGGTCAAAGCACTGGCCTGCACGAATTAAAGACGCGTGAGCCAAGCCAGGTCAGAACTTGGAGCGCCATCAGTCAGAGTATTGACGAAGTCTGTCCTTAAAATCATTCAACTCTGGAGCATTTTCGCTTATGTATCGATGGTCATAGGCCGACTGAACGGCTGCGCCCAAGCCGACGAGGTTGGTTTCTGCTTTGCACCGCACATCTGCGGTTGCCACTGCGATTTCTAATGCGGTCGCCTTTTCTGTCTCGCGCCACTTCACGTCACCAATTGCGGCGATTGGGTCTTTATACTCAAATCCTGCATCTTTCATGCAAGTAGACCACTGATTTGAAACGTGAACATATCGACTATCGGCAAGGGGGATCACGGGACCCCCGCGGATCAAAGCCTTACTTTCCGCGAAGATGAAGGCCACCATCCCCAAGTGGCTTTTTACTGCTTCGTCCAAACAGCGGTCTGCAAGATCTTTGGGTACACCTTCCGCAGATGACTCAATCGCACCAGAGCTATCGCCACGCTTGTAACCATGCATGGGGGCATTTGCAATGTCAAAGTACCCCCACAGGTCTGACCTAACAGTGCGGTCTCTGACCTGGCCGTCAATAAAGTGAGTCAACTCCGCGTCCGAAGATGACCATTGGAAGTGCCCTTTCGACCCCTGCGCCTGGAGGCATTCGTTTACGTCGCGTTGCTGTGCTTTCGCCAGAGCAAGAATCTGCACGCCGGACGGAAGGAAGTCGTCGATCGGTCTAGAGATGGCATCCCCACTTCCTGGATTGGGGACAGCAGCGATGGCAGGCTCCTGCCGTGTGGGGATCTTGTCCCCGGGTGCATCACCACACGAGGCAACGAATAGTCCTACAAGTAGGGCCGAAACAGTCAGGGCCGCATGGCGACTCTGACGGCGGATTTTCGACAATTCGCTGTTTAGTAAATGGAGATTTGCGAGACCGTGGTGTTTGCAAACTGCAACCAGGCGTTCTTCCCAAAGTACTTCGCTCCGGCGCTCGTGGCGATATTTCCATCATTGTTTCCAGAGGAAAGTTGGAAGACGCCGGCGAGATGGACGTTAGTGGTGCCCGCGTTAGCCCAGCATGTGGTGGCTCCCGAAAAGAGCCACAGATATGCGTTGTTATTGCAACCGACACGATTGATTGCGTTTGCTGCGGGCGCGCCAGCCAAGGCGATGCCGGCGCTCAGGGCTATGCCGGTGAAGGCAGCAGTAATAGACTTCTTCGCTTTCATTTTCCCCCCAATATTTGTGCTGCGGATGATCTACATTCAGGCGCTTTCCTTGCCGATGGGCGTTGAAGCTATCACAGCTCGCAAGAGCGGGTCAACGACGCTGTACTCAGTTGTCCGTGTCGATAAACGTCGTGGTTTCTCCGAGCCGGCGATGCGCGCCTGTCTGCAATTCTGACTTCTCTGATCGGTTTAAGAATTTGGCCAGTTCGCTATCGTAGCGACGGTAAGCCATTACACTGGCAGGAAGTACCAGCTGAAAAGGACGCCGCAGGAATGCCCACTACCTCATCAGCCATCGGCATTCGTTCCGTTGGACAGACGTTTTCCTCGGACAAGCGAACCGCAACTACCCCGCCTATGACGAGCAATCGGCACCTTGGTTGGCTCATGGTGATAGCTGGTGTTATCGGCTGGTTCGCCTCAGGCGTCCTTGTCCTGGAAAAGCTCGAGGTACTCAAAGACCCCAACCACATCACCGTCTGTGACGTAAACCCTTGGATTTCCTGCGGCCAAGTGATGCAGCGATGGCAAAGTTCAGTTTTCGGCTTCCCCAACATGTTCATCGGAATCGTGGCTTTCGCCATCATCATCACCGTAGGAATGGCGCTGCTGTCCGGGGCCGAGTTTGCGCGGTGGTACTGGCTGGGACTGCAAACAGGAGTCTCTCTCGGCTTCATCTTCGTAGTATGGCTATGGTCCCAGGCCCTTTACGACATCCACATACTCTGCCCATTCTGCATGATCGTCTGGGCCGCGATGATTCCACTCTTCGTATGGTTGACCATCCGGAACATCACCGCCGGGATAATACCTGTACCGGACAAGGCCGCGCAGATCCTGGGCGACTATGGATGGATCATCACTGCGCTGCTGTACGTGACCGTGATCGCGACAATCTTCTTCGCGTTCATCCAAGTTTTCGTGGGAACCTCGGGCTTCTGAGCCCTTGGTTCTGGTGCAAAAGCATCAGGGAATGCAAGCATGCTGGGCTGGAGGCATCAGGTCAAGCCCTGGCTTGCCACCAACTAAAGACGCGGGCCAAGTCAGGCCCGGGCGATATGAGGTACCCAGATCTCTACGTGGTGCAGCGAACCCACCGGAACATCAGGCATGCGCAGAGTCTACGTTTGCCGGGAGTCCACGGGAATGCCAGGCAACTCCACCACAAATGCCGCGCCGCCCTCACGCGCAGCTCGCACACTGATGCGGCCACCCATCCGCTGCACGATCCTTGCGGCGATGGACAAACCCAGTCCGCTTCCAACAGGCCGTTCTCCGCTGTATCTCGCAAAGAGCGCACCGCGTTCAAACGCGACGGCGGCATCCGCCTCCGTGAGGCCAGGTCCGCCGTCGCGCACTTCCACAGTGAGCGCGCTGCCGGAAAGGTACGCGGCGAGCACAACGGGAACCCCTTCAGGTGTCACGCGCAGGGCGTTCTCCAGCAAGCCGTCCACCACTTGGCGCAGCCGCTGGCCATCGCTGCGGACCGGCAAGGGCCCAAGAGGCAGTTCGAGCCGTCCCGCGACCCCGTTCTGGACGCACACCGCTTGCCAGGCCTGCCAACTCTCGCGCAGGATCAAGGATGCGTCCACGGGCTGGATTTCCACGCGGAAATCGTCGGACTCAAGCCGAGCCAATTCCAGGAGATCGCGGACAAAACGGTCCAGGCGGTTGGTTTCGGCCACGAGGGTCCGCCCGACCCCGACCACGTCGTTTCCGCTGACCACGCCATCGGCAAGTGCCTCCGCGTAGCCCCGCAGCGCGGTCAGGGGCGTCCGGATTTCATGCGAAATGGAAAGCAGGAACTCGCGTTGGCGCCCCTCGCTGGTCCGGAGCGCGGCGTCGAGGGCCGCCAGCGCCTGCGAAACTTCCACTACTTCGGCCGGGCCGCCTGGCGCGACAGCCACGGATCGTTCTCCGGCCGCGAGCCGATGGGCCGAATGTGCTGTGCGCACCAAGGGCCGGCTCAACCATTGGGCCAACAGGCCGCCCGCCACGATGGCGAACACGAGGCAGACCGCGAGGGCGATCAGCATGCGGCTCAACAGGGGAGCAGCGGCGGCGCGGATTTCGGACACGGGCTGAGCCAGTACAACGCCACCGCCGGCCGCCAAGGGCCGGGCCTCGAGGACCACGGTGTTCTGCGGACCGTTCACCGACGTCGAGACCGACTTTCCGGCGAGGACATCCGCCACTGTCCTGGCATCCACCAGCCTTGCCCCGCCGCCTGTCACGCGACCGTCGGTGCTGATTTGCGCTAGCCTCGCGCCGTGCGTGAGCAGATCTGCGCGAAGGTCCTGCAGGCTTCCAATGCTTGACTGCTTACTGAGGGAATCGGCCTCAACCGCGAGATACTTCTTGGCTTCGTCCACGGCCGTGGCGTTGACCAGTTGCGCGGCCAGAAGGCCGGCAAGTACGACGGCGACAGTCGCGACGGCGGCGATCACCGCCGTCGTGCGACCGGCCAGTGTGCCGAACCAGCGCCTCACGTGGCTCTCCCGGCGGCGGGGCGGGGGCCGGACGATTGGGAAGCTGCGGCGGAATAGCCGACGCCGCGGCTTGTCGCGATGGGGGAGTACTCGCCGAGCTTGGCGCGGAGCTGCGCGATGTGCACATCCACGGTCCGTCCGGCGGCGTAACTGGCCTGCCCCCATACGGCGGACAGGAGCTGCTCACGGGAAAAGACCCGGCCAGGCTGCGCCATGAGGTACGCGAGGAGGTCGAATTCGGTGGCGGTCAGCGTGAGTTCCTCGGTGCCGGCGCGTGCGGTCCTGTTCAGCGGATCCAGTTCGACGCTGCCCAGCACGAGTGGTTTGGACCGTGGAGTGCCTTCGGTCCGGCGCAGGACGGCCTTGACCCGGGCGACCAGTTCGGAGGGCGAAAACGGCTTGGCGAGATAGTCGTCCGCGCCCAATTCCAGGCCAAGGACGCGGTCCACCTCCTCATCGCGGGCAGTGACGAACAATACCGGCGTCCAGTCCTCCGCCTGCCGCAGTTGCCTGCAGAGCTCGATCCCGTCCATGCCGGGCAGCCCGACGTCGAGGATCACCGCGACCGGTTTGAGCCGCTTGATCTGTGCCAGCGCGGAAATCCCGTCCCGCTCAACGTGTACGCCGAACCCCGCGCGGCCCAGATAGAGGCGCTGGATATCGGCAATCGCCTGTTCATCCTCGGCAATCAGCACCAATCCGCGGCTGTCTTCCATGCGTCCATTCAACAGCACGGACGGTTCCCTTGGAGCGTCGTTGTCAGCCGGTGGCGACGGTTTTACATTCCTCGAACATTGGCCGAACAGTCAGTTCACGCGGCCGGACCAGAGTGTGGTGAAGAGCGCCGGAGGATCGACCGCCGGCCGGAACAAAGGACACGGACAATGAACAACAGCACCCCGAGCTCCAGTACCCCCGCTGAAGGCCGCAAGCGCAGCAGGGTCCGCACCGCCGTCGTCGGCGTCCTGGCAGCTGGCCTCCTGCTGGGCGGCGGCGTGATCGCCGCAAACGCAGCCACCTCAAACAGCACGAGCGCGACGGCGGCAGCCGCCTCTCAGCCAACGACGGCGGCCGTGGCGGCCAAGACGGCCCTGGCGCGCCACCCGCTCGCGGCCGGGCTGCGGTTCTTCGTCAACGGCGACAGCAGCAAGCCGGGTTACGGTCAGCGCGCCGCGAAGATCGCCACCTTCATCCTGGACAAGCGCCCGAAGCTGGCCGCAAAGCTTCCAGCCGCCCTGCAGGCGGACTTGAAAGCGCTCAAGGATGCTGCGGACGGCGACCGGGTCGCGAAAGCCACCCACATCAGGGACACCGCGCTGAATGGCGGCTACGGTCCGAAGATCCAGGCGCAGGCAAAGCGGATGCAGGAGCAGAAGGCCGACCGCAAGGCCTAAGGGACAAGGCTTAAACGACGGCAAGGCTGGTTATTTGTAGCGTTCCGCTACAAATAACCAGCCTTGTTCTGCCGGCGCGGGCCGCCCGCAGCCCCCGCCCGCTGTGTGCCTAGGCCGGGACGGGGTCCCGGTCCGGCTCTGCTGCTACGAGTGTGCCGTCGTCGAACGGCATTTCGTCCAAGTCGATCAACGGGTTGGTGTCCTGGGTGGCCACCAGCTCGCGGGCCTCTGCCTGGGTGTCCACACTCGGCATGGAGCCCGGAAGCGGGCGCTGTGCGGATTCCCGCAGGAAGTAGATGGCGATTGCGCCAACCACGGACGTGCCCATGAGGTAATACGCGGGCATCATGTCGTTGCCAGTGCCCTGGATCAAGGCGGCGACGATGAACGGTGTGGTGCCGCCGAAGATCGCTACGGAGAAGTTGTAGGCGATGCCCATTCCCCCGTAACGGCTGGAGGTCGGGAACAGTGCCGGCAGCGCAGAGGCGAGGTTTGCCACATAGAACGTGACCGGGAAGGCGATCAGGGCCAGGCCGGCAAGCGTTGACCAGATATCGCCGATGCCGATCAGCAGGAAAGCCGGAACGGCGAATACAACGGTGCTGATGGCACCGATCCACAGTACGGGCCGGCGGCCGATCCGGTCGGAGAGCTTGCCCGTCAGCGGAATGCAGACTGCCATGATGACCAACACCGGGATGGTCAGCAGCGTGCCGTGAACGGGGTCGTAGCCCTTGGACTCGGTCAGGTAGGTGGGCATGTAGGAAGTCAGCATGTAGCCCACGGTGTTGGCGGCGGCGGCAAGGATCATGGCGAGGATGATCTGGCGCCAGTAAGCCTTCACGATGCCGATGGGGCCCTTGGCTACCGCGGCGTCGCCTGCTGCGGCGTCCGCGGCGAGGGCTTCCTGGGCATCCAAAGTGGCTTGGAACTGGGGTGATTCCTCGATCTTGCTACGGAAATACACCGCAATGACTCCGAGGGGACCAGCGAGGAGGAACGGCAGTCGCCAGCCCCAGTCCTCCATGGCCGACTGGCCGATGGTGAGCTGGAGGATGGAAACGAGGGCCGCACCCAGGGCGAAGCCGATGTAGGAGCCCATATCCAGGAAGCTCGCGAAGAAACCGCGGCGCTTGTCCGGAGCGTATTCGCTCACGAACGTAGTCGCGCCGGCGTATTCGCCGCCGGTCGAGAAACCCTGGATAAGTTTCAGGAGGACGAGCAGCACAGCCGCCCAGATGCCGATTTGTGCGTATCCAGGCAGGAGTCCGACGGCGAAGGTGCTGGCAGCCATCAGCAAGAGTGTTGTGGCGAGCACCTTCTGGCGGCCCACCTTGTCACCGAGCCAGCCGAAGATTACGCCGCCGAGTGGCCGTGCCACGAAGGTTGCGGCGAATGTTCCCAGAAGGAAGAGGGTCTGCACGGACTTATCGGCCTCCGGCAGGAAGACCGGCCCCATCGTGGTGATGAGGTAGCCGAACACGCCGACGTCGTACCATTCCATGGTGTTGCCGACGATCGTGCCGCCGAGTGCTTTTTTCAGCATGGGCTGGTCAACGACGTTGACGTCGGATACCTTGAGTCGACGGCGTGTTGGAAGTTTCAATTTTGAGGCACCGCGTGGTGCAGTCTTGCTCGTTGCAGCAGCGTTCCTAGCGCCTGCTGAAGAGTCGGTAATGCTTCGGTCTGTGGGCATTTGTGTTTCTCCTAGGGAGATCATTTGCTTGCGACATACAGCTGCTCCGCTCTGGGCAGGGTTTCAATTTTACGCGAGATTCGCCGGATCTGAGAGTCGGGCCCTGTAATTCGGGGCTATTCCACCCCCTTTTCGGGGCAAATGTCTGACATCCATTTGCCCCCTACAGCCCCGGAATCACGCGGATTTTGGCGCGATCCGGGGGTGCGTTACCAAATTGTTTGGTTCAGGGGCCCGAAACGCACAGTTTGCTGATCATTTCCGGTGGGTTTCCCGTAGTTTCCCCAGCACCACCGTGGCATCGAATTCTTCAGAATGGACCACAAGCGCGGACAGACCGGCGTCCCCGAACAAGGCCGCCGTCGTCGGGGCCTGCCGGATGCTCGTTTCGATCAGCAGCCGCCCCCCGGGAGCGAGCCACGACGGAGCCTCTCTGGCGATCCGGCGCTGCACATCCAAACCATCCGAGCCGCCGTCGAGCGCCACCCGCGGTTCATGCAGCCGGGCCTCCGGCGGCATCATCCCGATCGAGTCCGTAGGGACGTAGGGGGCGTTGGCCACCAGGACGTCCACCCGGCCGCGAAGAGTGTCCGGCAGGGCCGAAAAGAGATCGCCTTCGTGCACCTGGCCGCCCGCCAGCCCTATGTTTCGGCGGGCGCAGCGGACCGCTGCGGGGTCGACGTCGGCCGCGTGAAGCTCAATGCCGCCCACTGCGGCAACCAAAGCGGCACCCACGGCACCCGAGCCACAGCAAAGATCGACGACGACGGCGCCCGGCCGGACGAGGCGGGCAGCCTCCTGGACGAGGTGCTCCGTGCGGCGGCGGGGGACGAAGACGCCAGGTTCCACCGTGATGTGTTGGCCGCAGAACTCAGCCCACCCCAAGAGGTATTCAAGGGGCAATCCCGAGACGCGTTGTCCGAGCAACCGCTCAAGATCCTCGGGGGCGTGCGCCGCGGCGATGAGGAGCCGGGCCTCGTCCTCGGCGAAGACACAACCGGCAGAACGGAGCCGGGCTGTGACGGCGGAATGGGAAGGCTGGAACGCGGGTGCTGACATGGGAGAGCCTTTCGGGGTACCGAGGGGTGCTCTCCGGGCCATGCTAGCCGAGAGCGAAGGCGGAGGCCATGCGCGAAACGGCGTCGACAAAAGCCGGGGTTCACAAACACGCTGAGGAGTGTCTAGGGTGGGTGCATGGGAACACTGATTTTTGAATAGACCAGCCGATCCCGGTTCGTCGCAGATGCCCGCAAGGCACTGAAGATGCTTACCGGCACCGCTGAGTTTGAACCGACAAAAATCCACGCCTGCTGAGGCTTCGCCTCCGCGCCGTTTCTGTTGCTTTTGTTAGACCCAGGGTCTGGCAGCGGACGTCGCGTCCCGATACCTCCTCCGGCAAATCAAGAGCTTTAAAGGAGTCCACTGCATGACACCGAACACACCCGAAACCGACGCCGGGCAGGAACCAGTAGCGCAGGAAACCGACGCCCCGGCTGCCGGTGTCCGATCGAAACTGACTGACGCGCAGAAGGAGATGCTGGCCAGCAAATCCCGTGGCGGGGCAGCGAACAGCTGGCAAAGCACCGGAAAAGGACACAAGCCCACTCAAGCGAGTGGCAAGCTGGCCAAGTCCGAGAAGAAAGTCCGCTGGTAGATCCTGCAGACAAGCGGACCGCTCCCACCTAGTATGGAAAATCCCTTCGTTTCAATGCAGAAAGGAAGAACAATGGCTGCGAAGCACGTTGAGCAACAAATCAACTCCGAGGTGGCCAGCCACTTGGTCGAGTCCATGGATAAGGCGCCCATGCCGGCCCCTGCAACTGTGGCCATGGCCCTCGGCTCGACCCAAGGACAGGCCTGGCCAGACGGAAGCGGCAAGACCAGGCACCCCAAGGATCGCGGCGCCAGCCACGGCCGCGTCGGCCAACAGGCGGCGGTCGCCGCGGTCCACCGCACCAGCCGTCCCCAGCTGCCGCACTCCTCTTAGGAATATTCGCCCCCTCAGCCCAACTAACTCGCACTTAATGTCGTTATGAGCCCTCATAACGACATCTGCTGCCAGTCAGTTGGGCTGAGCTACGTGCGGGGGCGTGCGGGGGGCGTGCGCGTGGGGGCTGGGCTATGCGCGCTCGACGTCGGCGGGAGACTTGTCGGGGCGCCATCCGCGCCAGACGGGATGGCGCATCCTTTCGGTGCCGGTCCAGTCGCCGAACGTCACCTCTCCCACGAGCTCGGGGGACACCCAGTGCGCGGTGGCGGCGTCCTCGGCGGGGATGTCGCGGAAGGGGGAGTCCGGGCGGTCGAGCCCCTGCATGCGCTTCAGGATGTCGCGCAGCTGCCAGTCCTTGAACCCGGTGCCTACCCTGCCGGCGTAGCGCAGCTTGTCGCCGTCGGGAATCCCCACCAGCAACGATCCAATGGTTCCGAGCCTCGCCCCGGCACCGGGCCGCCAGCCACCCACCACCACTTCCTGCGTGCGTTCCAACTTGAGTTTGATCCAGGACCTGCTGCGCCGTCCCGGTTGGTACCGGCTATCCGCGCGCTTGGCCATGACGCCCTCCAAGCCAAGCTCGCTGGCGCTCGCCAAGATGTCGTCGAGGTCATGTTCCAGGATCTCGGATACATGGATAGGGGAGCCCTGGGCCGGCAGCTTGGCACGGAAGGCCGCCAGCCTGTCCCGGCGCTCGCTGAGCGGCAGGGAGGCGAGGTCGGCGCTGCCTTGGGATCCGGCGTCGTAGAGGAGATCGAACACCATGAGCTGCACGGGGACCGCGGCCCGGGCGCGTTCGACGTCGCCGGGTTTGAAGAGGTTCATCCGCTTCTGGAGCAACTCGAAGCTGGGCCGGCCGTCCTTGCTGAGTGCGACGATTTCGCCGTCTGCCACGAAGTCATAGTCAGGCCAGTAGCGCGGATCCGCCAGTTCGGGATAGGTGGGAGTCATGTCGATCCCGGAGCGGCTGGTCAACCTGATCTTGCCGCCCGAACCTGAAACGATGGCCCGGAATCCGTCCCATTTGAGCTCAAACAACCAGTCGCCGGAGGAGACATCGGCGGGGGTTCCGGGTGTTGCGAGCATGGGCGCGTAGCTGGGGGTCCCGTTCGGTTGTGGCTGGGCGTCGGGCAACAGCACCGTCCGGTGGCCCGTTTTGTCCTTCATCAGGTGGATTAGCCACTGAGACGGCGACTCCCCGGTGTGGATGAGCGCAAAGCGCCGGGTGCCGTGCAATCCGCCGCCGGGCTTGCCTGTGAGGGTGGCGATGACTTCCTTGCCGTCACGCCATTTTTCGCACTCGAACTCGCCGCTGTCCCAGATGCTGACTGTCCCGGCACCGTATTCGCCCTTCGGAATGATGCCCGCGAATTCCGCATACTCCATCGGGTGGTCCTCAGTCCGGACCGCGAGATGGTTCTTGTCCGGAGTGTCCGGCACGCCCCGCGGCAACGCCCAGGACGCCAGGACTCCGTTGTGCTCCAGCCGGAAGTCCAAGTGGAAACGGCGGGCATGGTGCTCCTGGATGACGAAGATTCCGCCGGGCGGATTGGGTTCCGTGTCCGCCTGGAGCGGGCGCGAACCGGGTTGGTGCTCGACGGCGGGAAATGGTTCGGGCGTCCGCTGCGGGTCGCGCTTCTCCACGTAGCTGGCCAGCCGCGGGTTTACCGCGGTGCTCCCGACGGCGGTGCCCCCGATGGCGGTGCTCCCATGCTCGTGCGTATGCTCGGACCGCCCGGCCGCCACCGCGGCGAAGGGGTCCTTTCCCTCTTTGACGCGCTTCATGACGGCCGTGAAGTCCAGATGCTCGAGCGTGGGCGAGGCGAGTTCATGCCACGTCCTCGGTGCAGCGACCATCGGGTGGACCCGACCGCGGAGGGAGTACGGGACGATGGTGGTCTTGTTCCCGCTGTTCTGGCTCCAGTCCACCAGCACCTTGCCGTTGCGCCGAGTCTTTTTCATGTCGCTGACCACGAGTTCCGGATGGTCGGCTTCGAGCGAGCGCGCCAACTCGTGCGCGAACGCGGAGACCTGCTCCCATTTGCGAGTGCCATCCAGCCCGGCGTAAAGATGGATCCCCTTGCTGCCGCTCGTCACAGGGACCGGATCGAGGCCGATGTCCTGCAGGATGCTGCGCGCCAGCTTGGCGACTTCGACGCATTCGGAAAGGCCGGTGCCGGGACCGGGGTCGAGGTCCAGGACAAGGCGGTCCGGCGGCAACATGGTTCCGTCGGCGTCCACTTGCCATTGCGGCACGTGGATTTCCAAGGCGGCAATCTGGGCCAGCCAGGTGAGCGTAGCGAGGTTGTTGACGAGCGGGTAAACGTTGCTGTGTTCCCTGTGCTGGATGGTGACCCGCGGAACCCACGACGGCGTGGAGTCATCCAGGTTCTTCTGGAAGAACATCTGCCCGGGATCCTCGGTGGTCCCTACCCCGTGCACCCAGCGCTTACGGGTTGCGGGCCGGTTGGCGGCAGCCGGGATCAGGAACGGGGCTACGGCGGCATAGTATTCGAGCACTTCGGCCTTGGTGGTGCCAGTCTCCGGGTAGATGATTTTGCCCAGGTTGGTGAGCGTCAGTTCGTGGCCTTCGACGTTGACGCGTTCCTTCTGGCTGGTTGCCACCTCTTCACCTCCGCCTTGTTGTGATGTTCACTTAGTGCATGAGGGCCATATGGAAGGGTTCTATCGCGTTCGGGCTGGTCAACGTACCCGTCAAGCTCTACAGCGCCACCGAGGACCACGATGTCAGTCTCCATCAGGTCCACAACAAGGACGGAGGCCGCATCCGTTACCAGCGGAAGTGCGAAATCTGCGCCTCTGTTGTGGATTACGAGGATATCGACAAGGCCTACGAAGAGGAAGGCCGTACGGTGGTGCTGTCCGCGGCCGATTTGAAGTCGCTGCCTGCGGAGAACAGCCGCGAAATCGAAGTGGTGGAGTTCGTTCCGGCTGAGCAGTTGGATCCCATCATGTACGAGCGGCCCTACTACCTCGAGCCGGATTCCAAGTCGCCCAAGGCCTACATGCTGCTTCTGCGCACACTGCAGGACACCGAGCGCGTGGCCATTGTGCAGTACGCCCTCCGGCAGAAGACCAGGCTCGGCGCGCTCCGGGTACGTGGCGACGTGCTGATGCTGCAATCCCTGCTCTGGGACGACGAGGTCCGCGAAGCCAACTTCCCGTCGCTGGAAACCGACGTCAAGATCTCCGACAAGGAACTCGAAATGTCCTCGGCCCTGGTGGACTCGATGGCGCGCGACTTCGAACCCGAGCAATACACCGACAACTACCAAGTTCAATTGCGCCAACTCATCGCAGCCAAGCTCGAAAAGGGAGACTCCATCGATACCGAGGAGACGTTCGGTGTAGCAGCCAGCGAAGGGGAAGGCGGCGAGGTCATCGACCTCATGGAAGCCCTCAAACGGAGTTTGGAGAAGAAACGCGGCAAAGAAGCCAGCGGGTCGTCCGCTGCGTCGTCCACCGAAGAGTCCGACGACGGCGCCACCGCCAAGGCGGCCAGCAAGCCGAGGGCGAGGGTCAGGAAAGCCTGACGCGCCGCCGTCGTGCGCTCCGCGAAAGCTGGACATGTCCCTCCGCGCCCGCGCCGGAGCAAGGCACATGTTCCTCCGAGGGCCTAGTGGTTTCGCAACGCCGAGATCAGCTCGGATTTCTTCTTGCTTGAGTACCCTGTGAGCCCCAGTTCCTTGGCCCGGGACCTCAATTGGGGCACGGTCCAGTCCTCATAGTCACCCGAGATGCCACCACGATGGCCGATTTCCTTGCGGCCCTCCTTGGCCGCGGCATTCGAGATTCTGGCGGCCTTTTCCTTCGAGGCGCCATCCTCCCGAAGGGTTTCGTAGAGTTCCGGATCCTTGAGGCTGGGATTCTTCTTGTTTGGCATGCGTTCCTCCTTCGGTCAGGATCCTGGCTAAGACGGAAGCTCCATCCGGAACCCGCAGCGGCACTGCAACACCTTTGTCGCCAGGTACACATCGAGCAGATCGACAGCGGGGTCCTCAGTGGACATTGGCGCATACACGCTGTGGAATCCGGTTCCCGATATCCTCATAGGTTCGCCGCAATGGATGTATTCGCCGCCGAATTGCAGCACACCTGATACTGAGCCTCGCTGGTTCAGGATGGCCGCGACGTCCTGGAAAGTCGCCGCATGGGCATAGAACGTGTCGCATTCCACGCAGGTGTAAGCGACATCCACGAGCTCTGCCACCGGCGGTTCGAGCGGCTCGATGGAATCCAGGATCACGTGCTCGGCAGTGCGGCAAGTGCCGCACCAGATTCGTTCCGCTCTGGGGTGAGGTGCGCCGTTGGGAACGATCGGGTCAGAGATAGTCGGCATCGACTTAACTCCTTGAAGCGGGAAGTGCGGCTCCCGCGCGAGGCGGAAGCCGCACTTCGGGCGGATTTAGTCCTTCTTGAAAGCGTCCTTGACCTTTTCGCCGGCCGATTTCAGGTCGCTCTTGCTCTGATCCATCTTGCCTTCGGCTTCGAGCTTCTCGTTGCCCGTCAGCTTTCCAGCCGCTTCCTTGGATTTGCCTGCAAGCTTTTCTCCGGCGTTCTGGATCTTGTCATCTGCACCCATGGACGTACTCCTTTTGCTGGTAAATGGATTACTTCATTCCGCCAAGCGGTGTGGGGCCTGGCCGGCAGGGGCCAGGCGCCCTAACTGCTGTTGTCGGTCAAACGCCGTGTGACCTACGGCCGGACATGAAGCTGAGGAGCCAGCCGATGGCCGCGACGATCAGGAGGACCACACCGACCCAGAGGAGCCAGCTCACGGCCTGCGAGAATCCGCCGACGAGCAGAAGAACGATTGCCACAACGCCTGCAATGATCAGAAGAGTGTTCACAATGACACATTCCTTACTTCAGCGGGACCGCCGGCAAGCGCCCGGGCCCCTTGCGATGTATTCGGTTATCGGTTCACTTGCGAACCGTGGTTCCCCGCCAGGCCCCCAGGCCCCGTGCAAGGTCCTGCTGTAGCGATACCGCCCATATTTTCGGGGTTTTCATCCGTTAGGGACCGGTACCGACTTCCTCCATGGTACTACTAAGCACCCTTATCAAATCAAGTACTAAGTACGCTTACAAAGATTTTTGGATATCGTCGTAGGCTAATTGGAAGGTCGTGCGCCGGGTTCCAGCGCACGCATCGGATGGTCGTCTAGGAGGAGAAAACGTGAAAGCATCGCAAACCCTGGCAGATAATCTCCAGCTGGTCCTGACGGATCTGATTGAACTCCAGCTCCAAGGAAAACAGGCGCATTGGAACATCGTTGGGGCCAATTTTCGGGACCTGCATCTGCAGCTTGACGAACTCGTCGCAGCGGCCCGGGAGTTCGCCGATGAAACCGCCGAAAGGATGCGGGCGCTCCATGCCCTTCCGGATGGCCGCAGCAGCACCATCGCTGCCTCAACCAGGCTGGAGCGATTCCCCGCGGGATTGACCAAAACCAAAGACGCCGTAAAACTGATCACCGACCGCCTGGAGCGGACGGTACAAACCATACGTGATGTCCACGACGAAGTAGACAAAGAAGACCCCACGACGGCGGACCTGCTCCACGCGTTCATCGCCCGTTTGGAGCAGCTCGCCTGGATGATCAGTGCCGAGATCATGTCCGCGAGTGCGTCCGTGGCAGACCCGCAGGAAGCTTAGAAAGCCGGGACCCAGGCAAACGGCGCCAGGCATGCCACGGCTCCGCCGCAGCAAACCCGGCACTCCGGGCATTTCCCGGCGAAGGTCCGGCCGCGGATTCAGCTACTACCATCCGGACGGATCGCTTATCGCGGGTGGGGAGCGCAAGCGCCTTGACTCGCTGGCGATTCCTCCGGCGTGGTCCGATGTCTGGATATGTCCGTTCGAGAACGGGCACATCCAGGCAATGGGAGTGGACGACGCCGGCCGGAGCCAATACATCTACCACCCGGAATGGCGTGCCCGCCAGGATATTGAAAAGTTCGCCCGGGCTGCTCGGCTCGGGGCCCTCCTGCCGCAGGCGCGGCGTCTGGTCTCCCGGCATCTGAGGGAGTCAGCTTCGGAGAAGACCAAAACCTTGGCCGCGGCCGTGCGGCTCATGGATCTCGGTGCCTTACGCGTTGGATCCGATGGTTACACGCGCCGCAACGGCTCATATGGGCTCACCACGCTGAGGTGCAAGCACGTCAAGGTCAACAGGGATGCGGTCTCCCTGCATTTCCCGGGGAAAAGCGGTCAAACCTGGGATTCCACCATCGAGGACCCTGTGCTGGCCCGATTCCTCGGACCCTTGGCGGGCAGGCCCGGCAAGGAGTCCCTGCTGGTCTTCCAGAACGGTGAGGGCAGCGTCTGCCTGAATGCCGCGATGGTCAACGAGTACCTTCGCCACATCACCGGCGGCGACTATACGGCCAAGGACTTCCGCACGTGGAAAGGGACCGCGGCAGCCGGCATGGCGCTCGCAGGCAGATCGAAAGTGCCCCCCCGCCAACGAGTCCTCGAGGCGATCAAGCAAACCGCCGAACTGCTCGGCAACACGCCCACGGTGGCGAGGGCGGCCTACGTCGATCCGCGCGTCGTCGAGGGTTTCCTTGCCGGTGACATAGAACAGCTCAAGGCCACCGAGCCGGAAATTGCGGCCTACCTGAACAATCTGCCCTGAACTAACAAAGAGCATGCTCCCCGATGGCTACGAGGGATGGACAAATTAGGAATATGTCCATCCCTGAGTGCCAAGGGAGAGCATGCTCAGTGGGGTTACTCGGCGTCGTGGTCCGTTTCGAGGATCTTCACGAGGTGGTCCAGGGCTTCGTCGGCCCCGGCACCTTCGGCGCGCAGCACAACGACGTCGCCGAATGAAGCTCCGAGGCTCATCAGGGAGAGGATGCTGGCGGCGTCCATGGCGTCGTCGGCGGGCTCGCCTTCGCGGGCGATCGTGACCTCGAGGTCCAGTTCGCCGGCGGCTTCGGCGAAGATGGCTGCCGGGCGGGCGTGCAGGCCGACGCGGCTGGCGATGGTGGCGGTACGTTCGGACATTGTTGCTCCTTCGATTGTGGGCTTGGGGAAAGTCTAGAGACCCAGCTCGTCCAGGATAGGCAGCTGGGCACGAACGGCTCGGCGCGCGGCGGATGCACTCGGGGCGGCCAGCGCCGTCGTCGCGAGTTTTTGGGCTTGTGCCACGGTGACGGTTGCCAGGACAGCGGAAACGGCAGCCAGGGCGCGTGCACTCATGGAAAGCGTCGCGACGCCCAGTCCAACGAGTACGACGGCGAGGGCGGGGTCCGCGGCTGCCTCGCCGCATACTCCCACGGGCCGGGCGATGCCGCCCGCGCTGGCGGCAGCAGCGCCGTCGGCGGTCAACTTCACGAGCTGCAGCACGGCGGGCTGCCACGGATCATTGAGCGTGGCGAGCGGGCCGAGTTGGCGGTCCGCGGCCATGGCGTACTGGGTGAGGTCGTTGGTTCCGAGCGAGGCGAAGCTGACTTCGCGCAGCACGGAGGCGGCGGTCAGGGCAGCTGACGGGACTTCGACCATGACGCCGGGGGTCTTCAATCCGGCGGCTGAGCAGAGGGCTGCGAAATGCGCGGCTTCCTCGGCCGTCGAGATCATGGGTGCCATGACCCACACTTCTGCCTGGTTGTTGATCTCAGCTGCCGCGATCGCCGCCAGCTGGCGTTCGAGGACCCCGGGGGAGGTGAGGTCGGTGCGGTACCCGCGGACACCCAGCGCAGGGTTGGGCTCGTCCGCGTTGGTGAGGAACGGCAAGGGCTTGTCGGCGCCGGCGTCGAGGGTTCGGACCACTACCTTCTTGCCCGGGAACGCGGCGAAGACGGCGCCGTAGGCGGCGATCTGCTCCTCGACGGTTGGTTCGTCGTCACGATCCAGGAAACAGAATTCGGTGCGCAGCAGACCGACGCCCTCGGCACCGGCGTCGGCGGCTTTGACCGCGTCGGCGCCTGTACCGACGTTGGCGAGCAGAGGAACCCGGAACCCGTCGGCCATGACGTTGCTCCCGCTGAAGGCGGCAATCGTAGACGCCTGGTTGGCCCAAGCCTTTGCCGCGAGGCGGAGTTCCTCGTCCGGGTCAACCGTGATGGTGCCGGCAGCGCCGTCGAGGTAGACCTCGGTGCCGTCCCGGATCTCGTCGACCCCCGGGGCGGCGACGATCGCGGGAAGCCCGAGGGCGCGGGCCAGGATGGCGGTGTGGGACTGCGGGCCGCCGCTTGAGGTGATCAGCGCGATCACCTTGGCGGGGTCCAGGGTGGCAGTGTCTGCCGGGGCGAGGTCCTCGGCGGCCAGGATGAACGGAACGTCCGGCGCCGGGATGCCCGGCGCGGGCAGCCCACGCAATTCAGAGACGATGCGGGCGCGGACGTCCAGGACGTCGGCCACGCGCTCTGCCATGTAGCCGCCGAGGGCCTTCAACGAGTCTGCAACCCTGGCAGCTGCCTCCCAGATGGCCCGTTCGGCGGTACGTGCGCCGCCCGGAGCCTCGGGGGAGAGGAGCCTGATGGCCGATTTCACCAACATGGGATCGGCGGCCATCAGGGCGGTTGCTTCCAGGACCTCTTTGCCTTCGCCGGACGCTGTGGCGGCTCGGGCACGGAGTTCCGCCTGCACGGCCTTGGCGGCATCCTTGATGCGCTGGCCCTGCGATTCGACGGTTACGTCCACAGGAATATTGACGTTCTCGTGGGGCTCTTGAACCGGCTTCGGCATCTGCCGTACCGGCCCCAGAACACGCCCGGGGGCAACGCCTACACCTGAAAAGGTCTGCATGGATTAGTCCTCTACTTGCTTGCTGACGGTGGGGTCAGGCTGCGACCGGAACAGGAGCCTGCTCTGCCTCAACCGGCTTCCGGACTGCCCAACGCTTGAGCGCGAGCAGGACCATGGCCGTGATCACGACGCCTACCGCGATCGAGCCGAAGAACAACAGGAAGTTGTTCATGGCGAAGAAGACGAAGATTCCGCCGTGCGGAGCCTGCGAGGTGACCCCGAAGGCCATGCTCAGCGCACCGGTTACGGCGCCGCCCACCATGCTGGCCGGGATGACGCGCAGCGGATCGGCAGCTGCGAACGGGATGGCGCCTTCGGAGATGAAGGAAGCACCCAACAGCCAGGCTGCCTTGCCGTTTTCACGCTCGGCCAGGCTGAAGCCCTTTTTGTTGAGCACGGTTGCCAGTGCCATGGCGAGCGGGGGAACCATGCCGGCCGCCATGACGGCGGCCATGATCTGCCAAGGAGCCTGGTTGGCCGCGCTTCCGGCGCCGAGGCCGGCCACTGCGAAGGAGTAGGCCACCTTGTTGACGGGACCGCCCAGGTCGAAGCACATCATGAGGCCAAGGATGATGCCGAGAACGATGGCGGAGACGCCAGTCATGCCGGAGAGCCACGCGTTGAGGCCCTTGGTGATTGCAGCGATGGGGCCGCCGAGAACCAGGAACATGAGCCCGGATGCAACGATCGAGGCCGCGAGCGGGATGATCACCACGGGCATGAGGCCGCGCAGCCAGCGCGGAACCTTGAAGGTGCCGATCCAGTGTGCCGTGACACCAGCCAGCAGGCCGCCTACCAGACCGCCCAGGAAGCCTGCGCCCATGTAGCCAGCAACAGCGCCGGAGACGAAGCCGGGAGCGATGCCGGGCCGGTCCGCGATGCCATAAGCGATGTAGCCCGCCAAGGCGGGGACGAGGAAGCCAAGGGACAATGCGCCGATCTTGAACAGCACGGCGCCTAAGTATGCGCCCAGTGGGCCCCAAGCGTGCGCGGGGAAATCGGTGGGCAGGTTGCCAAGCGTGTTCGCTCCGAGGATCTTGTCGGCGGCACCGGCGATCTCGTAGCCGCCGAGGAGGAAGCCCAAGGCAATGAGTAGGCCGCCACCGGCGACGAACGGGATCATGTAGCTGACACCAGTCAGCAGGACCTTCTTGACCTTGGTGCCGAAGTGCTCGCTGGCGGCCTCTGATGCGTGTTCGGCGTTTTCTTCGGCGCCGAAGTGCGGAACGCGGTGGGCGTGAGGGTCGGAGGCAGCTGCGAGGGCTTCCCGCACCATCTTGGCCGGCTCGTCAATGCCACGCTTGACCGGCGCGTTGATGACCGGCTTGCCGGCGAAGCGTTCCTTGCCGCGGACATCGACGTCTACTGCGAAGATCACGGCGTCAGCAGCGGCAATGACAGCCGGGTCCAACGCGGTGAATCCACCCGAGCCCTGGGTTTCCACCTGGAGGTCGACGCCCATCTCCTTGGCGGCAGCCACGAGGGAGTCGGCTGCCATGTAGGTGTGGGCGATGCCGGTGGGGCAGGCCGTGACGGCGACGATGCGCTTGGGCGCCATAGCCGAAGCGGCACGGGCCGAAGCCGGTGCCTCGGCGCCGGGTGCTGCCGATTCTGCCGCATGTGCAGCCGGCTTGTCGGCCAGCGCGCCTTCAACAAGGTCGACGATGTCCTGCTCGGTGGCGGCTGCTCGCAGGGCCGCCGTGAAGTCCTTCTTGATGAGGGAACGGGCCAGCTTGGAGAGCAGCTTCAAGTGCTCCTGGTCTGCTCCTTCCGGGGCGGCAATGAAGAAGATGATGTCCGCGGGGCCGTCCTTGGCGCCGAAGTCCACCTTGTGTGAAAGCCGGGCCATTGCCAGCGTCGGCTCAGTCACGGCAGCGGAGCGGCAGTGCGGGATGGCGATGCCGCCGGGTACGCCCGTGGCAGTCTTCTGCTCGCGGGCGAAGGCGTCGGCGAAGAGCCCTTCAACCTCGGAGGCGCGTCCCGCTGCGGCAACTTTGCCTGCCAGGAAGCGGATGACATCGGCGGGAGAATCGCCGAGGTTCTGGTCAAGGGAGACCAGTTGGGGGGTGATGAGCTGGGTCACTGTTAGTCCTTCTGAAGGGCCGTGATGGTTACGGCGTCGGGAGTTGTTTGGTGGACCGCCGGGACAGTGGAGCCCGGCAGCGAAGCAGCGGCGGCACCGTGTGCCACAGCCTGACGGAGGCAGTCCTGCGCGGAACCGCCGCGAGTGGCGGCCAGCAGATAGCCAGCAAGGGATGAATCGCCGGCACCAACTGTGCTGACGGCTTGGATCGGCGGATGCGTGGCGAACCACGCGCCGTCGGCGGTTACCAGGACGGCGCCTTTGGAACCGAGTGTTGCGAGTACTGCACCCACACCGCTGCCGACGACGGCGGCGGCGGCCCTGGCGGCAAGGCCCGGGTCCGCTTCCAGTTCGTCAGCTGTGTGGACGTCCGTGAGGCCCGCTGCCGCGGCCAGTTCGGCCAGTTCTTCCGCGTTGGGCTTCAAGAGATCGGGCTTGCTACTGATGTTGCCGAGTGAATCGCCACTGATGGCGGCAACCAGCGGGGCGCCCGAAGAGTCGATTGCGATAAGCGGGGCGTCGCCGTTTGCAGGATCGTTGTGCGTGGAACGGATCCGGCGGGCGACCGTAGCGTAGAAATCCGCCGGAACTCCTGGTGGGAGCGATCCGGCGAGTACCACCCAGCTGGCGCCACGGGAGCGGTCCAGCAGCAGCCCGATCAGGGCTTCCTGCTCGTCCAGGCTCAACTCCGGGCCGGGCTCGTTGATCTTGGTGGTGACGCCGTCCGGTTCGGTGAGCGTCACGTTGCTGCGAAGCGGCGCACTGATGGGGAGCGCCGCGTAGGGGACGCCGTCGTCGAGCAGTCCGGCAAGGACGGGATCGGAATCCCCGCCCGGCAGGACTGCGACGGTGTCCAGGCCCGAGGCGACCAGCGCCCGGGAGACATTGACGCCCTTGCCGCCGGAATGCTGGTGGACGGCAACGGCGCGTTGCACCTCGCCGCGGGCCAGGGGGGCTGGAAGCTCCACGGTGCGGTCCAGGCTCGGGTTGGCGGTCAGAGTGACGATCATGCGATCACCACGTCGACGCCGGCCTCGGCCAAAGCGGCGGAGAGCTCTTCGGAGGGTTCGTGGTCAGTAATCACGGTGTCCACATCTTTGAGGGCTGCGAACTGGACGAGAGTTTCCGCGTCCAGCTTGGAGGAATCCGCGAGGACGACGACGCGCCGTGCGGACGTGACGAAGGCGGCCTTGACGGCGGCTTCTTCGGGGTCAGGGGTGCTGAGCCCGAACGTGGCGTGGATACCGTTGGCGCCGACGAAGGCGATGTCCGGGCGGAGCCGGGAGGCGGCCTCGACCGTGGACTGCCCGACGGCGGCCTGGGTGAGCCCGCGGACGCGGCCACCCAGGATCTGGAGGGCGATGCGCGGATTGCCGGAGAGCCGTCCGGCGATGGGGATGGCGTGGGTGATAACCACCAGTTCTTCACGCGGGGCGTTCCCGTTGGAAGACGCCGTGCGCTGCGCGGTGCGCTGGTCCAGCAAGCGGGCGAGGGCTTCGGTGGTGGAGCCGGCATCGATCAGGATGCTGCCGGCTGCGTTCTCGGGGATGAGGGCAAGGGCGGCCTCGGCGATACGGAGCTTTTCCGGTTGGCGCTGGATGGCACGCTCAACCACGCTTTCCTCGCGGGTGCTGAGCCGGTCCGACGGGACTGCACCACCGTGGACACGGCGAAGATTGCCTGCGGATTCGAGGGCGGCGAGGTCACGGCGGACGGTCTCCGTGGTGATGCTGAATCGATCCGCAAGGTCTGTGACGCTGACCCGTCCACGCTCGGCGACGAGCTCGGAGATCAGCTGTTGGCGCTCCTCGGCAAACACATACCCTCCATTGCGTACAAGCTGTAGGTACACCAGTGACTGTGATCACATGATGTGGAATTGCTTGACTCTATCTTTGTTCATGTTGGTCTGTCAACAGAAAACAACATAAACAAAGATATTGTGTTGGTTTGGGTTTGTTGAGGGGGTTGGGGTGGGTTCTGAAGGCGCCCTGAGCGCGGGTTTGACGACGGGTTCGACGTCGGACGGGCGCGACCTCGGGCCGGCACGACGATGTAACCGGTCCGACGCAGGGCTGGCTAGCCTGGATGGGTTGGTCGAGTAAGGGCTGGCTGCTCTATCGTCGGACCGGAAGGTGTCCTACGGCCACTCGATCTCCCGTAGACCGGGGTAGTCGATGGGGAGGTTGTCCGGGTCCGGAGGGTCGGGCAAGCGGGGCCGGGGAGAGGAGTCCGTTTCTTGCCGGTGCTTGTTCCTCTTTTGGTCCAGCTCATCCGACTCTTGCCGGGAGTCTTCCTCGGGCCGTCGCTGCTGTGTACTTTCAAGCTTCATGGTGCTTCCTTCGGGTAATGCTGCATGTCGTTGGCTAAGCAGGAATTTCCAACTCGAACCCGCAACTGCATCTCAAGACCTTGATGTGGAGTTGGGCTTCCGGGGGAGAGTTGCGTGATCGGGGCCTGCCCGCTTGCGGTGCCCTGAAGCTTCGCAGCGCGGTTTTCGCTTCACGGAGGGGTTCACCGCAGTGGAAATAGTGGCTTCCGAACTCCAGAAGGCCATCCTGAATCCCCCGACGATTCAGGATGGCCCCCGCCTGCTGGACAGTGGCTGCGTGGCTGTAGGAAAACCCGCAGGAAGTGCACGTGTAAAACACGGCAAGCTGTTGGGAAGACCTTGGAGTCTGGGCCTGGATGGATTCGATGATCAGGTGCTTGTCTGTTCCACAAACGGCACACCAAAGGCGGGCAGCCCTGGGCTGGTGTGGTTCATGAGGGATGGCGGATTCGGAGAGGGTCGACATCGACTAGCTCCCCGCCGGTAACAGGCATTTGCTCATCAGGCAGCACCTTCACGTTGAGTGAAATGGCGCCCGGCTGCTTGAGCGAAAACAGGCCGAAGGCTCGGCCTTTGTCCGGAGTTCTGCACGGACTGTAGAAGAATTCTGCACTCTGTATTCCCGGTGCGCAAGACCGTGAGAGCGTTTGTCCATGTGGTGGACGTTTTATCGCATGCCTGTTCCGCCATTGCCGCGCTCCTGCTCCTAGACTGAATCATGGACGAAATGGGCCTGAATTCCTCGGTAGTGGGACAACTCCAGGATCTGATCATTGACAGTGAAGACGTCAGTGGCTTCCTGGAAGACCTTGCGATCTTCACTGCGTCCTCAGTGTCCGCCGCGCGCGAGCAGGACGTATTGTGCGGCGTCACATTGAGCCGACGCCGCCGATCGATGACAGTCGCAGGAAACAACCACGAAGCCCGCCTCATTGACGAGGTGCAGCAAGCCTACGGAGACGGGCCTTGCCTGGAAGCGATGAGGACCGGGAAGTCTGTACTCGTTTCTGACACTTCCACGGACTCGCAGTGGCCTGAATACTGCACCACCATCGCGGAACGCGGGCACCTGGCCGTACTCTGCGTCCCCTTGGGCCTCGAAGAGGGTGCGACGGCGGCGATCAACCTTTTCGCCCGGCAGCGCGATGCCTTCGATGAGGCCTCCATCCGCAGCTGCGAACTATTCGCAAGCCAGGCAGAAAAGGCTTTGAGGCTGGCGGTCCGGATCGGTGCCAGGCAACAACGCGCAGAGGACCTCGAGCAGGCCATGCGTTCCCGGACCGCCATCGATCTGGCAACCGGCGTCATCATGGGCCAGAACCGGTGCAGCCAGGAGGAGGCCTTCAGGATTCTGACCAAGGCCTCAAACGGAAGGAACCAGAAACTGAGGGATGTTGCGGAATCCCTTCTGCTGTCTCTGACTAACCAAACGCCGGCCTCCCACTTCGAAGCGTAAGGGACTTCGCTAGCTGCGCTCCGCGATTCTCTTCACGCTCTCCACGAGGCTGTCCCACATGCCCTTCGAATGCGCAGCTTCATCCGCGCTGGCGTTGTTGTCCTGCGCCAAGGTCAGCTTGGTCAGCCCGTCTCCGGGCTCCAAAGTCCACGTCAGCGTGTGGTAGTTCTCTGGGGCATCGTCTTGGCCGGAAAGTGGACTGAAATGGGTGTTTACCAACCGCTTCCCGGGCTCGAATTCGAGGATGACACCTTTGTCCTCGTACTCTTTGCCCTTCCACACGCCGCGCCAAGCAATGGGTCCGCCGACCGCCCAGTCGGTGACAACCTCGGTTCCGAACATGAACTCCTTGATGTCGTGGGGATCGGTGAGCACTGACCACACCCGATCGGCGCTTGCGTGGATCGTGATGGTTGAACTCGCGATGAAGTTGCCCGCCATGTCAGTCTCCTTTTTCACGTGCTCGGCGTCCGGGCGCCGGCGCAACAGAGTCTACGCCTGCCGTTGCGGTACGTGATGCTGGCCATCTAGACAACAAGTGTCCGCTGGCGTACAGTTGCCCAGCTTTGATGCACAAGAAGCGCATCAAAGCTGCGCACCACATTTTGGAAGATTACGGTGAGAAGTGATTGATCGAAGCCGGGCTATCGGGTTCTTGATCCATGACAACGTGACAATGATCGACGTTGCCGGGCCCGCTGATGTGTTTCATCATGCAAATGCCTTTGGGGCCCGTTACGACACTGTCTTGGTTTCCACCGACGGCAAAGCCAAGCGCGCTTCCAATGGACACTATTTGACCGCGGAGGCCGCAGCCGGACATACGGGCGCCTTGGACACGGTAATCGTTCCGGGTGCATATGGGATGGTGGCCCGACCTTTCGAGCAGGAACTTGTCGAGGCGGTTTCCCATCTAACGAATGATGCCGGCCGGATCGCTTCCGTCTGCACCGGTGCATTTCTCCTGGCGCACGGGGGCTTGCTGAACTACCGGAACGCGACCACTCATTGGACCCAGGTCGAACGGTTCAGGAGGTCGTATCCGCTGGTACATGTCGTCCCTGATGCGTTGTTCGTGCAGGACGGTTCGATCATCACCTCCGCGGGCATCAGTTCCGGGGTGGACCTGGCCTTGTTCATAGTTGAGGAAGACTACGGCCCCGACGTTGCCCGGGCCGTCGTCCGTCAAATGATTATTTTCAATCAACGGCCGGGGGGTCAATCCCAGCGCTCGGTCGCCGTTCGGGTGGGAGTTCCCCGGGACCACGCCCTCAGAAAGCTCTTGGACCGCATTACCGCCGAGCCCGGCGCAGATTACTCGATCGACGCCATGGCCGCCATGACGAATCTCAGCGCCAGTAGCCTTGCACGGCTATTTCAAGAGGGAACCAACACGAGTCCTGGTCGATACGTCGAAATGGTGCGGATCGAAGCGGCTCAGGCAATGCTCCAGAGAGGAACCACTGTCGCCGCAGCGGCAGCCGCAAGCGGATTTGGAAGTGCTGAGACGATGAGGCGGGTCTTTACGCAGAAGATCGGAATGAGCCCCTCGCTGTATCTGGAACGCCTCCTGTCGCAGCCCTGATGGTTCTCGGGTCCTCACCACACCCTGCTTCCGACGGACCCTGACGCTATCTGAGGGGTGCTTGACGGGATTCGCGGGTCCGCCGGCGCCGCCCGTCGTCGAAGCTTGGTATATCCGGGCAATCCGGAGCACCTACAAAGAGGAGAACGCAATGCCGTTCGTAAATGTCAAGCTCGTCGACGGCGTCTTCACGGAAGATGAAAAGCACCGGATGGCGGCAGCCCTGACTGACGTCATGGTGAAGTTTGAAGGGTCTGAAGCTTTCCGCGAGGTGGTCTGGGTCCTCATTGAGGAACTGCACACAGACGGCTGGCACATCGGCGGTCTACCGTTCAGGGGACCGGCAAGCCTGATGGACGGACTTGCCCGCTCCAAGAGCCTCTACGAGTCCATCGACGGGCACCCGGTTACCCGACCGGAACTGGCTGAGAAATCACCCGTTCTGGAAAAGTGATTCGTTGGAGCACAGCATGAAGACAGTACTTATCGTCGGCCACCCGGACCTTAGCAGTTCGCGCATTAACGCCGCATTACTCGAGGAGGCAAGGTCCATTGATGATGTTCGCACCCGTGTCCTTTCCGAGCTGTATAGGACGGGCTCCATTGATATCCAGGCCGAACAGGATGCCATCGCGGGGGCTGCCCACATCGTGCTGCAATACCCCACATATTGGTACGCCATGCCTTCAATTCTCAAACGTTGGCTGGACGAGGTCCTAACCCGGGGTTGGGCCTACGGGACCGGCACTCCCGGAGCACTGGCCGGTAAGACGCTCCGCATTGTTACAACTACGGGCGGCGCCTTCGAAGGCTACGGCCCCGACGGCCTCCACGGCTGGGAGTACGGAGCAATGCTTGTGCCGCTAAAAGCGACAGCCCGACGACTCGGCATGGCCTGGCAGGAACCGCTGGTCATCCACGGTGTCCGGGAGTTGGATGACGCAGGCATTCGGCAGCTTCGAAGCAGCTTTCACGAGCTGCTCGTGGAAGCGCGCGGGGAGCGCCGGCCTTTGGAAGATCTACGCCCCTTCGAACCGGCCAATTCCTAGAATGTGGCGGCGCCGAGCAAATGAAACCCGCGACTGGCGGGCGGTTTGCACCTCTTGCCATTAAGGGTCGGACGCGGAGCATCGAGTTCCGCCAAGTAAGACAGCGGAAGGGATCAAACAAGGGAGTCCACCACACGAAGTGGTGGACTCCCTTGCGGCGCATAGGCTCTTCCCATGGAAACAGTCGTCTGGTCCAAACCGGAAAATGAGCGCGCCGGGACGCCGCTGCTTGTGATGATGCACGGGTACGGCACAGACGAGCAGCGAATGGTGAATCTCTTTCCCCAGCTTCCCGGGGAATTCACCTGCGCCGCGCTCCGTGGGCCTATGGCGATCGGGGACCACTACGGTTGGTTCCTGCTTGACTACTTCCTCGCCAACGACTTTGCGGACGTCATCACCGCCACCAACAAGGTGTTTTCCTGGATTGACTCGGTCAAGCGCAACCACAGCAGCGTGAGCCTCCTGGGCTATTCACAAGGCATGGCCATGGCCAGTACGCTGCTGCGGCTTCGTCCGGAGGGCTTCAAAGCGACCGTGGGCCTCTCCGGATTCGTGCTGGATAACGATCTTCTGGCGCTCAGCGAATCCTTCGACTCCCCGCCGCCGTTCTTCTGGGGGAGGGACAAAGCCGATCCCGTGATCTTCAGTGATGCCATTGAGCACACCGAGGAATGGCTGAACAAGAATATGGCTCTGACCGCGAGAACCTACCCCGGCATGGGCCACCGGATCGAGGCCCGGGAAATGGCGGATGTCAACGCGTTTCTGCGGTTTTACGTCCTCCGCTGAGGTGAGGCCCGCGTCACAATCGGGGGTGCCGGAAAACAACTCTTGATTGCCAAAATTGTAAGCGCTTACACTCTTCTTCGGCGGTGCAAGGATGTGCTGCTAAATCCAGAAGATGAAAGGGTTGAGGCCGTGTTGAATGGTTAAGGCTCACCGCGTGACAATCCAGGACGTTGCCGTCCTCTCGGGCTTGTCCATCTGCACCGTTTCACGCGCCCTGCGGAACCTGCCGAACGTGTCCGAAAAAGCGCAAGCCAAAGTGGCCGACGCCGCCGCCAAACTCGGTTATAAGGCATCCTCGGCGGCAGCCCGGCTGGCCGGCGGAAATACCGGTTCCATCGCCATCATTGCTCCCACCGCCACGGCCTGGTTCTTCGCCCAGGCCGTCGAAGCGGCCGAGGAAGTGTTCGGAGACAGCGGTTTCGACACCGTCCTGATCAGCCTGCGCGGCAAGTCGAGCGTCAAGCGGAAAATCTTCGGCGATCTCCTGGGGCTCTCCCAACGCGTTGACGGCGTGCTGCTCCTTAACGTCGATTTGAGTGAATCAGAGGTTGCACTCCTGGCCGCGTCCGGCCTTGCAGTTGCGAGCGTGGGGATGACTTCCGTACCGTGGGACAACGTAGGGATCGACGACGAACTCGCGGCTTGGCAAGCCACCTCACACCTGCTGGGGCTGGGCCATTGGGATCTGGCGGTGCTTTCCGGCCGCGAAACCCATGAGAACTCGGTGTTGACGGCCAGCGACAGGCTCAAGGGATTCAGCCGTGCATTGAAGGACCATCACCTGACCGTTCATCCGGATTTGGTCATCAACTCGGATTCCACGATCGACGGCGGCCGCAAGGCCATGAACGAACTCATTGCCCACCGAAGCCTTCCAACGGCGGTCTTTGCGGACTGCGACGAGGCGGCTTTCGGAGCTTTGATGGCCATGCGCGAGCACGGACTGTCCGCACCGAAGAATGTCTCCGTGATTGGAATCGACGACCACCCCATGAGCTGGTTCCTTGGCCTAAGTACAGTGGCGCAGCCGGTGGCTGACCAGGGTGCCTTCGCTGCCAACCTGCTGGTGGACCGGCTCCAGAACACCGACGCCCCCAACGAACCCTCCAGCCACTTCCTTGACACGAAACTCATTGAACGCAAAACCACGCGCCGCCAGCGCTGAACGGACTACTCCACACCATGACTGACACCCGAGCAACCCAGAAGACCGCCTGGACGGGCGCTACTGCGCTCCTTTTCGACCTCGACGGCGTGCTGACGCCGACCGCCGTCGTGCATGAGCAGGCTTGGCAGGAACTCTTCGACGGCTACCTGGCGGAAACCGGCCATCCGGACGGCTACCAGGAGAGCGACTACTTCGACCACATCGACGGCAAGCCGCGCTTCGATGGAGTACGGGATTTCCTCACCTCCCGCGGAATCACGTTGCCGGAAGGACCCACCGACGACGATCCGGCCAACACCAGCGTGCAGGGTCTGGGCAATCGCAAGAACCGGATCTTCAACGAAATCGTGGATTCTCGCGGGGTCGAGCCTTACGCAGGCTCTGTCCGCTTCATCCACGCAGCCTTGGAGCTGGGACTCAAGCTCGCCGTCGTGTCTTCTTCGCGCAACGCGCCCGCCGTCCTGAAGGCGGCCGGACTCGATGGCTACTTCCCGGTGGTGGTCGACGGCCAGGTGGCGGCCGCCGTCGGGCTCCCCGGCAAGCCGGATCCGGCAACTTTCCGTTACGCCGCCGAGCTGCTGGACGTCCCCGCCGCGGGCTGCGTCGTCGTCGAGGACGCTGTGTCCGGCGTGCAGGCCGGCAGCGCCGGGAACTTCCGTGCGGTCATCGGGGTGGACCGGGGCGCCGGCCACCAGACCCTGCTCGACGCCGGCGCAACGTTCGTGGTCGACGACCTCGACGATCTCCTCTAACCAAGCCGTTTCACCAGAAACAGAAGGAACCCAACAGTCCATGGCACTCATCAGCTCCGACCGGCTGCGCTTCCCCTGCGAACCGTGGAAGCTCGTGGAGAGCATTCACGTTCCCGGTGACGCCGGTACGCTCGAAACCCTCTTCAGCCTCGGCAACGGCCACCTGGGCATCCGCGGCGCCCACTGGGCTGGCGCAGACGCCGGACTTCCCGGCACGTTCATCAACGGTTTCCACGAAACGTGGGACATCAAGCACGCCGAGAACGCGTACGGTTTTGCCCGCATAGGACAAAGGATCGTGTACGTCCCGGATGCCAACAACTTCAACATTGTCATCGACGGCGAACAACTGAGCCTCGCCGAGTCAACGGTGCAGAACTACCGCCGCAGCATCGACTTCGCCACGGGCGTGTACGAATGCGCTGTCACGTGGGAGTGCCGTTCGGGCGCCATCGTCACGACGGTGGAGCGCCGCGCCGTCGGAATCGAATCCAGGGGTTCCCTTGGCATCGAGCTGAGCCTCACCGCAGACCGCCAGGTGACTGCGGACATCACGTCCTTGGTGATCAATCGGCAGGACCAGCCTGTGGAGGACCACTCGGCCCACGACCCCCGCCGCTCCGGCCGCCACGCCGGCCGGGTGCTGCTCCCGCTCCACCTCCAGGGCTCCGACGGATCCCTGCGCATGGCCTGGGAGACCGCCGAATCCCACCAGCGCATCGGTATGGCCGTGGACCACTGGATTTCCGCGGAAGGCCAGCCCTTCGAAACCGTAGTGGGGGAGGACGAGTCCACGGTCCGCTACGTCATGGCCGTGAATGAGGGCGAGACGTTCCGCTTGGAGAAGAGCGTCAGCTACGTCGTGAACAGCGCCGACTCAAACGCAGCAGAGCCCGGCGAGATCCTGGCGTCCGACGCCGAATTGGGACTCGTGCCGTTCGACGCGCTCCTGGCCGAAGGTGCGGCCCACTACCGCGATTATTGGTCCACCGCGGACATCACCATTGGTGGCCAGCCCGAACAGCAGCAGGCCGTGCGCTGGAGCCTGTTCCAGCTTGCCCAGGCCACCGCGCGTGCCGGTGTCGCGGGCATTCCGGCGAAGGGAGTCAGCGGCTCGGGCTATGAGGGCCACTACTTCTGGGACCAGGAGGTGTACCTGCTGCCGTACCTGACGTACACCAACCCGACCGCTGCCCGCCAGGTGCTGGAATCTCGCCATGCCATGCTTCCCGACGCCCGGATCCGGGCCAAGGAACTGAGCGTGGACGGTGCCCTGTTCCCGTGGCGCACCATCAACGGGCACGAGGCCAGCGCGTACTACGCTGCCGGCACCGCGCAGTTCCACATTGCCGCCGCGATCTCCTTCGCCGCCAACCGCTACCAATGGGCGAGCGGCGACGCCAGCTTCCGCGCCGAAGTGGGCGCCGATCTGTTGATCGAGACGGCTCGCATGTGGGCTTCGCTGGGCTTCTTCGGCAAGGACGGCTTGTTCCACATCCACGGTGTCACCGGCCCCGATGAATACACGGCCGTGGTCAACGACAACCTTTACACCAACGTCATGGCCCGCTTTAACCTGCGAGCCGCTGCGGCACTGGAACACCCTGACGTCCCGGAAACCGATCGGATGGTATGGCAACAGGCCGCCGCGCGCATGTCCCTTCCCTACGATCCGGACATGGAGATCTACAGCCAGGACAACGACTTCATGACCTTGGAGCCGTGGGACTGGTCCACCCCGCGGTCCAAGTATCCGCTGCTGCTCAACTTCCACCCGCTGGTGATCTACCGGCACCAGGTCCTCAAGCAGGCGGATACGGTGTTGGCGATGTTCCTGCAGTGGCAGGACTTCACGGCCGAGGAAAAGCAGCGCGCGTTCGACTTCTACGATCCCATCACCACCGGCGACTCCACCTTGTCCGCGTGTGTGCAGGGCATCATGGCGGCCGAGGTGGGCTACTCCGACGTCGCGCTCAAGCACTTCACCGAGGCCTTGTTCATCGACCTGGACAACACGCACAACAACACAGTCGACGGCGTGCATATCGCGTCGACCGGCGGCATCTGGAGTTCCTTGGTGTGCGGTTTCGCGGGCATGCGGGACCAGGGCCAGGTCCCGCATTTCGATCCGCGGCTCCCGGCCGAGTGGGACAGCCTGTCCTTCCGGCTCAAGATCCGCGGGCGGCTCCTGTCCGTCGAGCTGCGCCCGGGGTCGATCAGCCTTGCGCTGGTTCTGGATGCAGTTTCAGGTTCAGCGCCCGACGCCGGTGCCGCGCCTTTGGAAGATGCCGCGCCTTTGGAGGTCAGCGTGCGCGGGCAGCGGGTCGTCGTCGGCGTCGAGACGGTCACTGTGCCCCTCGACCAAGTGCCGGTCCCCGCGCCGTCGGTCTTCCCGAGCCTCTTCCCGACGGCGGGCCTTCCGGTGATCGGGAGCGCGCGGGTCTGACTACGCCATCCACCGCTCCCCACCGACCGGCCTACGTAGCTTGGTCGGTGGGGCACGGCGGTTTCGGAGTTATTCGGGAACGGTTCATTCCTGATTCATAGGACGTAGATACGGTCTCCTGAGACCTCTCTTGAAAAGGACTCTTCCCATGGATCGACGAACATTCGCCTCCGCTGCCTTGCTGACCGCGGCGGCACCGCTGTTCACCACTACTCCGGCCCTCGCGGACTCTTCCGGGAAGGGAAAGGATGCCAAGCTGACGCGCACTATGTTGGACGCTTTGGAGGGTGAACTGGACGACCGTGCCACCGCCGCCGTCGTGGAGCCCCACATTGAAGACATCGGATTCAACTGGCATCCGCCAACCAAGCCGGTCGAGAGCATTGATTTCATCATCGCCTATGGTTTCGGCAACCGACGGCCGGCAGGAGGCGGAGATCCTAGCCGCGTGCTCTACGAGCCTGGCCCGGTCAACGAAGCCCTCGCGGACACGGTTGCGAAGCTGCGGGCGAGGTGCAACGTTCCTGTCTTTGCCCAGTGGGAAATCGCCAGGTTCCTCGAGTCCAAGTACCACATGAGCGGGGTGACCTCGATTGAACCGGTCATTTCGGCGGACGGCACCATTGTGTATCTGAGCACGGACGGCGTTGCAGCCCAGGTCAAGGAGCTGCGCGCCTCTCAGCCTTCGGGGATCGCCTGCATTGTTGGATTCCGGGACCACATCAAGCGCTGTGTCCAGACCACCCAAGACCGCGGGATGGACGCTTTCGCTCCCGAAGGCATCGACATGCCGGGCACCTATGATCCGCAGTCCGGACAGCCGTGGACCCGGCGTCGTGATCTCTATCTGGTGCACGACATGTACGCCCAGATCGCCGTGCTCCGCGGGAAACTGATCGTGCAGGCCTATCCCAACGGCTGATTCCCGGATGGCGCAGGGGACGCTTTGCCAGAGCGAACTTCAGCGTGCCCGTGCCGTTTCCTCTGCATCCCAGTCAATGTGGTGGCGATAGACCCAGTCGAAGTTGTCGGCCGTCTTCCGGGCGAGTGAGCGGAAGACGGCCTTCAGCACAAGGTCTTCAAAGACTCGCTTGAACTGGCCGCGGATCTTCGGAGCGGCGTTCCGGCGGCCCCATTCGACCACCGATTCTGCCCGGTTCCGGCGTTCCTTCTCGTAGCGGGACAGGGCGCCGGGGATGTCGCCGGGCGAGGTGCCTCGGAGCGATCGGCCCAGCGCGATGGCGTCTTCGATGGCCATGGAGGCGCCTTGTCCGGACGACGGCGATGCAGCGTGGGCAGCGTCTCCCACCAGCACGAGCCTGCCGCGGTGCCAGCTGGGGATGCTCGGAAAATCTGACGTTGTGTACGGCCGGATGATGCCGTCAGTGGCGGCGATGATCTTGGCCATGGGCGTGCGGTCCCCGGCTACGAGCTGTGTCAGCCAGGACTTGCGGGCGCTGTGGTCCAGCGTGGCCGGATCTTCCGATGACCGCTGCAACGGGTTGGCAAACCACCAGATCCTGCCCTCCGGATCCTGCATGTAGCAATAGAAGCAGCGCTTGCCGAAGACCATCTTCATGCGTCCCGGTTCGACGTCCAGCCGCCCGGCCGGGAGCAAACCGGCCTCGACGATCCCGCCGGTGTTGAGCAGTGGGATATTGCGGGGAGCCGGGGATGCGGGGTCGATCAACGGCCGTACCGCCGAGTGGAGGCCATCGGCGCCTACCACGAGGTCTCCGAGCGCGGAGGTGCCGTCCGCGAAAACGGCCGTGACGCGGTCGGACCCTTCCTTTACCGTAGCGAGCCGCTTGGCATACTCGATGCGGATGCCGCGGCGGTTGGCCGCCTCGCGGAACAGGCCGTACAGCTCGGATCGCGTCATAGTGCGGGCGGTGGTGCCGTCGGGGAGGGATCCGCCGTAGTCGAAGTCGATGAGGTGTTTTCCAGTGCTGCCCAGATACATGGACATCTGTGGGGTGCTGAAGCCCAGGTTGGCGGCTGCCCCCTTGAGCTCGAGGGTTTCAAGGGCATCGAAGCCATTGACGGCCACGGTGAGGAAGCCGCCGACGCCGTCCGAGGGCCCACTGTAGGCCTCGAACACGGTGGCGTGATGGCCGGCTTTCTGCAGTGAGATGGCTGTGGCGAGTCCGGCGATCCCGGATCCGATAACAAGGCAATTCAACATGGCGGAGTCCTTCGCAATATATTTCGTTCGGTTGAAAGAAATATATGACTCGCCGCAAGGCGCGGTCAATCCTTTCGGTGAGACGAAATAATTTGCTAGCCTCGGAGGATGGAGAACCACCCGGGCGTCGGTACGCAGCGCCAAGAATTGCTTGAGGCGGTCTTTGCCTCGGGACGGGAGCTTTCGACGGCGGCCGTCATGTTCCACACGAAGCTGTCCGAGCTGCGCGGGCTGTCGGCGACGGAGGGCAAGGCGATCGACATCCTGCTGCGCTTCGGACCCATGACGGCGGGGGAATTCGGCGAACATTCCGGCCTGGCTCCGGCCTCGGTCACGGGATTGATGCAACGGCTCGAAAGCAAGGGCGTGGCGCGCAGGATCCGGCACGAAGGAGACAAGCGGAAGGTCCTGATCGAGCTCGTGGGGGACCAGGTGACTGCCGCAATGCCCCATTTCGTCGACTTCATGGGCGGGCTGGCGAGCCTGTTGAAGGGCTACAGCGACGAAGAACTCCGCGTCATCGCGGACTATTCCTCCAAGGCGGCGCGCATCCAGCGGGAGGCGGCGGGGCGGCTGGGTGCCGCACCCGGCGGGAACGCGCACGACGACGACGGCCGAGCGCCGTCGTCGAACCCCGCCTGAGTTGCTTCCTACTTAGGCGCCACGCCCCGCATGCTGTTGTTCCGCTTCTCGTGGGTGAGTTCTGCAAGTCCAAGAGCCTCCAGGAGCGGTGGCATGTACATACCGAAGCGACCGCGGTATCCCTTGCGCAGGCCGTACCAACCGCCCACCGGGTTGCCGTCGTCGCGCCCCAGGCCTCTACGGTGCCTTCGGCGGCCGGCTTGTTCTCGTCCGCGGCCCCGAGCGGCACCCAATCGCCTTGCTGGAGTAGCCACGCATGCAGGTCCTCGATGGCGCTCAAATGGTATTTGAGGGTCGTGGAACCCACCTGGCAAACGATCGCGGGAGGGTCACCCGCTTCGTCCCGGTACATCGTGTAGTCGGAGGAACCAGGCGGGGTGGTGAGTTTCCAGGGGTCTTCCTTGGATCCAGCGGCCATCTGACGGTGTCCTTCCTGACGGGCGTCGCGCGGGTGTTGGGCTACACGCTACACAGCGTTGGGCGGTATGTCTGCGGGGCCCGCCCGAGCTTAGCCGCCCTCGGCTAGCCGAACCACCAATGCCCGGCTGTAGCTCGCGGGCTCGCTCCGCGTCACCGCCGAAACAACTAGTTGCCGCCGGCTGATCCGTTTGGCGTAGAAGCCGGCGTAGGGGAGAACGATGATTTCTTCCAGGCCGCTCTCCCAGGCCGGAATCAAGGCCTGCAGGCTACCGCGTTCCGCAGTCGGCGGAACGGCAGGGACCAGGGAATTGTGCCAAGCATGGAAAGCCGCCTGGTCCACGCCCTCGCTGCCGTACTCAGAACTCCACAATGGGGGAATGAACGGGTGGAGCGGTTGACCCGGCCGGGTGACCTGCCGGATCACCTCGGGTGTGGGCCTGTTTTCCGCGGTCCGTTCCCTGATCTCGTACCAGTCCCAGGCGCGCTTCCAGGCAGCTTGCCACCTTTCCTCCCACTCGGCGACGCTCGCCGAACCAGGGGTCCGCGAGGTCCCCGGATCTGGACGGGGTGAGAGTGCGGGAATGTCGGCGTAGGGGGCCAAACCCCAAGCGTGCCGGATGAACAGAAGCTCGTTCAGCGGCAGGGAGCGGTCCTCGACGTTGATCACCATGTCGTGCGGCCATGGGTTGTTCCACGGCATACCCGCGGGAGCATTGATCCAGCGCATGAGGCCCTCCCGTCGCGATGATGGCTACACGCTACACAGCATCGGGCGGCGCTGGAAGGCGGACAGTGGGGCCGCGCAGGAAGCCTTCGATGGCGCCGGCGGCTGCGGGGGCTCCGCCGGAACCGCGGACACGGGCACTCATCGCTTCAAGATTGTCCAGGATCGCCTGGTCGCCGCTGACTTCAAGGACCGTTTCCCGGATCAGCTCGGGGGAGAGCCCCTCAAGGGGGAGACGGCGCCCGAGTCCCAGGTCCTCCACCCGGCGCGCATTGGCCCCCTGTTCGGGCTGCAGTGGGAAAGCTACCAACGGCACCCCGAAATAAAGCGCCTCCATGGTCGAGTTCATCCCGGTGTGGGAGAGGAAAGCATCGGCGTGGGGTAGGACTTCCAGCTGCGGAAAGAAGGGCCGTACCTCAAAGTTTTCCGGGATCTCCCCCAGCTCGGACTCCTCGACGCGCTCTCCGATTGCCATGGCAACCTGCCAGTGGGTGCCCTCAAATCCTTCCAGGCACATCCTGAAGAAGTCCGGCCGGTCATTCAACGGGGTGGTGCCCAGCGAGACGAACAACAATGGCTTGTCTTTCGCCTGGGGCTGCCAGGCTTCCTCGTTGCCCCGCAGGCCAAGGCAGGGGCCAACGAAGTGGAACCTGCCATCGAATGTATCCCCCGAGGGCTGGAATTCCCTCGGGATGAAGGAGATGTTCAACGATGCAGGAGGGCCGCCCATGAATTGCAGATGGCCTACGCCATGCTCCGCGGCGAAATCATTGATCCGCTGGCTGGCCTGTTTCCAGGCCTCGACCATGCCTGGCGGCGGCGGGCCGGGCATGAGATCCCGCATGGAGAAATGTTCATTGGTGGCATAGCTCGGAAGCAAGGCAATATCGGGCAAAGCCAACTTCGCTGCAGCCATCTTCCCCGAGAGCGTCATGGCGTCGTAGGCCACCCCGTCCGGCGGGTCCTCGGCCAGACGGGCCAGCAACGCCGGGAATTCCTCCCGTGCGCCCTTGAGAATCCGCTCAAGCAGTCCGGACATCATTCCGGACGGCATTCCGGCGAACATCCCCGTCATCGGTGACGGCGCTCCACTGGCGGGCGCTGCGCCGCCCTCTCCCGGGGTCGGACCGCCGTCCGCCGAACGCTCGCGCGGCGGGAGGAAGGCTGCCAGGTCCTCTCCACTGGGAAAGAACGCGGCGCCGGCAGATTCGACTGCCTTCGCATACTTCGCCGACGTCGCATATGTGACCCTGTGGCCTCTGCGAACCAGCTCGGCGACCACTGGCAACGTCGGGTTCACATGGCCCGCAGCAGGCAGACAGATGAAGGCTATGTGCATGGCACCACCCCCAAGAACAGTGGAGGCTTCATTTGGAAAGCTCGGCGCCATGAACGCTGCGCCGGCGCGATTTCAGCCCGGTCTCCAACTTGGTCCGCACCTCGCGCTTCACCCGGGCGGCAAGCTCAGTCTCATGCATTTCAAGGAAGGTCCGGACGGCCCGCGGATCCCACGGCACCAAGGACCGCAATGCCCAACTGACTGCTTTGACCACGGTGTCGTCGCGATCGTTGATCAAGATGCCGACGACGGCGAGCGTCCGTTGCGTATCTCCCGTTCCCCACCGTGACCTCGTGTTGAGCACTGTTGTGGAGACAAGCGCTATGCGCCGCCACCAGCGGTCCGGGCTCCGCGCCCAGCCGTCGACGTCGGCGTCAGAGATGAGCCCTTCGCGCCATGCGGGCCCCACCAAGACAGTCGCGAAGGCATCGGCCTGGCCCCACGTAGCGATGCCTTCTCCCAAGTATTCAAGCCGGGCCCGCGTCAGCTCAGCGAAAGCCGCTTGATGGGCATTGATGAACTCCCAGCCCTCCCAGTCAAAGCCCGCTTGTACGAGCCCTTCGGCGAGGTTGAAGACGACGGCCGCGTCCATCGTGGCGATTTCCGCGGAAACCCTGCGGCGGACGGCGCGAAAGCTCGCGGCGTCGTGCTTCTCCAAAGCGCGCAGTTCCTCAAGGACGCGCGCCAACAATTGCCCCGGTTGAGTATCCCCCGGAGAGACGAGCACCCCGTGCGAAGCCACTTTCGGCCCCCCGATTTCGCAGGCTGAACGCTACTATGCGGGGGCGTCGTCGGTATCCGGCCCTTCGGCAGGTTCCTGGCTGTGAAGGCCGGTATCGTGCGACACCCAACCCTCCGTTTCCCCTTCGGCAGGGGCGTCGCTGTGATGGCGGACTTCGTTGGGATCTGGTGCCTTGTTCATTCCGGATGCTTCCTGTCCTTCGTTGGACTGTTCCCGCGAACGCCTTAAAGTCTACGCCGGGGAGGGGGCGTGTGGCCTAGGCTAGGCCAAGGAACTACCGAACGAATCCAACGGCTGAATGCAGAGGTGAAGAATGGCAAAGCGACCCAATCAGGCAGTAAAGATTGCGCAGGAAACGGCCCACAACGCCATGTTCGACGCCAGCGGCAATGCCAAGCCCGGTGTCCACAACGTGCTCCTTCGGGCTGTCGAGGTCCAACGTCCCCTTGTCCTGGCGAACCTGCGTCGCTTGCAGCGCAAATACCCGCAGGCCACGGCGGCGCAGCTGGCCGCCAAACTGGAGAGGGACTACCTCGCCGCAGTCACCGGCGGGGGTGCCGCCGTTGGGGCAACCGCCGTCGTGCCCGGTATCGGTACGGCAGCCTCGCTGGGGCTGTCCGCGCTGGCCACCATCGGCTTCCTGGAAGGAACCGCGCTTTACGCCGCTTCCCTGGCCGAGCTCCACGGCATCCGCCTGACCGATCCGGACCGTGCTCGAACGATGGTCATGGCCATCATGCTCGGCGAGGAAGGCACCGCGCTGCTGGGTGCGCTGAGCGGACAATCGCTCGGCAAAGGCAAAGGCGTCACGCAGGCCTGGGGCAAGACCCTCACGAAGAAGCTGCCTGGCGGAGGATTCGGGGTCATTCGCGACGCCATCCAGCGCGCCTTCCTCAAGCGCCTCGTCAGGCGCCAAGGCGCCGCTTTCCTCGGCCGTGCCCTGCCTTTCGGCGTCGGGGCCGTGGTGGGCGGAGTCGGGAACCGCGTCATGGGGCGTGCCGTAGCGGCCTCGGCGAGGGAAGCATTCGGTCCCATGCCGGACATCATCCCGGGCGAGCTGCTCCCAGCCGCCCGGCAAAACGCGCTGGAAGGCGGAAATAGTGGATCTCAACGCTGATTCGGGGGAGTCGTTCGGCTCCTGGACCATGGGGAACGACGCTTCAATGTTCCGGATTGTCAGCAGCGCCAACGTTGCCTGCGGCTTCCACGCCGGGGACCCGGTGACGATGCTGGACAGCTGCCGTGTCGCCTTCGAGCTCGACGTCCGGGTCGGCGCCCATGTGGGCTACCGGGACCTGCATGGCTTCGGGCGCCGAGCGATGGACATGTCCTTCGATGAGCTCTTCGGCGACGTCCTCTACCAGCTCGGTGCCCTGGACGGCATGGCCCACGCGGTGGGCGCTTCCGTGGACTACGCCAAACCCCATGGTGCCCTGTACAACAGGATCGTTCACGACGTCGAGCAGGCCGAAGCCGTGGTGGCCGCGATTCACGCCTACGATCCCGGGCTTCCTGTCCTTGGCCTGCCGGGTTCCGCCTTGCTGCGGATCGCCGAAGAATCCGGGCACCCGGTGTTCCGGGAGGCCTTCGTGGACCGCGGCTATATGCCGGACGGAACGTTGGTTCCGCGCTCGCAGGACGGTGCACTGGTGCACGACGCCGCCGCGGTAGTCGAACGGGCCGTGCGCTTTGCCGTACGGGGCGAGGTGCTGGCCGTGGACGGCACGGTGGTTCGGGTGAAGCCCGATTCGTTGTGCATCCATGGCGACACTCCGGGTGCTGTTGAGCTGGCTGCGGCGGTGCGCGCTGGCCTTGAGGAAGCTGGTGTGGAGATTGAATCCTTCGCCTGAGCGGATCCTTTTGCCCTGCGGCGACAGCGCCTTCTTGGTGGAACTGCCCGGACTCGCCGCCGTCGTCGCGTACTACCGCGGGCTGACCGGCACCGGCGCTTCGGCTCGCTTTTCTGCGCCGCAGGGGATCATCGACGTCGTGCCCGCCGCCCGCACCGTCCTCGTCACCTTCGATCCCGGGACGATCCGCCCCTCCGACGTCCGCGACTGGCTGGAGTCCGCGGAGCCTGCAGCGGGGGTCTCCGCCTCCGGCCGCGAAGTGACCATCGAGGTCTCCTACGGCGGCCCCGACCTTGCCGAGACGGCACAGTTCCTCGGCATGAGCGAGGCCGAAGTGGTCAAGCTTCACACGAGCTCGGAGTGGACGGCCGCCTTTTCCGGCTTCGCGCCCGGCTTCGTGTACCTGGTCACCACGCATGAGCGGCTCCGCGTACCGCGTCGGAACACTCCACGCACTGCCGTCCCGGCCGGCTCGGTTGGCCTCGCAGGCGAGTTCAGCGGCGTCTACCCGCGATCCTCTCCAGGCGGTTGGCAATTGATCGGAACCACGACAGCGGCACTGTGGGATGCGTCCAAAGCCGAGCCCGCGCTGATCCGGCCGGGTGACCTGGTCCGATTCGTGGAGGCCTGATGGGGATCGTGGTGGTGAACCCGGGACCACTCACCTTGGTGGAAGACCTTGGCCGGCCGGGCTGGGCTTCGCTAGGGCTGAGCCCTTCCGGCGCCCTCGACCGGCAATCACTCCGGCTTGCCAATCTGCTGGTGGGGAATCCTGCGGAAGCGGCCGGATTGGAGATATTGCTGGGTGGGCTTCGCTTGAGGTTCGTCACGGCGTCGACGGTCGCGGTGACAGGGGCGGAGGGAATCGTGACACTCAACGACGCCGAGATTCCGCTGAACCAAGCCGTACGGGTGGCACCGGGTGCGGTGCTGGACTTCGCTGCTCCGCTGTTCGGACTGAGATATTACCTGGCGGTACAGGGCGGCATCGATGCTCCCCAGCTCCTCGGTTCAAGCAGCACGGACATGCTCTCCGGTGAAGGCCCCGCGCCGCTGAAGTCGGGTGGGCAGTTGGGAATCGGGCGTGTTTCCGCGAGCAACGGCCTGGTTTCCGGAACGGGTTCCGTTCCCGTTCCCGGACCTGGATCTGGGGCCGGCGCGGGGGCCGGAGCGGGCATTGGGACCCGCAACAACGCGCATGCCCTCCCTGCCATCCGCCGCGCTCCCGATCCGGGGCGCGCCATCACGGCCCGGGTGGACCGCGGCCCCCGGGCAGACTGGTTCGACGACGGTTCCTGGCGCCGCCTTGTCAGCCAGGAATGGACTCTGTCGCCTGATTCGAACAGGATCGGTGCCCGACTGGTGGGCCGTCCGCTCACCCAGACCCGGCTCGAGGAACTGCCCAGCGAAGGCATGGTGCTCGGCGCACTGCAAGTGCCGCCGTCGGGCCTTCCCACGGTATTCCTCGCTGATCATCCCGTGACGGGTGGCTACCCCGTGATTGCCGTGGTGCGTCGCACGGATCTGGACTTGTTGGGCCAAGCCCGCCCCGGCCAGCGGATTCGTTTCCTGGGCTGAGGGTTCCCCTCCACCGGACATGCCCCTTGCTGCCTGCCGAGCACCCGTGTTGGACATGCGCCTTCCTGGGTACGAGGAGTGGACATGATGGGATTATGTCCGTTGCTCAGAGGCAGCGTTGGGCGTGTCCCTTGTTGCGGCCGGCCCGAACCCGCGTCAGCCGAAAACCAAGTGCGCCACGGTGAAGATCGCGAGCCCGGCCAGCGATCCCACCACCGTGCCGTTGATGCGGATGTATTGCAGGTCCTTGCCCACCTGGAGTTCGATCTTTTGCGAGGTTTCCTCGGCATCCCAGCGTGCGACGGTGTCCGTGATGACCCCCGCGATATCGGAGCGGTACGTTTTGACGAGGTACCCGGCTGCATCACCGATCCAGGCATTGACCTTTCCCGCGAGCTCGTCGTCGTTGACAAGCCGTGAACCGAAGTCCCGGACGGCACTCTTGAAACGCTGTGTCAGTTCGCTGTCGGGATCGTCGACGGCGGTGAGCAGCGCGTCCTTGATGGTGCCCCACGTGCGGGAAGCGAGTTCGCGGACCTCGGGATCACCGAGGACCTGGGTCTTGATTGCCTCGGCCCGGGCAATCATTGCGGGATCGTGCTGAAGATCCTGGGCGAGATCGCCGAGGTAGGTATCGATCGATTGGCGCACTTGATGATCCGGATCCTGCTGCACCGCCCGGATGAACTTGGCGATTTCGTTGTAGACCCGGTCTCCCACGATGTCGTCCACGAAGGACGGAACCCAGAGGGGTGAACGGTCGGACACGAGCCGGTTCACCGTAGAGTGGTTCGCTTCCACCCAATCCGCCGCACGGTCAACCAACAGATCGACCAGCTTGTGGTGGTGACCGTCGGCAAAGATCCGTTCGGCCATCCGGCCCACGGGCGGTCCCCATGGCGGAGTGAGCAGGTGCTTGCGGACCATGCCCTCGATCACTGCCTGGACGTCGTCATCGTTCAGCACGGTAAACGCTCCGCGGATCAGTGCTGAACCTTCCTTCGCGATACGCTCCGGGCCGCCCGGGGAAGCGAGCCACTTGCCGGCTTTCCGGGCGATGTCCACGTTCGCGAGCTTCTCCTGGACCACCTGCTCGGACAGGAAGTTGGTCTCCACGAATTCCCCAAGCGAAGCGCCGATCTGGTCCTTGCGCCGCGGAATGATGGCCGTGTGCGGGATTTTCAGGCCCATGGGGTATTTGAACAGCGCAGTGACGGCGAACCAGTCGGCCAACGCTCCCACCATGCCGCCCTCGGCAGCGGCCCGCACGTATTCCAGCCATGAATATTGCCTTTGCAAGGCGAAAGCAGCGGTGAAAACCACCGCCATCACAATCAGGAGCGCCAGCGCCACCGATTTCATCCGACGCAGGGCAGCGGCCTTTTCGGCGTCACCGTTTCGTTGCCCGACGCCGGCCGCAACCGTAGAGCTGTCCCGGGCATCTGCGTGCCGCGTGGCCTCCGCCGTCGGGTCGCTATCGCTCTCGGTCACCGGGATTTGTTCAGAGTTCACCTGCATGTGCCCAGCGTAGCCCCGTCGCCGTCGTGGGCGTGGGCTACCGTATCCCCATGACGAATGACGAGCCCGGTCGCCCAGAGCAAAGCACGGAGCAAAACACGCGGCCCATGGTCTACGCCCACCGCGGAGCGAGTGCCGCATTTGCGGAGCACACACGCGCCGCATACCTGAAGGCAATCGCCGATGGCGCCGACGGCGTCGAGTGCGACGTCCACCTGACCAGGGACCAGCACGTTGTCCTGCTTCACGACGCAAACTTGGACCGTACCTCGGACGGCACCGGTCCCGTGGCGGAGAAGACCCTCGAAGAGCTGCGGCAGCTGGATTTCTCTTCCTGGAAGGGCGCCCGGATTCCGGACCAGTACGGCGCAAAGTCGGACCAGCTCCTGACGCTCCCGGAGTTGCTGGAGATCCTGCGCGGTGCCGGCAGGACCATCGGCCTGGCCATTGAGCTCAAGCACCCGAGCCCGTACCAGCTCAAGCTTGAAGACCGCGTGCTCGAGCTTCTGGGCAACGAAGGGTGGAACGCAGAGACGTCCATGCTGGACAACATCCAGGTTTCCTTCATGAGTTTCAGCCCGGATTCGGTCAAGCACCTGCTCCAGTTCGTTCCCGCGGAGCACATCTGCCAGCTGGTGGACGACGTCACGGTGGAGGAAGTCCGCGATGAACTTGGCCTGGGCGTCATCACGGGGGGAGCCGTGGCCAACGTGATGAAGGCAGCCCAGCAGGAAGGCGAGCGGATCCTGGACGACTGCGAGGTGGGACTGGCCGGCCCGGGCATCGACTACGTCCGCAAGCATGCCCGCACCGTCCAGCGCTGGCTTGAATCAGGCCGCCGGTTCCGGGTGTGGACCGTTGACTCCGAGAACGATGTTGCCCTATGCCAAGGCCTTGGGATCCACGAGATCACCACGAACAAGCCGGCGCAAGTCCTGGCCCAGCTTTAGGGCCTCAGTTGTTGTCGTTCTGGGGCCCCAAAACGACAACGACTGCGAGTCAGATGACCGTGTTGCTGAGGGTTCCGATGCCGCCCAGCGTGATGTCCACCCGGTCGCCGGGCTGGACAGCCACGAAGGTGTTCGGGGCGCCCGTCATGATGATGTCTCCCGGTTCCAGCGTCAGCCATTGGGTGACGTAAACGAGGCAATCCGTGATGGAGGATGGCAGGTTGAAGGAACCGGACCTGGCTTTGACCTCGCCGTTGACCACTACCTCGGTGCTCACGTTGTCCGGGTCCTCGATCCCGGTTTCGATCCACGGTCCGAGCGGCGTGTAGTTGGTGCCGGACTTGCCCTGGAAGAGTTTTTCGTCGACCTGGTTTTGGTCCACATTGGTGACGTCGTTGACCACCGTGTAGCCCAGGACGTGGCTCAGGGCGTTCTCGGCCGTGAGCTTCTCCGCACGCTTTCCGATGACGGCGGCCAGTTCGCCTTCCACGTTAACTGTGCCCGCGTTGCGCACGGCCACGATGTCATCACCGGGGCCGGCGATGCTGTGGACCGACTTGTGCCAAGCCTGGATGGGCAGCACGTGGTTGTTGTTGCCCAGGTTGTGCCCGATTCCTAGCACCACAGAAGGTCGGACCGGGGCGAGGAACAAGGCGCCGTCCGCGGAACTGGATTTCCCGGTGAAAGAAAGAACCTCGGCAAAGGGGTCCTCGATATGGTCCCAGCTTCCGTTGCGCAGGACTGCGTGCGTCGGGCCGGAAGGGGTTTGTAGTCGGGCGATGCGCATGGAACTCCTCGTTGAATTTCTTGTGGCGGCGGACGGTGCGGCGGACGGTGTCAGCCACGGTCTAAAGAAAAACATACATCATGCTGAACTTAGTCCAGTATCTTGAACGGCAATGAATTGCCTACGCTCGGTCAGGCAACTCTTCGGTTACCGCGCCGGGCGGGGCTGTGGTTGCATGAATACATGCCTTTTTCATGGTCCGCCCGGACAACCCAGACAATCTCCGCGGCGGCCATGAGTGCACTGTTACTCGTAAGCGCCAGGAAGCACTTCCAGCAGCCGAAGTTCTTTGCACCGGTCGTCCCGGATTATCTGTGCCGCGTTGACAATCCGAGAGAAGGCTTCGAACTCGAAGCCGGCCAAGGCAAGGCCAACGCGACCGCACCTCGGAACGGCGCTTTGGCGGTCATGTCCCGGGAGGAATGGATCGCGGTGAGCGGATTGCTTGAGGCGGTTGCCGCCGTCGGGCTCCTCATTCCTGCCACGCGCAGGGCCGCAGCTCGTGGCACCACGCTGATGTTCACGGCGTTCCTGGCCGGCCACGTGGACGCGCTCCGCCGCGCATACTCTCCCGCCGGAACGTCGTCCGCGCGGCGGATTCACACCCTGCGCCTGCCTCTGCAGCTCCCTTTGATCCTGTGGGCATGGAGTCTGGCTGGAGCGAAACGGGGCGCATGAAACTCCTCGAATCCCCGGCGGTGAAGGTGGGCCTCTCCATCAGCATCGCAACGGGTCTCTACGGCATCTCGTTCGGGGCATTGGCCTCAGCCTCCGGGTTCAGCTTCTGGCAGACCATGGCGTTCAGCCTGCTCATGTTCAGTGGAGGATCGCAGTTCGCCTTCATCGGCGTCGTGGCGGGCGGCGGTTCCGGCATTGCGGCCATGACTGCTGCCGCGCTGCTGGGCTTGCGCAATGGCATCTATGGGATGCAGATGAACGCGCTGTTGCGTCCCAGCGGATGGCTCAAGTACCCGCAAGCACACATCACCATCGACGAGTCCACAGCCACTGCCTCGGGACAAAGCGATTCCGACGAACAGCGCCGTGGCTTCTGGACGGCCGGACTCGGCATTTTCGTGCTGTGGAACATCTTCACGGCTGTCGGAGCCTTGGCGGGCGATTCCTTGGGCGATCCCAAGCAGTGGGGGCTCGACGGCGCCGCCGTGGCAGCGTTCCTGGGCCTGCTCTGGCCTCGGCTCAAGGGCCGTGAACCCTGGGCGATCGCCGCTGCTGCTGCTCTGGCAACCATTATTACGGTTCCGTTCGTTCCGGCGGGCGTGCCCATCCTCGTGGCCGCCGTCGTGGCCGGGGCCATTGGCTGGTTCAGCCACGGACGCAGTGACGAAGGCATGGAGCCCGACGTCGATCCCTACCCGCGCGGTCATTCAAACGCTGAAGCTTCCAGCCGCGAAAGGAACGCCGAATGAACCTTTGGCTCTGGATCCTTATCGCATGCGGACTGGCGTACCTCACCAAGCTTTCGGGTTATTTCGTACCGGCGAAACTGCTGCGGAGTCCGCGGATGATGCGCGTGGCCGGCACCATGACCATCGGCCTGCTGGCGTCCCTGACCGTCGTCAACGCGGTTGCGTCCGGGCAGTCCCTGGCCTTCGACGCCCGGCTCGGTGCGCTGGCAGCCGGGGCCGTCGCGCTGTGGCTCCGTGCCCCGTTCCTTGTGGTGGTCATCGTCGGATCGGCGGCTGCTGCCTGCCTGCGGCTGCTCGGCTGGCGCTGAACCGGTGCGCGCGGTTCCAACCGTGGCAGCGGCGCGCAACGCCGTCGTGCGCTGGTTACTCGAAAGCCATCCCGGGAATGGGGGTCTGCTGTGGCAGCGGGCGCGACGGGCGTTCGGTGCGGATGGCGTCCTCAAGCAAGGCAACCGGCCGTTCCCAAGCGCGGGACCCCGGCTCCATGGTGTCCACGGCGCCGATCAGCATGGCAACAAGGCGCACCATGTCCTCGATGGAGATGTCCCGGCGCAGCGAACCCTGACCCTGGCCGCGGCTAAGCAGTTCAGCCATGGAATCGATCAAGCCGCCTGTGATGCCCACCAAGAGTCCGCGGCGGCCGGCGACGGCGCCCAGCAAGTTCGCGTCTTCGCTGGCAACCTGCACCACGGCGTCGATCACGTTGATAAGCCCGACGGCGGCATCCATGCCAGCAAGGGCATCTTCCACGACCGGGTCGACATGAAGCCTGAGTTGCCGCGACAGGGCGGCCAGGACGAGTTGTTCTTTGTCAGCGAAGTTGCGGAACAGGGTAGCCGGGCCAACACCTGCGGTGGTGGCGATCGTCTGGAGCGGAACCTCCGGGCCCAGCTCGCGGAAGCACTGGCGCGCCGCGGTGATGATCTTGTCAACGTTGCGCGCAGCGTCAGCTCTAAGTGGCTTGCGTTCCAAGGGCCGGTCCATGCTGCTCACAGTAGCAACGGAGGGGCTCCAATCACTTTTGTGACATTCTTGCCCGTGAAAGACTGGATTCATGTTGCTTGCCTTTTCAGTTGCCCCGTCCGGCCAGCCCGCTGCTGGCGCCGTATCCGCTGATGGCTCGGTGCACGACGCCGTTGCCGAGGCCGTCAAGATCGTCCGCGATTCCGGGCTCCCCAACCAGACGGACTCGATGTTCACCACCATCGAAGGCGAGTGGGATGAAGTATTCGACGTCGTCAAGCGCGCCACCGAGGCGGTGGGCAAGTACGGAAACCGGGTTTCCTTGGTGATCAAGGCGGACATCCGGCCGGGTTTCGAAGGGGAGCTCACGGGCAAAGTTGAGCGGTTGGAAAAGGCGATCGATAAGGCGGGCGAATAGCCGGTCCTTTCCTTCGCCGTGACCCGGTGCCAGACTGGGGCCATGTTTGAACACAAGGCCCAGCCCGGGTGGGTGGCCGTCGAGGAATACTTGTCCACTGCCGTCGTCCGCCCGAACGCCGCGCTCAAACACGCGGTGCAATCCGCCCTCGACGCCGGGATGCCGCCTATCGAGGTGGCGCCGAACGCCGGCAAGCTGCTCAAGATGCTGGTGCAGCTGTCCGGTGCGCGGCGCGTGCTGGAAATCGGCACGTTGGCCGGCTTCAGCGCGATCTGGATGGCCCAGGGACTGCCCGACGACGGCCGACTGGTCACGTGCGAATATCTCCCGAAACACGCTGAAATCGCCCGGGCGAACGTTGACATGGCAGGGATCGGCCACAAAGTAGATATCCGGATCGGCCCCGCGCTGGAAACCCTTGCGGAGCTTGCCGAAGATCCCTCACTGGACGGGCCGTTCGACTTTGTCTTCATTGATGCCGACAAGGAGAACGATTCCAACTACCTGGACTGGGCGATCCGGCTCGGGCGGCCGGGCACGGTGATCGTGATGGACAACGTCATCTGGGAGGGCGCCATCCTGGATCCTTCCATGGACGAGGTGAACGCTCCGGGCATCGTGGGGGCACTGGAGATGATGGGCAAGGATCCGCGCCTCGACGCAACGGCCATCCAAACGGTTGGATCCAAGGGATGGGACGGCTTCGCGATAGCCCGGGTGGTGTGACGCTAGGCTGGGCGAATGGAATTTACCCTCCGCCGGGCAACGGTGGACGACGTTGAGCCCCTGACCCGCATGCACTTGGCTGCCTGGCGGGAAAGCTACGGGCACCTCTTGCCCGAGGAGTTCTTCGCTCTCCGTGAGGCCACCATCAACATGCGGATCGAGAGGCAGCGGGAAGCCTTGGCGGGCTCGTACAAGCCGATGCTCGCCCACGACGCCGACGGTGCCTTGGTGGGCATCGCCTTCGCCCGCGAGGCCCCGGAAGCGGACCGGCCCTGCGAACTCCAACTGCAGGTGATCTACACCCTTCGTCGCGTGCACGGTTTGGGCGTGGGGCAAGCATTGGTCGACGCCGTGATCGGCGACTCTGCCGCCTTTCTGTGGGTGCTTGAAGACAATCCGCGGGCCCAGGCTTTCTACCGCAAGAACGGCTTCCGGCCCGACGGAACACGTCAGCTTTTGCCGCCGGAGTGGCACGAACTGCCGGAGATCCGGATGGTGCGCGCCGCCGTCGGGGGCTGACCGCAAGATGGTGCGCGCCGCCGTCGGGGGCTGACCGCAAGGCTGCGGCGTCAACTAGGGTTGAAGCATGACCGGAAGAGGGCGGCTGTAGTGGCGAAGCGTGGCAAGGGCAGGGGCGCCGGGCAAGCGGCCGGGGTCATCGAGGTGCCCGCGGGCACAAAGCCGAACGGTCCCGTGGAGGGCGTCTACTACATCGACACAGGCGACTGCGAACTCGTTGCCGACCCGGACAACTCCAACGGCTGGCTCCTGAAGATCAACGGCGTCATGAGCTCGCACATCGATGTTGCAGAGCCGTTGTTCCTGGACTTCGAGTACATGCGCTGGATTGCGGCCCTGGTGGAATCCAGATGGCCGCCCGAGTCCAAGCCGAAGCTGCGTGCCTTGCACCTCGGCGGCGGAGCATGTTCCCTGGCCCGGTACTTCCACGCCGCCTACCCCGACGCGCGCCAAGTGGTGGTGGAGCTCGACGGCAAGCTGGCCGAATACGTGCGCGGCTGGTTCGACCTGCCGAAGGCCCCGTTGCTTCGGATCCGGGTGGGCGAAGCCAGGGAAGTCACGGAAGGCCTCACTCCGGACACCCGGGACCTCATCATCCGGGACGTCTTTGCCGGCGCCCTTACTCCGAGGGCGCTCACGACCCGCGAATTCAACGATCACGCGCAGAGGGTGCTGGCTCCGGGCGGGCTCTATGTGGTGAATTCCGGAGATGCACCGGACCTCAAGAACGCCCGCGAGGACGCCGCCACCATCGCAGACACCTTCGCGCACACGATGATCATTGCCGATCCCGCGATGCTCAAGGGCCGGCGGTACGGGAACATGATCATGGCCGGCAGCCACGAGCCCTTCGGCGACGATCCCCAACTCGCCCGGAAGCTCCTCGGCGGAGCCGTTCCGGCGCATATCTGGAACGATGCCAAGGTCCGGGCATTCGCCGTCGGCGCCCAGATCCGGCACGACCCGCAGCCGGCCGCCTGACCTTCACTCACCGATGGGCTCATATGTGAGCGAGCGTCCGCCGGTTTGGGCTCATATGTGAGCGAGCGTCCGCCGGTTTGGGCTTATATGTGAGCGAGCGTCGGCGGGGGAAGGACGCGGCTCAGCGGCGCGCCAGCAGCAGCTCGCGGTGGGCGGCCGTCTCCTCTTGCAGGGCGTGCACGACGGCGGCAACAGCGGGGCGGCGCATCGAGTCGGGCCGCAGGACCATCCAGTAGGGGAGTAGCTCCGCGAAATCCGAGGGGAGCAGCCGTACGAGGTCCGGGTGCCGGTCCGCCATGAAGCACGGCAGGAAGCCGATACCGGCCCCGGCGCGCGTCGCCTCAACATGGACGAAGACGTTGGTGGAGCTCAAGCCGTCGCGCATGGATGGGACCAGCCGGCGAGGGGCATCGAGGTCGTCCACTTGCAGCATGGAGTCCACGAAATAGACCAGCTGATGCCGCGTCAGCTCTTCCACGGTGCCGGGTACGCCGTGAAAAGCCAAATACTCGCGCGAGGCATACATTCCCAGCATGTACTCGCCCAGCAGCACAGCCTCGGCCCGGTGCACCTGGGGTTCGCCCACCACCACTTCGAGGTCCAGGCCGGAACGCTGTTGGAGCGCCCGGCGTGTCACGGTGATGATCTCCACGGTGAGGCCGGGATGCGATCGCCGCAAGCGCGCCACGGCCGGTGCCGCGATGTACGCGCTGAAACCGTCAGTTGCGGTCATGCGTACGACGCCGGCAATCGGGTCCGGCGCGCGGTCCTCCGGTCCCAGTGTGCCCACCGCCGCTTCGATCCGCTCTGCCACGCCCACCGCCTCGGCTCCGAGCTCCGTGACTTCCCAGCCGCCTGCCGCCCGCGCGAGGACCCGGCCGCCGAGCGCTTTCTCGAGCGCGGCGATCCTGCGGGAAACGGTGGTGTGGTTCAGTCCCAAGGCTTGGGCGGCCGTCGTGAACTTACCTGAGCGCGACACCGCGAGAAGGACCAGGAGATCGTCTGGATTCGGATTCATATCTGCAATTCTGCACACACTTAGTGCCATTTTGGTTATTGAAGCCGCAGTAATGTGCGGCAATACTCATTGGAGCATTTCGTGTTGTGGATCACAACGCGTGTCAGTGTGGACACTAAGGAGATGGACATGAGCGTAGGACAACGCTCCGCAGCCGGCGCCGCCGCGACCGGCAAAGGCGCAGGCCTCAAGAAGATCGTCGCCGCCTCGATGGTGGGCACGGTGGTGGAATGGTACGAATTCTTCCTCTACGCCACCGCCGCAACGCTGGTTTTCGGCAAGTACTTCTTCCCGCCCACCGGCAACGACCTTGACGGCATCATCCAGGCGTTCCTGACGTACGCGGTGGGCTTCGTGGCCCGGCCCTTGGGCGGCATCGTCTTCGGCCAGATCGGCGACAGGCTCGGCCGCAAACCCACCCTGCAGCTCACCATTGTGATTGTCGGCGTGTCCACTTTCCTCATGGGTTGCCTCCCCGGCTTCGCCGACCTCGGTTACTGGGCGCCGGCCATGCTCGTGGCGCTCCGCTTCATCCAAGGCTTCGCACTGGGTGGCGAATGGGGTGGCGCGGTGCTGCTGGTGGCAGAACACAGCCCCAAGGAGTCCCGCGGATTCTGGTCAAGCTGGCCGCAGGCCGCGGTTCCCGTCGGCAACCTCCTCGCCACGCTGGTCCTCTTCATCATGTCCACCACCCTCAGCAGCGCAGCATTCCTCAGCTGGGGATGGCGTGTGGCGTTCTGGCTCTCCGCCGTGATCGTCTTCGTGGGCTACTACATCCGCACCCACGTGACCGAGGCCCCGATCTTCCTTGAGGCGAAGGCCCAGGTGGAGAAGGAACAAGCCATCAGTTACGGCGTGGGCGAGGTCATCCGCAAGTACCCCAAGGGCATCCTCCAGGCCATGGGACTGAGGCTCGCGGAGAACATCATGTACTACCTCGTGGTCAGCTTCTCGATCGTGTACCTCAAGAGCGTGGACAAGTACGACACCTCCTCCTTGCTGCTCGCCCTCCTGATCGCGCACGTTGTCCATTTCGTGGTCATCCCGCAGCTCGGCCGGCTCGCAGACGTCTGGGGACGCAAGCCGGTTTACCTCATCGGTGCCATCAGCGGTGCCACGTGGCCGTTCTTCGCCTTCCCCATGTTCGATACCAGGAACCCCGTGGTAATCGTTGCCGCCGTGACCGTCGGCCTTTGCTTGCATGCCTTCATGTACGCAGGGCAGCCGGCCATCATGACCGAGCTCTTCCCCACCCGGATGCGCTACTCGGGCGTCTCCCTTGGCTCGCAGGTCACCTCGATCTTCGCCGGTTCGCTGGCCCCGCTCTTGGCGACGCAGTGGCTCAAGGACACCGGTTCCTGGATGCCCACGGCGATCTATCTGGTGATCGCCTGCGCCATCACTGCCGTCGTCGTCTTGACGCTCAAGGAGACCCGCGGAGTGGCGCTGGAAGACGTTGACAACGCCGACGCCGTTCGCCACGGGCTCCCCATGGCGGCCCGCGCATGAGTCTCGAGGGCCGCAAGGCCCTGGTCACCGGCGGGGCGGGCGGCATCGGCGCAGCATGTGCCACGGCCCTCGCCGCGCGCGGCGCGAAAGTTGTGGTGGCCGACGTCGATGCCGCCGGAGCCGCGGCGCTCGCCGACAAGCTGGGCGGCACGGCCTGGGCCGTCGACTTGCTCGACGCTGAGGCCCTGGCGGGACTCAGCCTGGAGTGCGACATCCTCGTGAACAATGCCGGCATCCAGAAGGTTGCCCCCATCGAAGAATTCGAACCGGCAGACTTCCGCCGCATCCTGACCCTTATGCTCGAAGCCCCTTTCCTCCTCATCCGGGCAGCACTCCCGCACATGTACGCCAACGGATTCGGCCGGATCATCAACATCTCCTCGGTCCATGGGCTGCGGGCGTCGGCATTCAAGAGCGCGTATGTCTCGGCCAAGCACGGGCTCGAGGGGCTCAGCAAAGTGACGGCCCTCGAGGGTGGCCAGCACGGGGTCACTTCCAACTGCATCAATCCGGGATACGTGCGTACGCCCCTCGTCGAGAAGCAGATCGCGGACCAGGCACTGCTGCACGGCATCCCTGAATCGGAAGTCCTGGCGAAGGTCATGCTGACGGAGTCCGCGGTGAAGCGCCTCGTGGAGCCGGAGGAAGTAGCGTCGCTGGCCGCGTGGATAGCGTCCGACGACGCCGGCATGGTCACCGGGGCCAGCTACACGATGGACGGGGGCTGGTCCGCCCGTTAACTTACCCCTCGATGTCGTAGGCTGGTGCCCACGAGGGGAGCGCATATGGGTCTCGATCCGGTCAGCCTGAAGATAGCTCTGGGCATTGTCGCTTTTACGCTCTGCCTGCTGTTTTTCGGATCGTTCCGCCGGACCCGCTCCTCGTACAGCGGGTGGTGGTGCCTCGCTCTCGTTTTCCTGCTCTCGGGGAACATGGCGTACCTGCTCGCCGGGACTCCCCAGCAAGTCTGGGCGGGGCCACTCGGCAACGCTTTGCTGGTGGCCGGGGCGTTCAGCGTGTGGGCGGGCTCGCGCTCCCTGCGCTTGCTTCCGACGCCGCGATGGCAGCTCCTCGCCGGACCCGTCGCCACGGCTGTGGCCGCCACGCTGGAGAACCCGGCCACCAACGCATGGTCCGGCGGCCTGGTGTATTTGGCCATGATGTCCTTGGGCATGGGTTTGGCAACGGTTGAACTCTGGCGGTTGAAGCCCGGCGTTTCACAGGCCCATCGCTCCTTGGCTCTCGCCGCAGGAGTGCTGGCGTCGTTCTTCTTCTGCCGCGGGATCGCATATGTCGTTGAAGGACCCGACGGTCCGGATTTCGGCACCTTTCTCAGCTCGGCAACCACCAGTGTGGTCACCATCGTCCTTCTTGTCACCGTGTCCTTCAGTATGACTGCGCTGAGTAACGAGCAGCTCATCAACGGGCTCAACGAACGCGCCACCCGGGACGGCCTGACGGGGCTCCTGAACCGTACCGCCTTCATGGAGCTGGCCACCCAGGAGATCGGCAGGCTGCACTCTGCGGGATCGATCTCCACGTTGATCCTCGCCGACCTCGACCATTTCAAATCACTCAACGACAGCCATGGCCACGCTGCGGGCGACACCGCCATCCAGGCCTTCGCCGCGGCGTGTCAGGCCTCGGTCCGCCACACAGACCTTGTCGGGAGGTATGGCGGAGAGGAATTCACCATCCTGCTGCCCGGGGCCGATCTCGAGAGTGCAGAAATCATTGCCAACGAAATCAGCCGCCGTTTGGCCTCGGCAGAACCGCCGGACGGTGTCACCTTCCCCACTGTGAGCTATGGCATCGCCCCCAGCACCCTCGCCAACGCCGAGGTGGCCCACATGATCGTGGCCGCAGACAAAGCCCTGTACCAGGCCAAGTCCCTTGGACGGAACCGCGCGGTCTGCGCGACTGCCTAGCTGCGCACCCAGTTGTCGTGCGTTAACTCCCGCACCGCCGGGCCGATTCCGCAGCGTTCGGATCAGTCCGCAAAAACAGGCTGCTTAAACGCTTGATCAAAAGTGTGACCTCGGTTACGCTTGCAGTGATCAAACGCTTTAGCAGAAATGGACATCAACGCTGATGACTTACTCAGTCTTCTTCCAGCCCACCGATGGATGGGTTGGAGACGTGATCCCGTTCCAGAAGGACGGGGAGTTTTGGCTCTTCTATCTGCACGAGGTGCGGAACGATCCGAAGCCGGGAACGTCCTGGAACCTCGTGACCACCAAGGACCTCACGCGGTTCGAGGATCATGGTGTGTCGCTGCATCATGGCGGGGAGGACGAGGCGGACTTCAATGCCTACACCGGCAGTGTTGTCTGCGACGAGTCCGGAATACACCACCTGTTCTATACGGGACAGAATCCGGAGCACCTCGGATCCGACGGAGCCCCGCTGCAACTTGTCATGCACGCCACGAGCACGGACGGGATGCTGAGCTGGGTCAGGCATCCGGAACTGACCTTCGGTGCCCCGGCCGGCTACGAATCCGGCGACTGGCGCGATCCGTTCGTCTTCAAGGACGAGGCAAGCGGCCTATGGCGGATGCTGCTGGCCGCACGGCACGCGGACGGTCCGGACCGCCGCCGCGGAGTGATCGCCCAATGCCTCTCCACTGACCTGATGGATTGGGAGCATGCCGGGCCGTTCTGGGATCCCCGCCGGTACATCACGCACGAATGCCCGGACGTTTTCGCCTGGGGCGACTGGTGGTACCTGGTCTATTCGGAATTCTCCGAGTCCTTCACCACGCGCTACCGCATGGCGAAAAGTCCCGATGGGCCATGGACCGTGCCAGCGCGGGACACCGTTGACGGCCGCGCCTTCTATGCCTCGAAGACGGCCGAGCGGGATGGCCGCCGGTTCTTCTTCGGCTGGATCGCCAGCAAGGAGGACAACCGCGACGACGGCGCCTGGCAGTGGGCGGGCACGATGTCCGTCCTCGAGGCCCGCCAGAACGACGACGGCACCCTCGCGTTTTCCTTTGCAGACGAGCTTGTCGAGAGCTTCTGGGACGAGATCCCGGTAACCTTCGGCAGCGCCCTTCCGGAGGTGCTGCATGCTCCCGACGGATACTCGGCCTTGGTGTCCGATGAGGTCCTCCCGCGGCAGTTCTACGCCCGGGCGGTGCTGCAGATAGAACCCGATACCACCGAATGCGGCCTGCTGCTCCGCTCAAGCGCGGACGGGGACGAGTCCTACATCATCCGCCTGGAACCGAAGCGCGGACGCATGGTGTTCGACCGATGGCCCCGTCAGATCAACGGCGACGCGCAATGGCACGTCTCAGGGGATGTCCCCTTCGAGATCGAGCTGGAACGCCCCTGCGAGCTCGCCCCCGGAGAACACACCCTCGAAGTTGTCGTGGACGGGGACCTCTGCGTCGCCGTCGTCGACCGGCAGGTCGCCTTGAGCACCCGGATCTACGGGCTGCCGGACGGCCGGATCGGCGTTTTCGCCGGTGAAGGCACCATCACCCTCACTGACCTTGAGATACGTAAGCGCACAGACAACTAAATACCCAGCGCCAGACCTCCGTTCAAATCAAAGGAGATTTCCCCCATGAAGAAGCTCATACGAACGGCCGCCGTAGCAGCGGCCGCAGCCCTCGCACTCTCCGCCTGCGGCGGTGGAGGGGCCGGCAGCGCCTCCGACGTCAACCCCACCGGAAACATCAAACCGCGGCAAATCTCGTGGCTTCTGTCCCGGCCGGCTGACGGTGCAGTCATCAACGTCATGAAAAAGGTGGCCGACGAGTATGCCCAGACCCATCCCGGCTTTTCCCTGAACCTGATCACGACCCCTGACCGGCCCTCGTACATCCAGAAGTACGAAACCCTCGCCGCGGCAAACAAGCTTCCGGAGCTGTTCGACACGGACGCTACCCCCTTCGCCCAGCAACTCGCCAAGAAGGGCACGATGGTCGACGCCGAGAAGCTGCTCAAAGACCTCGGTGTCTACGACACTTACCGGACGAACGCCCTGAATTACCAACGTTTCGACGACGGATCCCTCTACATGATCCCGTTCCAGTTCGAGCTCGAGTACTTTTGGTACAACAAGGCCCTTTTCCAGCAGGCTGGAGTGTCAGTGCCGAAGTCACTCGACGATATCCCCGCGATGTGCACCGCCCTGCGCAAGGCCGGCATTACGCCCCTCGCTCTTGACGGCCAGGACCAGTGGCCGCTTGAGCGCTACGTCTCCTACCAGCCCTTCCGCGATGCAGGACCCGACTTCGTGCAGAAGCTCAAGAAAGGTGACGCGAAGTTCAGCGACGCCACCGGCCAGAAGACAGTCAACTGGATAAGCCAGCTCGGAGGGGCCGGTTGCTTCCAGGACGGCTTCTCCTCGCAGGGCTACTCTGACGCCCAGAACCTCTTCACCTCCGGCAAGGCCGCCATGTACAACATCGGTACTTGGGAACTGCCCAGCCTCGCTACCGACAAGCTGAATCCGGCGGTGCGGAACGACGTCGACTACTTCACGCTTCCGGCCGCGCCAAGTTCCGCCACGGCCGCCAACGAGTACGTGGCAACTTCAGGTATAGGGATGGCGGTCAACTCGAAGACCTTCGACCCGCTGGTGAGCGACTTCCTGAAATTCGCCCTCGCCAAGTACCCCTCGGAATACGCGGCCACGGGTGCCCTCTCGCCGACGACGAACGTCCAGACGACGATTCCAGCCAACGCCACGCCACTGTACAAAAAGGCAGTCGACCAGGCGAAGGATCTCGGATCGAAGCTCGCGATGCCGTGGGACACGCAGCTTGATCCGACCACCAACAGCAGGCTGCAACAAGAGCTCGTGCTCTTGGCCCAGGGCAATGTCAAGCCTGCCGAGTTCACCAGCACGATGGATAGCACCATCGCACAGAACGCTCCCAAGTTCTTCAAATAACACGCAGCGGTGGGGGGCCCAGGCCCCCCACCCGAAAGGCACTCCCATGCTTCCCAATCGATCACGACTCTCGGTCCTGGTCTTCCTGCTTCCGCCGCTGCTTCTCTACGGCGTCGCGGTGCTGTTCCCGATATTGCAATCGCTGTTCCTCAGCTTCTTCTCCTGGAACGGCATCAGTGACATGGAGTTCGTGGGCTTCGCAAACTACGTGCACATGCTCACCGGCGACGGCGTGTTCTGGCGTTCCTTCTTCAACGCCCTCGGCTACCTCGCCATCTGTCTCGTCCTCCAATTGGGCGGCGCGTTGTTCGTCGCCAGCCTCCTGACCTCGCTGCGCCGCGGTGCCGGAATCATCAAAACCCTCTACCTCCTGCCGGCCGTGATCTCGACGGTAGCCATCGCCTTCCTCTTCGTGCGCATCTACTCGATCGATCCGGTGGGCCTGCTCAACCAGGTCCTCGGCTGGATCGGTCTGGACAGCCTTGAGCGCCCCTGGCTTTCGGACGTCAATACTGTCCTCGCGGCTGTTTCGGCGCCAGAAGGCTGGCGGTTCACGGGCCTGTACATGCTCATCATCTATGCGGCCCTGCTGGCCGTCCCGCAGGAACTTGAAGAAGCAGCACGCCTGGACGGCGCCAACCAATGGCAAATGTTCACCAAAATCCGCTTTCCCTACATCCGGCCTGTCTGGATCACCACCACCATCATGGCCACGACCTACGGCCTGCGTGGATTCGATATCCCTTACCTCATGACGAACGGCGGCCCCGGCCAGTCCTCGGAGCTCCTGACGACCTACATGTACAAAACCGCGTTCACCAGCACCGACTTCGGCTACGCCAGCACCATCTCGGTGTTCATCGTGGTCGAGTGCCTCGTCGCCGTCGGATTCATCTTGCTCATGCTCAAACGAAAGGCTGACGCATGACCGCGCAAACAGCCCCGGTTACCCGGCCGATCCCTGCACCGCCAAGCAGCCCGGCTCCCCGACGTCGGCGGCGCAAGCCGAACGTCTTCCGAAGCTTGTCGAGGGTGCTGATCGTCCTCATCGTCGTCGTGCAGGTCTACCCCCTCGCCTGGCTGTTCCTCACGAGCCTGCGCAACGAGCACGACTTCGCCACGGGTGATCCCTTCGCGCTGCCGAGTTCCATCAGCTTCGACAACTACGCCCGCGCTTTCCAGACCGGCAACCTCGGCCAGAACATCCTGAACAGTTTCATCGTCACGATGGGTGCCAACCTCCTGATCGTCCTGCTGGGCATGATGGCAGCGTATGCGTTGCAGGTCCTCGGATTCCGGTTCAGCAAATTCGTCCGGGGCCTCTTCCTGATCGGCATCATCGTGCCGGTGCAGATCGCGCTGGTGCCGCTGTTCATCGACTACTCGTCCGTGAACCTGCTGGACACCTACCAATCGATGATCATCCCCTTGGCGGGGTTCGCCCTTCCCATGTCGATCTACCTCTTCTCGTCATTCTTTGAATACATTCCCCGCGAGACCTATGAGGCAGCCTCCCTGGACGGCGCCGGACCGTACCGGATCTTCGGACTCATCACCCTTCCGCTCTCCACCAACACGGTAGTGACAGTGGTCCTGGTGAACAGCATCTTCATCTGGAACGACTTCATCTTCGCGAACACCTTCGTGCTTTCCGAAGGGCTCAAGACCATCCCTCTGGGGCTGCAGAACTACATCGGCGCAATGGGCAAGGTCGACTGGACCGCGACGTTCGCCGCTGTCTGCATCACCATCACCCCTTTGCTGCTCGTGTTCCTTGTCCTCAACAAGGCGATGATCCAAGGCCTCGAGAGCGGGGCGACGAAGGGGTGAGGACGAGGCCACTGGATAGACTGTGAGGGGAGGGCCAATGACGTCTGAAAAAAGCTTGAGAGAACCCGAGGTTAACCCCTCGCATCCACCGGCGACTCCGAGGACGAGTCATCCGGTCACGATGCGGGACGTGGCGGAAGGGGCTGGAGTCTCCGTTGCTACGGTTTCCCTGGTTGTCAACAACAAGAAAGACGCCAGGATCGGCGCCGGGACCCGCAAGCGCGTCCTGGACACCATCCGCGAACTGGGATACCGCCCGAACGCCCTCGCGAAGAACCTCGTGAGCGGCAGTTCACGGTTCATTGGCCTCGTCGCAGACGCGATCGCCACGACTCCCTTCGCGGGGCAAATCATCCACGGCGCCCAGGACGAAGCATGGAAACACGGATTCGTGCTCCTGGTCGCCAACACCGAGGGCGACGAGCCTGTCGAAAAAGACGCCATCTCGATGATGCTCGAACACAAGGTTCGCGGCATCCTGTACTCCACCTGGTTCCACCGCCCAACGGAGATCCCCGAAGCGTTGCAAGAGACAGACTTCGTACTGGTGAACTGCTTCTCCCCGGACTCCGACGCCTTGGCCGTGGTCCCGGATGAAGTCCATGGCGGACGGGAGGCCACCGACATCCTCCTTCGCAAGGGTCACCGGCGGATCGCCTTCATCAACGCCACGATTCCTGCACCGGCGAAGGACGGACGCCTCCAGGGCTACCGGGAAGCGCTCGAATCCGCGGGAATCGGATTCGATCCGCACCTCGTGTTCGACGCCTATCCTGACCAGGAAGGCGGCTACGGAGCAGTCGAGGAACTCCTCAAACGCGACGTCACGGCAGTCTTTTGCTACAACGACCGCATGGCGATGGGTCTCTACGACGGGCTGAAGCAGCAGGGGTTGTCTATTCCCGATGACATGGCCGTGGTGGGTTTCGACAACCAGGAAGTCATCGCCGCCCACATGCGGCCACCGCTGTCCACCGTCGCGCTGCCGCACTACGAGCTCGGCGCAGCGGGTGTGCGCTTGCTTCTCGGCGTCGACGAACCGGCGGGGAGCCCGGTGGTTAAGCTTGAATGCCCGCCGGTGGAGCGTGATTCCGTTGGACCGATTACCCTCACGGCTCCCCGGCTGCCTTAGGGGGATTCTGCTCAGCCTCGTCAACGGCGGAATGCTCAATGTAGGACTCCACCGCCGACTCCGGAACGCGGTATGACCGCCCGAACCGCACCGCGTGGATGGCGTGCGAGTTCACGAGGCGGTAAACGGTCATTCTGGATACCCGCAGCGCCTGGGCAACCTCGGCGATTGTCATGAACCGGTCGCCTGGAATGCCGGCGGCGGACATATTCACCACGGCCTCCGCAATTGGCGGTAGTCGTAGTAGACCAGGGTGCCACCCGTTGGCACGACGGTTCTCAAGCCAATCGATGGGCCTTTGATGACGACCACCACGCCTTCCTTGGACCCGTTGAAGGGATCGTCTCCAGCCACGTAGTCTCCCACCTTGAAAGGGGAGACAGTCGTTTTGGCCTGTTTGGATGCCCGCGAAAATATCTGGCAAAGTCGCAAAGCCAGCGCATGGCGGCGCTGCTTGCGCATCCGAGCAGCGTGCCTTGAGTAAGGATCGAACATCGGAATCACTCCTTTGCAGTCGCGATCTTCCAACGGTAGGCGCCGACCACACGCAACACATGAGTGACTTGCACCCGTTATGGCACATGGGCCACTCACGTCACTTGGACCACTACTCGGACAAGCACCCCAGCGCAAGCAAGTGGTGACCCGAGTAGTCCGGGCAAAAGACGGGTAGGGGTTACGCATGCCAGGCCGGGCGAACAGTCCATACGCTCAAAGCAAATGTTCCGTCAGGTCTGGGAGGGGGAACAATGCAACGAGCGGCAAAAGCAGGAATTGTCGTTGCGGGGGTGGTGGCGGTCGGGCTGGCCGGGGCGATCACCCTCAACGCCACGCAGACATCATCAAACTCGATTGCCGGCGCCGCGCCGTCGGCCATTGTCAGTGCAGCGGCTTCTGCACCCGGTGCCACCAGGACACCGGCAACGACGCCGAGTGCCACCGCTTCAGCGCCAGCCGCCAGCGCTTCCGCCAGCGCTGCTTCATCCAGCGCTTCCGCCAGCTCCGCGCCTTCAAGTCAGGCCCCCGTCCCTGCCCCGGCGAGCAGTGCCAAGCCCGATGCCCCTGTGCCGGCGCCAGCCGTGCCAGCTCCGGCCCCCGCGGCGCCTGCTCCTGGAGCGCAGGGCCTTGACGCGGCCGGGATCCAACGCATCAAGGACAGCTGCACGGCGCGGCTGCAAAGCGATGCGGCGCACTCCTCAATTGTGACCGGAACGGTGGTGCCCCGGCCATTCACTGTGGTCTCCATGGCCTTCTCCGGGAACCCCGTGCAGTCAACTGCGGCCTCCGGTCTGGCGTCGTACGACATCCTCATGAAGATCACCCTCAAGCTTGTCGATGGTCCTGCCCAGGACAGCGTGCGGGTTTGCCGGGTCTACGACTCGGACTCGCACGTGGATTGGCTTCCTGCCGGCTGAGTCCGCAGGTGCATCTGGTCCTAGGCGCTAAGACTTGGTGCCTGTAAGCGCCAAGGTTCCGCCGAGCCCGATCATCATGACCCCGCCCGTGGCACCGAGGGTGGAGATCCGCCGCGGGGAGCGGGCAAACCAGTGGCGTGCCGTGCCCGCTGCGAGGGCCCAGATACTGTCGGAGATCAGGGCGATCACCAGGAAAACACTTCCGAGTTCGGCGAGCTGAAGCGGAATGCTGCCGCTCGAATATTCCACGAACTGGGGCAGCACGGCCACGAAGAACACGATCGATTTCGGGTTGCTGGCACCGACGACAAAACCCTCGCGGATGAGCCGCCACATGGACCGCGACGGTGCGGGGCCAGCCGCCGTCGAACGCCCGCCGCGGTGGCGGATCGCCTGCACCCCGAGATAGACCAGGTACGCCGCGCCACCGAACTTGATGATGGTGAACAGCACGATCGATTGCGCCAGGACCGCACCAAGCCCGAGCGCCACAGCGATGATCTGCGGAACCATGCCAAGCGCGTTTCCGAGCACGCTCAGGAGTCCGCCTTTGCGGCCGAGGGCGAGGGAGCGTCCAATCACGAACAGGACGCTGGGACCGGGGATGGCGATGAGGACCAGTGCGGCCAGCGCAAACGCCAGGAGGTTGGTGAACGGAACCATGCCTGATGATAGCGCTGGCCGGCGGTGACGGTCGATGGCTAGGGGGGCAGCCGCCGTCGGGCAGTGTCCGCTAGTGCCGCTGGGCGATCACGGGGATCGAGGCTGTTTCGTCAATGAGATCCGCACGAACGCGCCCGCCGCCGCGGACCCACAGCTTGTAGGCCAGCACCAGCAGTCCGAGCCACACGGCGCCCACGTACAAAGCCACGCGGGTGTCCTCGAAGACGCCAAGGATGACGATCACAAGGGCCATGAAGGCGATGGTCAGCACGGATGCCGCAGGCCACCATGGCGATGCGAATTCCGACGCCGGGAGCCCCTTGCGCTTGATCTCGCGCTTCATGGCGACGTGGGAGGCGAGGATCATGACCCACACCCACACCGTCGCGAAGGTGGCGATGGAAGCGATCACGAGGAACACGTCCTCGGGAATCACCGCGTTGAGCACCACGCCCACCAGCAGGATGCCGCCCATGAGGACCACAGTCATCCAGGGAACACCGTGCCTTGAGATCTTGCCAAAGCTCTTCGGAGCATGTCCTTGCTGGGAAAGCCCGAAAAGGATGCGTCCGGCGCCGAAAATATCGCTATTGATGGCTGACAGCGCAGAAGTGATGACCACGGCATTGAGGATGTGGGGCGCCGCGGGGATGCCGAGGCCGCTGAAGATCTGCACAAACGGGCTGCCGTTGTTCCCGATTTCATTCCAGGGGAACAAGCTCATGAGCACGCCGAGCGTCAGGACGTAGAACAGCAATACACGCACCGGGACGGTGTTGACGGCCTGTGGAATGACCTTCTTGGGGTCGGCGGCTTCGCCCGCAGTGATGCCGATCGTTTCGATCCCGCCGAAGGCGAACATGACGACGGCGAACGAGGCCAAGAGCCCGCCGAAACCGTTCGGGAACAGGCCGCCATGGTCAACGAGGTTCCCCAGCCCCGGTGCCGCGCCGCCATTGCCGGAGTGGAAGCCGAACACGATGATCGCAGCGCCGCCCGCAATCATGGCGATGATGGCCACGACCTTGATGAGCGAGAACCAAAACTCAAGCTCGCCGAAGACCTTCACGCTCAGGAGGTTCATGGCGCCAAGTAGGAGGATGATCGCCAGGACCCAGATCCATCGGTCCACCTGCGGGAACCAGAAGCCCATGTAGATACTGAACGCCGTCACGTCCGCGATCGCCACGATGGCCATTTCGAAGACGTAGGTCCACCCGGTGATGAACCCGGCCAGCGGTCCGAGGTAGCGGCTGGCGTACTGGCCGAACGAGCCGGAGACGGGGTGGCGGACGGCCATTTCGCCAAGGGCACGCATCACCATGAAGACGGCGGCGCCACCGATCATGTAGGCGAATAGAACCGACGGGCCGGCCTTTTGGATGGCAGACGCGGAACCGTAGAAGAGACCTGTCCCGATGGCCGATCCGAGGGCCATGAAGCGGATGTGGCGGACATTGAGGCCGCGGCTGAGAACGGTGGTTACCGCGCCTTCGACGACTTTGGCGGCCGGCGTTCTGACGGCGGTTGGGGCTTGCTGCATGCGAATACCTTCTCGTCATTGGGAGGGGGGGCTGTTAACCAGCAGAACATTCCGGAGTGGGCTGTGATGGGTCTCACGGCACATCGTTGTCTCGGTTCTCAGACGCTTCGCTGTTGAGTGGTTGATGACCAGGCGCCTTAGACGCAAATGTCTGGTATTCCAGACAGCTTAATGTTCTGATTGGCTTTCGGGTCCGCTCCATGGGGCGCACGCTTAAGTACGGGATCCCGGACACCCGCCTTGCCGCCTTGTGCCCGAAGGGGTGAGCCGGGCACTACCGTGCACTCGAAGAGGAGCCATGACCACACAGCCGTCCACTCAAGGCCGGGCCGCTTCCAAAGTCCCGGCCGCCGAGAATACCCTGCGCATCCTGAAGTTGCTCGCTTCCCGGCGTGGCCCGATGGCAGCGTCCAACATCGCCACGGCGCTGGGCCTGCCCCGGTCCAGTGTCTATCACCTGCTTGGCGTCATGGAGGCCAACGGCTTCGTCCTGCACCTTCATGAGGAGCAGCGCTACGGGCTGGGCATCAGTGCCTTTGAACTCAGTTCCGCATATTCGCGGCAAGAGCCCTTGTCGCGGCTCGGCCGCCCCATGCTGGCCGCCCTTGTGGATGCGATCGGCGAGAGCGCGCACTTGGCCGTCCTGCACGGCCGCGATGTGCTCTACATAGTGGAGGAGCGGGCCAAGAATCGCCCGTCCCTCGTGACCGACGTCGGGGTCCGGCTTCCCAGCCACCTCACCGCCAGCGGGCGAGCGATCCTGGCCGCACTGCCGAAATCGCAAGTCAGGGCCCTGTACCCGAATGCCGCAGCCTTTACGGCCCGGCACGAGATGGAATCGCCCATCATGAAGTACTCGGCCTTGTCCTCGCACTTGGACCAGGTCCGGCAGCGCGGCTACGCCACCGAACACGGCGAAGTCACGCCCGGCTTCGGTTCTGTGGCCGCCGCCGTCACCGACCATTTGGGATGGCCGACGGCGGCAGTCGCCGTGACATTCCTCGAGGACCGGGTGCCGGCTGAGGAATGGCCCGCCCTGGCCGCCCGAATCCAGAAAACAGCGGACGAACTGTCGATCCGCATCCACGGCCGCCCGTCCTAGCCCGCCCCGCCCAACTGATCCCCACCGCCACCCTCACCTCGCAAGTCCCCACCGGCTCCCAGCCTTCGCAAGCTCAGGCCGGGACCCTCGCCGGTGGGGCCCCACGGCCAGGGAACCCTGGCGGCGTGGGCCCTCACAGTCGTTTTGGGCGTTCATAACGACAACAACTGCGTGGCAGTTGAGTCTGGTATTCCGGACAGCACCCTCCATAAAGCCATTCCAAGACCCTTGCGGAGGGGCTCTACTGGATACAGAAGCACTTCCACCTAACAACTTCCAGAGACGAAGGAGTCATCATGGCACCCGCCGATTTCACTACCGGAGCTCGTCCGGTCAAGGCCGCGCGCGGCACGGAGCTGACCGCGAAGAGCTGGCAGACCGAGGCGCCGTTGCGGATGTTGATGAACAACCTGGATCCGGAGGTTGCCGAGCGCCCGGATGACCTGGTCGTGTACGGCGGCACGGGCCGGGCCGCCCGGTCCTGGGCCGCGTTCGACGCGATCACCCGGACCCTGGAGACCATGGAGAAGGACGAGACCCTGCTGGTGCAGTCCGGCAAGCCCGTCGGGGTGTTCCGCACGAACGAGTGGGCGCCGCGGGTGTTGCTGGCGAACTCGAACCTGGTAGGTGACTGGGCGACGTGGCCCGAGTTCCGCCGCCTCGAGGCCGAAGGCCTGATGATGTACGGGCAGATGACCGCCGGGTCCTGGATCTACATCGGCACCCAGGGCATCCTGCAGGGCACGTACGAGACCTTCGCCGCCGTCGGGAACAAACTCCGCGCCGAAGGCCGCGTCCCCTCCGGTACTTCCTCCACGGAGGGCCCGTTGGCCGGGACCCTGACCCTGACCGGCGGGTGCGGGGGCATGGGCGGGGCCCAGCCTTTGGCCGTGACCCTGAACGACGGGGCCTGCCTGATCGTGGACGTCGACGAGTCCCGGCTGCGCCGCCGCGTCGGCAAACGCTACCTGGACGAAGTCGAAACCGACCTGGACACCGCCATCGCCAAAGTCCAGAAAGCCAAGGACGAGCGCCGCGGCTGGTCCGTGGGCTACGTCGGCAACGCCGCCGAAGTCTTCCCGGAGCTGCTGGCCCGCCACAAGGCAGGCGAGATCAGCATCGACGTCGTGACCGACCAGACGTCCGCGCACGACCCGCTCTCCTACCTGCCCGAAGGCATCACCGTGGCCGAGTGGCACACCGAGGCCGAGGCCGACCCGGAAGGCTTCACGAAGAAGGCCCAGGCCTCCATGGCCAAGCACGTCCAGGCCATGGTCGGGTTCCAGGACGCCGGGGCCGAGGTCTTCGACTACGGCAACTCGATCCGCGACGAAGCCCGCAAGGGCGGCTACGACCGGGCGTTCGAGTTCCCCGGCTTCGTCCCGGCCTACATCCGGCCCCTGTTCTGCGAGGGCCTGGGCCCGTTCCGCTGGGTCGCGCTCTCCGGTGACCCCGAAGACATCGCCGTGACCGACAAGGCCATCAAGGAACTCTTCCCGGAGAACACCCACCTGCACAAATGGCTCGACGCCGCCGCCGAACGCGTCGAGTTCGAAGGCCTCCCCGCGAGGATCTGCTGGCTCGGCTACGGCGAACGCGCCAAGGCCGGGCTGCTCTTCAACCAGCTCGTCGCCGAAG
>NZ_JBZAYA010000010.1:0-185472 GCF_058244265.1 Arthrobacter sp. SE2 | reverse complement strand
GGAAGAAATGGTTGAAGCCGACCTCGTACAAGGTCGCGGCCCCGGCATAGGTGGAGATGTGCCCGCCCACCCCGATGTCGGACCGCTGGGCCCGGTGCACCATCACGGCCGCGTTCCAGCGCATGTACGCCCGGTACCGGCGCTCGAACTCCTCGTTGCCCGGGAACGGCGCTTCCTGGTCCGCCGGGATCGTGTTCACGTAATCGGTGGTCGTCACCATCGGCACCCCCACCGACTGGGATCCCGCCCGCTGAAGCAGGCTGCGCATGATGAACTGCGCCCGCTCCGTGCCCTGCTCCCTGATCAACGCATCCAAAGACTCAACCCACTCGGCAGTCTCTTCCGGATCACGATCAGGCAGCTGGGAAGTCAACCCGCTAAGGATGTGTGAGGTCTCTTCTCCTGCAGCCACGTCCAACCTCTCTTTTGGCGCATTCATCGTCGCCTCAGGTCCGGCAGGGTAACTGCCCGTCATGAACGCGGCGTGTGCGACATATCGGTTACAACAGCCCGGTCATGTGCGCCGGGCAGGTTCTCTTGAGCTCAAGCTGCGCTATTCGCGGCGGGCGGTTGCCCTGCAGCCAAAGTCTTCACTGGCCACTGTAGCTTTGTACGAGCCGCGATGCGTAGCCGCGCGGTCGTGAAGGCGTTGTATGTCACACTCAAGCTGTTACATCGTAGGCAGTTGTAGCTGCAGTCATCACTATGGCCCCGAATGTAGCCATGGCTTTAGCCGTGGCTGGGGCGCGGATTATGGTGGAACGCGGGACAATGGCTTGAAGCACACGCCCAAAGGGTGTTGGCTTGTAGTAATCGAAATCACTTCAAGAGGAGGAAACGTGAGCGAGGCCGACGCCGCCACATCGGTAAATGTGGCGGAAAGATTGGGTTTCAAAGATGGGGATCTAATTCAGGAACTCGGTTACGACGATGATGTCGATTTCGATTTGCGTGATGACATTGAGGAACTCACGGGTTCCGAGCTGCTTGACGAAGACGATCACGAGGTAGTGGATGCGGTCATTTTCTGGTGGCGCGATGGTGATGGAGACCTTGTCGACGCACTAGTTGATTCGCTGACCACCTTGGGTGAAGGCGGCGTGGTCTGGGTACTGACCCCCAAGTCGGGCCGCGACAACTACGTCTCGCCCTCGGATATTCAGGACGCTGCTCCCACCGCTGGCCTGCATTGCACTACCTCCGCAGGCGTCTCCAAGGACTGGAGCGCCACGCGGCTTGTAGCGCGCAAGAAGAACAAGTGACACACACGAGGTTGAACCCTCCCGGACTGCGCCCGGGAGTTCCCGTTGTTGGCCAGGAAGCCCCGGATTTCGAGCTCGTGAACCAGTTTGGGGAGCCAGTTCGCTTGTCCGAGCTTCGCGGCCGGAACGTTGTAGTGGTCTTCTATCCCTTCGCCTTCTCTGGAATCTGCACCGGGGAGCTGTGCGAGATCCGCGACAATCCGGGTATTTTCGAACACGCCAACGCCACAGTCCTTGGGGTGTCGGTGGACAGCAAGTTCGCTCTGCGGGCTTACGCGGACAAGGAAGGCTACGAGTTCGATCTCCTGGCAGACTTCTGGCCGCACGGAGAAGTAGCCGAGAAGTATGGCGTGTTTGATGCAGCTACCGGCATGTCCATGCGGGGCACTTTCATCATCGATGCCGCGGGCATCATCCGTTATGTCGTCGTCAATCCGCGCGGCCAAGCACGCGACTTAGCGGAATACCGCGAGGCATTGTCCGCACTTGGCCAGGCCTAGCGGCGATGAGCGCCCAACGGCCCGGTGTCGGAATGACTGGCTTCGCCATACTTCCCGCGGCCCTCAGGGTTGAGTTGGATGCAGGCGACCTGGACCTTCTCCGCCAAGCCGCCGCGATTCTCGGCGGCAAGCGGCTTGCTGTCTTGACAGGAGCCGGCCTCAGCACGGACTCCGGAATCCCTGACTACCGCGGCCCGGGGGCCGCGCCGCGGAATCCCATGACCTACCAGGAATTCATCGGAAGTCCTGCCAACCGGCGCCGGTACTGGGCGAGGAACCACCTTGGATGGTCGCACCTCCGGCACGCGGACCCCAATGCCGGGCATGCCGCCGTCGCCCTCCTTGAGCGGCGCGGGCTGATCACGGGGCTCATCACGCAGAACGTGGACCGTCTACACGAGGACGCTGGCAGCATCAATGTGGTGGACCTGCACGGCCGCTACGATCGCGTGATCTGCCTTGACGAGGGGCACGTCTTCACCCGGCGGCTCGTGGCGTCGATTCTTGAGGAAATCAATCCCGGCTTCCTCGAAGCCGCGCAGGCTTCCGGCGTCGTGGAAATGGCACCCGACGCGGATGCCTCAGTGGAGGATCCCGAGCTCATCCGATCGTTCGTCGTCGCTGTTTGTCCCGTTTGCGGGGGAACGCTCAAGCCCGACTTCGTGTATTTCGGTGAAAATGTGCCCAGGGACCGGGTGCAGCGCGCCTATTCCATGGTGGACGAAGCCGAGGCACTGCTGGTGGCAGGTTCTTCGTTGACCGTAATGAGCGGGCTGCGGTTCGTGCGGCACGCAGCCAAACTCGCCAAGCCGGTAGTGATCATCAACCGTGGGCCGACCCGCGGCGACGGGTTCGCGAACCTCAAGGTGGAAGCCGGAGTCAGCGGCGCGCTGGCCTGGCTTGCCGCTGAACTTCCCGATTTGCCGCCTCCAGGTCAGTCGATTGGTGTTCCAGGCGAATGATCCGGTAGAGTACATGTTCGTTGGTTGAAGCGCTGAGGGCGTTGAAATCAGTGATTGGGTCTTTAGCTCAGCTGGTAGAGCGCCACGTTTACACCGTGGATGTCATCGGTTCGATCCCGGTAGGACCCACAGGCAAAAAGAGCCCCTGAACTGCGAAAACGCAGCTCAGGGGCTCTTTTCTTTTGATCTGGCGCGTATCCGTACCGCAAACGTGCAGCAAAACTTTGCAGCGGGCCAACGTCCCAAGCTTGGGGTTGGGAGTCGCTCCCTGGCATGTGTGGGCACGGGATCGCATATGGTGTTTAGCCCACAGACCACCAAGTTACCTGACGCTGGCAAATAAGCTTGGGTCATGAACCGCCGAAAGACGCAGACCTCGCCCCCTGACACTCCCAACGACTGGCGAGATCAGAACCAGGGTCATGTTGTCCTCTACGAGGCGTTGACAGCCCGCGTCGGGCATAGAGACGCCCTGCTGTGGCAGTCGGCAGCGTTGGCAATGACCGCTCAGGCGTTCCTTTTGGTGATTGCACTCGGACACGATTCCGGTGCGGTGGCCCGTTTCGCGGCCTCCCTGCTTGGATGCGTCGTTACCTACATGTCCGCTCAGCTAATGCTTAAGCACAGGATGTACCTAACAAACGATCAAGTCATGATGATTTCTCTCGAGCGCACGATGGGATTGCCGACGAGCGCGATCGACTATGAGAGTCAACTTGCTCACTTAGAGCAGGACACATCCAAACCGTTGCTCCGTAAGAGAGCGAGGGAGAAGAAGTGGTTCACACGCTTTACGAGTGTGGACATCTGGGTCTATGGCCTAGGTGCCTTCGGTATCGTCAATCTCGTACTGATGGTGTTCGCAGTTCTTGACGCTCTTGGAGTCCCCTGCGGTTGGACTATTCAAACCGCAGCGGGTTCGGCACGATGTGTCATGGGACTCTAAAGACGGACTGGACTTTTGCTCGGTCGGACGTATTCGACGTACTATGACTGGCCCGTAGGCGGCAAGCTCGGCCTCCAGACGATGTACTGCAATCAGGGCGGCGCATGGAGCTGTCCGAACTGGGTCACCTACTCGATCACAAATCCGGGAGTTAACAACCCTTACTCACTGCCGAATCCGTCGAGTAAGGCTTTGACGCGAGTTGAGCCTGCTCTGTCGGCGGAACAGCAGACGGCGCAGGCAACAGCACTTGCCAGCGAGGAGATCGTCACGCTGACGGCAGCGATCGCCGCAGGAGACGAGCAGGTCAGTTTCTCGTATGACCGTCTCCCGAAGGAGATTCCTGCCATTAACACGACGGACAGTGAGCATACGGGGCGTATAGCCGAACGTTGCCAGTCCGCTTATCCTTGGCTTGAAAGAGGGGGTACGATGTGCCAACGAGCGACGCTGATCCGCTGACCGCGATCGTTGCTGCCGTGCGGCGGTATTGGTCGGCAATCAACATGGCGGAGCCCCCCGGTGCGCTCATGAGTACTGCACGCGTGGACGACCACGGAATCATGTGGTTCGGCTACCAAGCAGACGCGGCGTTGCCCGCTGTTCCCCGGCATGTGTATGAGGCGCCTCATCCAGGTGGTCCTTACTCATAGCTACTGTTGCGAAGGGCGGCTCGTGCGACCGTTTTGGAGTTGTCCCCGCGATGCTAAGATGCATCGCGGGATTGTTTCGGAAATGGACGCAGGTGACGTTGTGAGTGTGGCTGCTGAGCGTCCGAACGCCCGTGCCACAATGAAGGACGTCGCACGGGTCGCCGGAGTCGGTGTCGGCACAGTCTCCCGGGTCGTCAACGGCAAGTCGAACGTGAGCGAAGAGAGCGTCGCCGCGGTGAACGCTGCGATCGAGAGGCTCGGATTCCGTCGCAACGACAGTGCCAGGATGCTCAAAACCGGGGCGACGGCCAGCATTGGGTTGCTGGTCGAGGATGTCGCCGACCCGTTCTTCTCCCTGCTGAACCGCTCCGTGGAGGAGGAGGTCCTGCGCCGCGATTCCGTGCTCCTGACCGCCTCCTCGGACAAAGACCCGGAGCGCGCCCGCAAGATGATCCTCACCTTCTGCGCCCGCAGGGTCGACGGCCTGGTTATCACTCTCCCCGAAGGCGGCGACGAGGAATACCTGCGCGCGGAGCTCGACGCCGGTACGAGCATGGTCTTCGTCGACCGCCCGCCGCGGGAGCTGGATGTCGACGCCGTGATCGTGGACAACCGCGGCGGCGCGCGCACCGGCGTCGCGCATCTTATCGGCTACGGGCATAGGCGGATCGCTTGCTTCACTGATCGGCCGGACCTTTATACCGCAAGCGAGCGCATCGCCGGCTACCGGGCCGCACTCGAGGAAGCGGGCATCCCTTTCGACCCCGAACTCGTCTACTCCAGCGCGACGACCCGCGACCCGGTAGACGAGCCCCTCGGGCGGATGCTGGCGTCGGATGACCCTCCAACCGCGGTTTTCGCCGGCAACAACCGCACGAGCATCAACGTGATCGGCGCCTTGCGCATTCACAACACCTCGCTGGCGATCGTGGGTTTCGACGATTTCGAACTTGCCGACATCGTCGTGCCCGGGATTACCGTGGTGGCGCAGGACCCGAAGGGGATGGGGCAGATCGCGATGGAGATGCTCTACAAGCGCTTGGATGGCGATGTCTCGCCCTCGCAGACCATCACGCTGAACACCCGCCTTATCGCGCGGGGCTCGGGAGAGCTGAGTCGCGACGCGGTGCTCGCCGCGCGCTGACACCAGTTCGCAGGCCTCCGTAAATCCCCCTGACCGGTATTCATCTCGGTCGCCACTTACCTGTCCGCCGTTGACGAGGTCGAGGTGTGCTGAGTAGACTCGGCCGCGTGGAAACGTTTCCACGCATTGCCGTCTGTCACCGCTCGGCAACGGACAGCGGTGACGAGCGCCGCTGCTCGATACCGTGAGCCAGGTCAAGGAGGACACCCCACGATGTCAAGCCCACACGACAGTCCGGCTGTACGCCCAGGGAGCCGGGGAAGGCCACGTCGATCGCGGCTCGCGCCGGCGATGGCGGTTGCGGCCGCGCTCGCCATCGGAACTCCGGCCGAGGCATCCGCGGCTCCGGCCGTCGCCGACCTCTCCAACGAGGTCAACCCGTTCGTCGGTACCGAGAGCGAGGGCAACGCCTTTCCGGGGGCGACGCTCCCGTTCGGAATGGTGCAGCTCAGCCCTGACAACACCAACACCTACGGTTCCACGTCGTACAGCAACAACGCCGGTCGCGTCTGGGGGTTCAGCCACCGGCACGTCAACAGCGCGGGTTGCCCGGCCGCCGGTGAACTCCTGGTCTCGCCCAGCACCACCGCCACACCCACCACTTCGCGGCGGTACACCAGTATCCAGTCCGGAAGTGAATCCGCCACAGCCGGTTACTACGGTGTCACTCTGGACAACTCCGTCAAGGTCGATCTCTCGGCCACCACCAGAGTGGGCGCGCACCGGTACACCTTCCCGGCCGGCACGACCTCCAATCTCTCGTTCAACACGGGTCAGACGCTGCGCACCGCCGGCGCGAGTTCGGTCTCCTGGGTCGATGGGACCACCCTCGAGGGCTGGATCGACAACGGTGGGTTCTGCAGCGGAAACGAGAAAAAGTCCCGCTACTACTTCAGCGCCACCTTCGACCGCGCTCCGCTGTCGACCGGCACCTGGGGCACCAACGCCCAGTTCGTCGTCGGCCGGAACTCCAGTGAAGTCACCGACGGCAACAACGGTTTCGTCGCCACGTTCGATACCACGACCGACCGCGATGTCGAGGTGAGCGTCGGGGTCTCGTACGTGAGCGTCGAAGGCGCCCGCGGCAACCGGATCGCCGAGGCGACCGCCGACGGCACCCGGGTGCCGTTTGATCAGATCCGCGCGAAAGCCCGCGACGCCTGGAACGCCGAACTCGGCCGATTCGACATCACGGCATCCGCCGAGCAGCGCAAGATCTTCTACACCCAGCTGTATAAGACGCTGCTGTCGCCGACCATCGGAAGCGACGTCGACGGCCGGTACACAGGAATGGACGCCAAGACGCACACCGCCAATGGCTGGAACTACTACCAGACGTTCTCGCTGTGGGACACCTACCGCACGCAGGCGACGTTCCACGCGCTGTTCGCAAAGAACCGCGCCGCCGACATCGTCCGGTCGATGTACCAGGCCCGGGTCGAGGGCGGCTGGTTCCCGCGCTGGTCGCTCGGCTCGGTCGAGACGAACATCATGGCCGGCGACCCGGTCTCGCCCTGGATCGCTGAGAACTTCACGCTCGGCACCGTGCCAGATGACATCGCCGGCCGGATGTGGGACTACCTCGTCGAGAACGCGACAACCGCGCCCCCCGTGGGCGTCGCATCCGTCGGCCGGCAGAGCGCCGCGTTCTACCTGGTCAACGGCCACATCCCCTATCACCCGGAGCGGGGTGGCGGCCTCGGCGGCCAGTACGAAGAGTACCGTCACGGCGGCTCCGCCACAATGGAGTTCGCGGCTGCGGACGCCAGCATCGGCTCGGCCGCGCAGCGGCTTGGGAAGCCAGGCCAAGCGGCAGAATTCCTGGCCCGTGGAACCAACTGGTCGAAGCTCTGGAACCCGGGTGTCACACTCAGCGGCGGCTTCAAGGGCATCGTCAACGCCGTCAACCCCGAGGGCCAGTTCGTCTCGGTTCCGGAACGCACGGATGTGACCAGGTCCGGTTTCCACGAGGGAACCCCGTGGCACTACCAATGGATGGCGACGCAGGATGTGGTCGGTCTGCAGCAGAAGATGGGCGGTCGCGAGGAGTTCGTCAAGCGACTCGACTACTACTTCAACCAGCCAGCCCTCCAGTCCGCTCCGGGGGTCTCTCCGAGCAGCTGGGCTGCGGGTGGCAGCACGTACTACACGAGCATAGGGTACAACCCGGGCAACGAACCGATGATGATGAACCCCTGGCTGTACGGCTTCGTCGGTGAGCCGGCCAAGACCAACGACGTGCTCGCGGCCAACCTCAACCGCTTCCCGAACACTCCCGGCGGCGGGGTCGGCAATGATGACCTCGGCACTCTCGCCGCTTGGTATGTGATGGCCTCGCTCGGCATCCAGCCGGTGATGCCCGGCTCGGGGATCATGGCTCTCAACGCTCCCAAGGTTCAGGCCGCCACGATTACCCTCGAGAGCGGTGAAAAACTGCGGATCACTGCTGCAGGCGCGAAAGAGAAGCTTCCGAGTTACATTGCTGGTGTGACCGTGAACGACAAAGTGCACACGGCGGCCTGGGTCGATGTGGACGAGCTCCGGAACGGCGGTCGGCTCGAATTCGCACTGTCCGGCACCAAGGCAGGCCTCGACTGGGCCACGGCACAGAAGGACTGGATCCCGAGTGTCTCCGCTCCGCGCAAGGCCACTCCGGTGATCGTGCCGGGTGCGGAACTGAGTGCGGTCGCGGGCAGGGAAAAGACCATCGAGGTCGCGCGGGTCACGTTCGCCGGCGCTGCTGAACCCATCACGGCAACGGTGTCGTGGGCAGGGAAAGACCCGGTCGCGGCAACTGTGACGGAGGACAACGGCGCCTGGGTGATCAGTTCCACGTCGACGTTCCCAGCGGCCGGAACCGTGAGCGGCGTGGTGGGCATCGCCAGCGCCGCGAACACGCCGAGGTTCTCGCCAGCGCTGTTCGAGCCAACCTCGGCCAACCTCGCGGTTGTAGTCAATGCCGCACCTGTGGATCCGCCGGTCGTTCCGCCGGTCGTTCCGCCCGTCGACCGGGCGGTCGATCCGCCGGTCGTTCCGCCGGTCGTTCCGCCCGTCGATCCGCCGGTCGACCCTGGAGTTACTGTGGTTCCCCCCACCACCGGAACCGTTAAGGCAATGAGCGGACTGGCCGACACCGGCATGGCCCCAACCATGTTCTCCCTGTTGTTCGCGGCTCTCGGCGCCATTGCCCTCGGCTCGGCCTTCGTGATTCGCCGCAAGCGGGCGAACGGCTAGGAGACTGCTGAATTATTCGGTTGGTTACCGGCCCTGACTACGCTGCTCCGGGAAAGCTTGATCTGCCAGCAGCGACCTCAGTTCTTCGAGGACTTTTCAGGGGCAACTGGGTTTGCAGGACGAGATATATGGTCCACCAAGGAAGAAGAGCCCCTGAACTGCGGAAACGCAGCTCAGGGGCTCTTTTCTTCTGATCGGGCGTTCCATGCGTTACGGTCGATCAGCGGTCCGCGGCCCTCTCGGCGAGCAGCAGGCCGGCCAGTTCATGCGGTGCCACGACGGCGGGCCAGGGGCTGAGGTCCCCGCCGCTCGCCCAGCGGAGGATGAATGATGCCCGTTCCTCCGGGGAGTCCCCGCCGTGTCCGCCGGCGTCCACGTGTCCGTGATCCGCGACCACCACGAGTAGCCATTCTTCACCATGATCGGCCGCGCGGTTCCCGACGGCGTTCCGGATGCGGGCAACATGACCGTCCACCCGGGCCAGCGCCTCCTGGTACTGCGGGCTGAGCGCACCATAGACGTGCCCGGCGTCGTCCACATCACAGAAGTACACGAAGGACACGTCCGGCACTTTGTGGGAATTCAGTGCGGCGAGGGTGAAGTCGGCGATCTCGGCGTCGATCCGGATGAAGCCGTGCGTCTCGCCGTCTCGGGAGACCACCGTGTGCAGCCCGGCCTTCTGCTGCTCCAGCCGCTGATGGATGACGGGTCCCAGTCCCTCCGGGGAGACCAGCGGCGGCCAGCCCGCCGCGGCGAAGGTCCGGGTGGAGGTGTCCTGGTAGAAGGCCCGGGACAGCAAGTCGGGGTGGCCGAAGAGGCGGTGCCCCACGAAGGTGTTGTCCCGGACGCCGTGCTTTGCGTGAGGGGTTCCGGTCAGGAGGGAGGACCAGCCCGGGCCGGACAGTGTGGGGACATCCATTGTCATGTCCCGGTGGTCGCCTTCTGCCGCCAGGGACCTCAGGGTGGAAGCGGAGGCCGACTCCCCGGCCAGGTCCCAGCGGAGCCCGTCGATGCCCAGCAGGATGATGCGGGGCCGTGCGGCGGGGCTCATCGGGCGCCCTCCCGGGCTTCCGCCAGGACGGGGAGCGTGACGTCTGCGAGTGAGGCGAGGAGAGTGCGGCCGGGAGCCGCCTCGATCGGGACGGTAGAGGGCACGACGACGACGGGGCACCCCGCCGCTTCCGCTGCGGCGAGGCCGACGGGGGAGTCCTCCACCACCACACAGTCAGCGGGCGCGGCTCCCAGCCGCCGGGCCGCCTCCAGATAGGGGTCAGGGGCCGGCTTGGACGCGGGAGTGTCCTCGACCGCCACCACGAGCGTGAACAGTTCACGGCCCAGCCGGTCTCGGACCAGTTCCACCACGCGGCGCGGCGAGGCGGAGACGATGGCCGTGGGAATCCGCTCCGCGGCCAGGAGCCGGAGGAGGTCCATGGCCCCGGGACGGGGTACCACCTCCTGTGCCACCAGCTTGGTGAAGGCCTCATCGAGCCGGGCGGAGAGCTCCTCCGCGCTCAGGGCGCCCGCGGAGGACGTGGTGGCCAGGAGGTGGGCGGCCGTGTGCCCGGAGGGGCGGCCCAGGACATCGGGCCCGTCCTCGGGTCCCAGTTCGCGGCCCAGGCTGAATGCTACGTCGGCCGCGGCGTCCCACCACAGGCGTTCGGTGTCCACGAGGGTTCCATCCATGTCGAAGAGTACGGCTGCGGGCATCATGCGATGGTTTCCTCGTTCCGGGCCTGGTCGATCAGGACGGGGCGGTCCGGCAGGCCCAGCCGGATGCGTGCCCCGGTGGGGAGGGTTACTGCGTGGTCGGTGGGGACATCCGCCACCGCCTCGCGGCCGCTGTGCAGGCGAATGGTGAGCCGCGTCGTCGCGCCCAGGAAGGAGGCCCCCACCAGTTGTGCCGGACCGTCCGGGGCCGCGCTGACGGTGAGGGCTTCAGGACGGACCAACACGTCGACGTCGGCCGCGCCGTCCCGGCCGGGCAGGCTCCCTTGGATGGGGCGGCTGAGGCCAAGGACGTCCACCAGGGCGCCGTCGCCGCTGAGCCGGCCCGGGAGCCGGTTCATGGTGCCCACGAATCCAGCGACAAAGGGGGTGGCGGGGGAGTTGTATAGCTCCTCCGGTGTGGCGCACTGTTCCAGGCGCCCGTCCCGCATGACGGCCACGCGGTCCGCCATGGACAGGGCCTCCTCCTGGTCGTGGGTGACGAAGAGGGCGGTGATGCCCAGTTCCAGCTGGAGGCGGCGGATCTCATCCCGCAGGGACTGCCGGACCTTGGCGTCCAGCGCGGAGAGCGGCTCGTCCAGGAGCAGCACCCGCGGTTCCAGAGCCAGGGCCCGAGCCAGGGCCACGCGCTGCTGCTGGCCGCCGGAGAGCTGGCGGGGATAGCGGCTGCCCTGGGTGGGCAGGCCCACCAGTTCCAGGAGTTCCTGCGCGCGGGCACGGCGTCTGGCGGCCGGGGCACCCTGCATGCGCATCCCGAATGCGACGTTGTCCGTCACGTTCAAGTGCGGGAAGAGGCTGTAAGACTGGAACACCATGCCGACGTCGCGGCGGTGCGCGGGAGTGCCGGTCACGTCGACGCCGTCCAGCAGAACCTCACCGGAATCCGGGGTCTCGAAACCGGCCACCATGCGCAGAGCGGTGGTCTTGCCACAGCCGGAAGGGCCTAGCAGCGCGAGCATCTCACCGGGATTCAGTGTCAGGTTCAGGCCGTCCAGGGCCGTGGTGGCGCCGAAGGTGCGCCGCAGTCCGCGGAACTCCAGGGTGGCACCAGCGGTTCCAGCGGAGGCTGGGCGCGGATCAAGGGCGGACGCGGTCATGAGGTCTCCTTGGAGGCTTTGGAACGGCCGAGTTTCGCGACCGCGAGAAGGATGAGCCAGGTTCCGATCAGGCCGACCATGGAGACGGCGACGGAAAGCTGGGCGTGGGATCCGCTGATGGCGACGGTCCAGACGGCGAAGGGCTGGAAGCCGAGCAGTGCGGACACGGCGTACTCGCCGAGCACCATGGCGATGGTCAGGAAGGCGGTGTTCAGCAGGGCCTCCCGGAGGTTGGGCAGAATCACCAGGAACAGGGTCCGGAACCAGGACGCCCTGCAGGACCGTGCCGCCTCCACCAGGACCTTCACCTCGATGGCGTTCAGGCCCGCCTCCAGGGTGGTGTAGGCAAGCGGGAGGGCCATGAGGGTATAAGGGAGTACCAGGATGACCGGGAAAGCGGGCTGCTGCAGGGCGGCGAGCAGCGGGAACCCCGGGGTGTCGTAGAGCCAGTCGGTGGCCCAGCGCAGCACGGTGGTGATGCCGGCGCCCAGCGCCACCGCGGGCACAACCAGAGGGAGCATGCAGACGACGGCGACCAGGGCTTTCGCGCGCGGCGCGGCCAGGCGCACGGACAGGAGAGCGGGAAGCAGGAGGCCGAAGACCAGAACGATTGTGGCGCCGGCCAGAAGCAGGGTCAGGCCCAGGCTCTGGGCCAGGCCGTCGGTGGTGAAGATGGCAGTGTAGGCGTCCAGGCCCGGCTTCTGCCGGGGGTCGCCGAGGCCGACGGTGAATGCGAGGGCACAGAGCAGGGGGACCAGGAAGTAGACGGCCGCCGCGGCGAGGGCGATGGTGCGCCCCAGCCGCGATTCGGGGGCGGTGCGACGGACCCGGGGCCCGCGGCTGGCGGTCAGGAGAGCCATCGTGAGGTCCTTCGCTGCAGGAGGAGCTGGATGCCCATCACCAGGGCGGCCACGATGATCATGTCCATGCCTAGGGCGAGGGCGATGTTGGCCTGGCCCACCAGGACGTCGCCCGTCAGGGCGGAGGCGATCTTCACGGTCACCAGCGGGATGGAGCTGCCCACCATGGCGGCCGCCGTGGCGTAGGCGCTGAAGGCGCTGCCGAACAGGAGGACGAATCCGCTGAGCAGGGTGGGGAACAAAATGGGGAAGGCCACGTGTCGCCAGTACTGGAATCCGGTGGCGCGGTTGTTCTGCGCCGCTTCCCGCCACTGGGGCTTGAGGCCGTCCAGTGCAGGGGTCAGCGTGAGCACCATGAGGGGCACCAGGAAGTACAAGTAGACGATGGCCAGGCCCCAGAAGGTGTAGAGGCTCCAGCCCTTGTCCGTTAGCCCGAAGAAACCAGTGAGGACACCGGCGTTGCCAAGGGTGGAGACAAAGGCGAAGGCGAGGGGTACGCCGCCGAAGTTGGCGATCACGCCGGAGGCGGACAGTGCGGCTTCCCGAAGGCCGCGGAAACGCGAGGTGGCGAGAGCATAGGCGAGCGGAAGGCTGACCACCGTGGCGATGAAGGCGGTGAGGGCTGAGAGACGGACGCTGCCCATGAGGCTTTCCAGATAGGGGCCGTCTAAGGTCGCTGCGAAGTTGACGCCCGTGACGGAAGAGACACCGGCGTCGTCGGTGGTGGTGATGGACCCGGCGGCCATGGCGGCCACGGGGAGACCGAGAACGACGGCGGCGAAGGCAAGCAGCGGGATGACCCCGAGCCAGCCGGCGGAAGGGCGGGCGGTCCGGCGGGGAGCCTGGGGCTCCCGGCATAGGCTTTTAGCACCCGCATCAGCGACGACGGCGCGGTGCGCGACGACGTCAGGTACGGCGGAGGCCATCAGGAGACGGCCTTCGTCCAGCCGTCGGACACGGTGGATTTGGCCTTCTTGCCCTGCTCCTCCGAGGGGTAGTTGGTCTTATCCTGCGCGATCCTGGGCAGGTGGGCCAAGGCGGTCTTGTCCACGGTGCCATCGGCGATCATGGTCGGCAGGAGGACCGGTCGGGCGTAGCCCTTCAGCCAGAGGTTCTGGCCCTCGGTGCTATAGAGGAATTCCTGCCAGAGGCGGGCAGCGGCCGGGTGTGGGGCCCACTTGACGATGGCCTGGGAGTAGTAGAGGGAGAACACGCCGTCCTCCGGGATGGCGACCTGCCACTCGATGCCCTTGGCTTTCAGTTCATCGGCGTAGGCAGCGTTCCGGTAGTCCCAGACGACCGCGATGGGCGTCTCGCCCTTCTCCATGGTGGCGGGGGTGGCTTCCACGGGGTTGAAGTTGCCGATCTGCTTCAGCTTGGCGAAGAAGTCGAGGCCCGGCTGGACGTCGTCGAAGGACCCGCCATTGGCGAGTGCAGCGCCGAACACAGCACTGTAGGCCGAGGACGACTTGGCGGGGTTGCCGGTCAGGGCTACCTTGCCCTTGTACAGCGGGTCTGCCAGCTCGGAGAACTTGGTGGGGCACTTCGCGACGCGCCCAGCATCGCAGCCGATGGAGACGTAGCCGCCCATGTCGTTGTACCAGAGGCCCGTGGCGTCCTTCTGGGAGTCCGCGATCTTGCCGAAGGAAGCCACCTTGTACGGGGTGAGAAGGCCCTCCTTGGCGGCCTGGACATCGAAGTCATGCCCCACGTCGATGACGTCCGGAGAGCGGTCTTGGCCCTTCCGGGAGGACACTGCGTTGAGTTCGTCCGCGCTGGAGGCGTCCGGGTTCTCCACCTCCACCTTGATGCCGTACTTCTTCTCGAAGGTGGAGATGACCTCGCCGTAGTTGGCCCAGTCGTTCGGGAGGGCGATGGCGTTGAGCTTGCCTTCCTTCTTGGCGGCGGCGATCAGAGCCTCCATGCCGCCTGCGGCCTCGGCGGAGGTGGCGGTCTTCCAGTCGGTAGCACCGTCCTTGGACGAGGAGCCGCTGGTGGTTCCCGATGAGCAGGCGGCCAGCCCTGCCATCAGGAAGGCTGCGGCACCTAGGGCGGCGCCGGTGCGGCGAAGGGTGGTGTTCATGAAGTCTCCTAAGAAGTTGGCTATACAACTTGCCGAAACCACTGTTCGGGCCACAAATGTACATCAGGTAAACAACAGGGAATGAGTGACCGAACTGCCGGAGCACTTTCAGTATTGAACCTCTGTCTTGCCGGGGATTTTGCGGTCACGCTGTACCGTGGAGGGATGGGTGACAAGGCATTTGAATGGGGTGGCGGGCGCGTGAAGACCGAGGGAGCTCAGTACCGGAAGTTGGCAGCCATTATGCGCCGCGAGATCGAGGCGGGAGAGTTTGGAAACAACGGACGGCTCCCCAGCGAGGAGAGCCTGGCTGAGCAGTACGGGGTGTCCCGGGGTACCGTGCGCAACGCTCTTGCCCTGCTTCGGTCCAACGGCCTGGTGACCTCCCGGCGCGGGACCCGGCGCGTGGTGCTGGGAACGGCGCGGACCCAGAGTTTCCAGGAGCTCCTGAGTTTCACGGCCTGGGCCCGGGCTCAGGGGGAGGAACCCGGCGCCCGCACCATGCACAGCCGCGTCCGCCCGGCCACCGTGGCCGAAAGAGAGGTTCTGCAGCTCGCCGCCGGGGATGAGGTCACCGAGGTCCTCCGGCTGAGGCTCCTCGGCCGGGTCCCCGTGATGCTGGAGCGCACTGTGTATCCGCCCAGGGTAGGCGCGGTGATCGAGCGCCTGGCCGCAGATTCCCTCTCTCATACCGAGGTCCTCGACGCCTCCGGCGTCGTGTTCGCGGACAGTGAGCACACCATCGACGTTGTGGCCGCCGATCAGACCGATGCCCAGGCGCTGGGGTGCGTCCAAGGCGTGGGCCTGCTTCGGGAGATCCGCCGTGCCACCGATCCTGCGGGCGTGCCCCTGTTGTGGTCAGAGGACAGATTCCTACCGGGAACGGTGTCCTTCGCGGTGCATAATTCGGCGTCGGTCAGTTCGCTCGCCCGCCGGCGCGCGATCCGCTGAATCGGGAGTTCCGATAGTTCCTGTATGGGATGCCCGGTCGAGCCTGCTATACGTTCTGCCATCCGGGCCGCGAGAGTCGCTCGAAGATGAGTTCGGTGGTGGTTGTCGCCAATCGTTTGGCGGTTCAGAATGGCAGCATGACAGCGTCCGGAGATGCAGCGCGTGAAAAGAGGCTGGCGGAAATCGGAACGGCGGTGTTCGCCGCCGCCCCGGCAACCGTCGCCGGTCTGTTGCCGTGGGTGGTGACCCGCTGGAAAGTGCAGCGGCCCGTGCCGGGTGGACTGGCCGCCCAGTGCGCAGGTGTTCTCCTGATCGGCGCCGGCGCAGCGGTGATCACGAATTCTTTTGCCCGGTTCGCCCTTGAGGGAATAGGCACGCCGGCACCGTTTGCGCCGCCGAAGAACCTTGTGGCCAGCGGTTTCTACCAGTTCGTTCGGAACCCCATCTACGTGGGGATTGGCGCCGCGATCACCGGACAGGGCCTCCTGCTGGGACAGCCGAAGCTGTTCGGTCTGGCGGCGCTGTGCGCAGTTCCCGTCGTGGCTTTCGTCAGGTTGTACGAGGAGCCGACGCTGGCACGCAAGTTCGGCGCCGAGTATGAGGACTACCGTGCCAACGTTCCGCGGTGGCTGCCCCGGCTCACTCCTTGGCGGCAGCAGGGCTAACGTCGTACCTGATCCGGGCCAAGGAATTGGAAGAGCTCTCCACCGCGACTATTGGGGGATGCCGCGGTGGAGAGCTCAAAGATGAATATACAGAGAATTTCTGGATATGGAAAGGAAGCCATTCTCCGTTCGGCGCGTCTCATCCCGGCACCAAGCCACTATGATGGTGGTTGTTCAGTGGATTGAACAAGCGTGATTGCCTCGGACCGTAGTTCCGCTGCCCCCCGGTAGCGTTTCTGCGTGGCACGCGCCCACTCTGCGCCAGACGCACGACCGCGAAGGAGAATCATGGCCGATTCCCGCACCCCCCGTTCCGCCGAAGGATTGGGAAGCTCCTCGCCGGCGCCTGCCGTGACCCGCGCAGCCGCGGTCCTGGATGCATTGGCCGAGGCACCTTCAGGCCGGCTGACCCTCAGTGATCTTTCGAGGGAGCTCGGGATCCCGAAGTCTTCCACGTCAAACCTGCTGATGGCTCTTGAGGAAGCCCGGCTTATTACCCGCGAAGGTGCCGACTTTTCACTTGGCCGGAAGCTGGTTGAACTTGGTGCCGCCTATCTCAGCCGGCTCGATGAAGTCCAAGAGTTCTACAAGTTCTGCGAGCAGGCACCAACGCTCTCCGGCGAAACCGTGCGGATTGCGATGATCGACGGCGATCACATCATTTACCTCGCGCGCTACGAAGGGCACCCGGCCGTCCGGCTCACGTCGAACATTGGCGACAAAATGCCGCTTTCCCTGAGCGCCGTCGGAAAGGTTCTCCTGGCCCAGCTTCACGACCATGACATCGAGGCGATGTTCCCGGACGACGTGGAGCTCCCTGTCATGACCCCGAAGTCCCTCCGGAGTGCCGCTGAGCTCAAGGCCCAGGTGGCCGCGATCCGCAAGCAAGGCTATGCCCTGGAGGACGAGGAATCCACGCTCGGCGTGGTTTGCCTTGCCGTGCCCGTGCCTACCCACGGGGCACATGGCCCCAGCCTCGGTCTTTCTGTGACAGCCCTGAAGGCCACCTTTTCCGAGGAGCAGGCTGCCCTGATGGTGAAGGAACTCAAGGAGCTCGCGCACTCGCTGGGCAACCCGATGGGCTAACTGATTTTGCCGCACGAGGGGTCATAAAGCCGCCGTTCGGCGGGGTCATAATTAAATCTGATTACACCACTTGAAACTTGTACAACGTGCTGTACTCTGTTCACTATAGTGATTCACGCCATGGCGGCTGACACTATCTCGCCAGGCCAACGGGGGTCTGGAGTGTTCTTGAGGGAGTGCTTGTGACAACACGTACTAAGACAAAGCTTGCTGATATGGACGGCGCGGTAGTTGAGCCGGAACAGCTGCGAAGGGCAACTCTTGCCAGCTCCGTAGGATCCGCCCTGGAGTACTACGACTTCTACATTTATGGCCTGGCTTCGGCGCTGATCTTCGGACCGCTGTTCTTCAAGCCTTTGGGTGAAAGCGGCGCATTGATCGCGTCGTTCGCAACCTATGGCGTTGGATTCGCGGCGCGGCCCTTCGGCGGCATCTTCTTCGGATTCATCGGAGACCGCTTCGGCCGCAAGATGGTCCTCCTGATGACCATCGGCATGATGGGCCTTGCCAGCTTCGCGATCGGCTTGCTGCCGACGTTCGACCAGGCGGGCATGCTCGGGGCTGTCCTGCTGGTGACCCTCCGTATTGTCCAGGGCCTGGGCGCTGGAGCCGAACAAGCAGGCGCAACCACGCTGATCTCCGAAGTCGCTCCGCCCAAGCGCCGCGGCTACTTCGCTTCGCTGCCATTCGTAGGCATCCAGCTTGGAACCCTCCTCGGTGCCGGCACCTTTGCGCTCATTGGCATGGCCAACAAGAGCGTGCTCGAAGGCTGGCTGTGGCGTGTGCCCTTCCTCGCCAGCTTCATCCTGATCGTCGTGGCAATCTTCATCCGTCTCAGGCTGAAGGAAACCCCCGTGTTCCAGGAACTGGAGAAGCACAAGAGCGTGGTGAAGAACCCCGTTGGTGAGCTCTTGAAGCACTCCAAGAAGAACGTGTTGATCGGCATCGGCCTACGCATGGGCGAAAACGGCAACTCCTCGATCTACGGAACACTTCTCATCTCCTTCATTTCCGTCAAGGAAGGCGTCTTCCCGGGCGACAAATTCATCGGCCCGGTCGGTCTGCTGATCGCAGCAGGATTCGCTGCCGTCATGGTGGTTACCTTCGGTGCCTTGTCGGACCGGATTGGTCGAGTGAAGGTTTACCGCTACGGAGCCTTGTTCCAAGCAATCTTCGCGATTCCCGCGTTTTACCTCGTGACCCTTGGCAATGTCACGCTCGTGTGGGCAGTCATGGTTGTCGGCATCGCCCTTGGCGTGCAGTCCATGCTTGGCCCGCAGTGCCCGCTTCTGCCCGAGCTCTTCGGCTCGCAGTACCGCTTCACCGGCGTCGCCTTGAGCCGCGAGCTGTCCGCTGTTCTGGCCGGCGGGCTGGTTCCCGTGTTCGGCGCCATCCTGCTTGGCGCAACCGGCAACTCGTGGGTGGTTCTTGCGGTCTACTCGCTGGTCCTCGCGCTGATTTCGTTCATCACGACGTTCTTCACGCCGGAAACGGCCGGCCGCGACCTCCGTTCCTTGGAAGACGCGAAGTAGGCAGTCCCGTACCCCGACGTACGCAAGCAGCGACGGCCCCTTCCGAAATTCGGACGGGGCCGTCGCTTTTTCGTGCGCCCGCCCTGGCGCAACAAACCCGCCCCACACAGCAAAGCGGCCCCTCCGGAAACCGGAGGGGCCGCTTGGATGGCGCTGGGTTGTCGGCGGTTTAGTAGAAGTGCACCGTGTCCACCAGGTGGGGGAGTTCCCCGCCGTCGAGGAAGGTGCGCAGGTTGCTGGCGAAGCGCTCGGCAATGAGGCGGTTCTCGGCCGCGCTCAGTGCCGAGGTGTGCGGAGAGACCATGACCTTGGGATGGTTCCACAGCGGGCTGTCCTGGGGGAGCGGCTCGACGGCGAAGACGTCCAGGCAGGCGTAGGACACCTGGCCGTTGTCCAGGGCTTCCAGAAGTGCCTCTTCATCAACCACGGTTCCGCGGCCAACGTTGACAAAAACCGTGCCGGGCTTCATTGCCGAGAAGACTTCGTGGTTGAAGAGTCTCTCCGTGTACGGCGTGCCGGGGAGGGTGTTGACGACGGCGTCGGCCGTCGCCAGGAGTCCGGCCAGGCCATCGTTGTCCGCGACCTGGTCGATCCCTTCGATCGCTTCGACGTTCCGCTTGGTTCCGCTCACCTTCATGCCGAGTGCGCGGGCGATGCGGGCGGTCTCAAGGCCGATTTCGCCGAGACCCGTGACGACTAGCTTGGAGCCGTTCACCAGCTTGGTGGGGGTCCGCAGCTCAGGCCAGACCTTGGCAGCCTGGTCCTGTGCAAGTTCCGCGCTGCGCTTGAAGCCGTTGAGGATGCCCAAGGCCGCGAACTCGGCCAGCGGAAGGGCATGAACGCCTGCGGAGGTGGTGACCTTGAACTTCTGCAACGTCTCGCTGTCGAGGCCGGAGGCCTTCACGGCGCCACCGGCACCTGCGGCCATGGCGTGGATCCACTGCAGGTGCGGGTTGCTCTGGGCGATGCGGGCCAGGCCGGCCGGATTCTCGTTGGGGAAACCGTAAAGGATCTGGGCCTTGTTCAGCATGGACCAGTAGCGTTCCTCTTGTTCGGGAGTCCGCTTGAAGTCGGGATCGCCGGAGTGGTCGGCCGGGAAGCGTTCCGGAGGAAGAAGCTCGGGTTCGTAAAGCACCGTAATGCTCGGATCTACGGCGCGGATACGCTCCACATGCTCAGCTTCGAGCGGGACTGCGATCGCGATGGTGAGTTCATCAGTCGTCATGGTGTTCATCATACTGAATTGAGGCTAGGATATTGAACAGTTTTTGAAAGATGAACCACAAAGAAGTGAGGTGTATGCGAAAGATGACCGCCAAGACCGCAGGTTTCGTGGGACTCGGGCTCATGGGCTTCCCCATGGCAGCCAATCTGCTCGGCAACGGCTGGGAGGTGACTGCATGGAACCGTTCCGCCGAAGCGCTCGCCGAGCTGGAGAAGCTCGGCGGAAAGCGTTCGGAGTCGGTTGCCGGACTCCGGGACCAACCCGTCATCATTTTCATGCTTCCGGATCTCTCCTACATCCAGGATGCCGCCGCGCCGCTCCTCGACTCCTGGCGCTCGGCCGCGCCGCTTCAGGGAACCCTGGTCGTCATCATGAGCAGCGTGTCCCCGACCGCCGTGCAGGAATTCGGCCGGACGGTCCATAGCGCAAGTGGCGGGAACGCCGTCGTCGTCGATGCCCCGGTCAGCGGGGGCACCAAAGGTGCGCAGGATGGCACACTGGCCATCATGGTGGGAGCCGGCGAAGAAGACTTCGAGCGCTCGCTTCCCGTGCTCCAATCCATGGGCACCACCGTCCGCCGCATGGGCAACCTGGGTTCCGGTTCGCTGGCGAAGGCCTGCAACCAGCTGATCGTCGGGACCACGACGGCGGCGCTCGCGGAAGCCGCCGAACTCGCCGAACGCTCGGGCATGGATGCTTCTACCCTCTTCGATGTCCTGGCCGGCGGACTCGCCGGAAGCCGGGTCCTGGAGATTGTCGGCCCACGACTAGCAGCCAAGGATTACGCGCCCACAGGTCCCGCGAAGTTCATGCACAAGGACCTCAAGTTCGTGCTCGAAAGCGCCGAAGCGGCCGGTGCCGCCGTCCCGATGGCGACTGCCGGCGTCGAACTCTACCGCGAACTGATTGATCAGGGCCTTGGCGACCAGGACCTCGCCGTCGTCCGCCAGGCCATCGCCAACCTCAGCGACTCTTCCCTAAGCCCTCTGAACTAAGTAAGGAAACAACCATGAGTGGACTCTTCGATCTCACCGGGCGCGTTGCGCTCGTGACCGGATCCAGCCGCGGCATCGGCAACGCGCTGGCCCGCGGACTGGCCGACGCCGGTGCCACCGTTGTCCTCAACGGCATCAACACGGAGCGGCTCAAGGACGCGGAAGCCGCCATGGCGGCGGACTTCGGGCCCGGCCGCATTCACAGCTGTGCGTTCGACGTCACGAGCGATACCGAGGCGGCCCGCGGCGTTGCCTGGGTAGAGGAGAACGTCGGCCCCCTCGATATCCTCGTCAACAACGCGGGCATCCAGCACCGCGTCCCGATGCTGGACCTGGATGTGAAGGACTGGGAGCGGGTCATCACCACCGACCTGACGAGCGCCTTCCTCGTAGGACGTGAAGCCGCCCGCCACATGATTCCGCGGGGCCGCGGCAAGATCATCAACATCTGCTCCGTGCAGACTGACCTTGCACGCCCGACGATCGCCCCCTATGTGGCCGCCAAGGGTGGACTGCGTAACCTGACACGCGCCATGACCGCCGAATGGGCGGCCTCCGGCCTTCAGATCAACGGCATTGCACCGGGTTACATCCACACCGAAATGACCCAGAACCTCGTGGACGATCCCGACTTCAACTCCTGGATCCTTGGCCGGACGCCGGCCCACCGATGGGGAACTGTAGCGGATCTCGCCGGACCGGCGGTCTGGCTTGCCTCCGAGGCTTCGAACTTCGTCAACGGCCAGACGATCTTCGTCGACGGCGGAATGACGGTGGTCGTCTAATGAGCGGCTTCGAGCTTCCCCAGTCTTCACCCGCGGTTGTGGCCCACGCCGCCGGCGACCTTCGCATCGAGGACATAGCCCTCGTTGTTCCCACCCCTGACCAGGCCGTCGTCGAGATCGCTTACGGTGGCATTTGTGGCTCGGACCTGCACTACTGGCTCCATGGCGCGGCGGGGGAATCGATCCTCAAGGCTCCCATGGTGCTCGGTCACGAAATCGTCGGCACTGTTGTCCAGCAGGCTGCCGATGGCAGCGGCCCGGCAGCCGGAACCGCCGTCGCGGTCCACCCCGCGACCCCCGCCCCGGGTGCCGCCAGGTATCCGGAAGACCGGCCCAACCTTTCTCCGGGCTGCACCTACCTCGGCAGTGCGGCACGGTACCCGCACACGGACGGCGCCTTCAGCCGCTACGCGACCCTACCGTCCCGCATGCTCCGGACCCTTCCGTCCACGCTGGACTTGCGCACGGCGGCGCTTGTGGAGCCGGCCAGCGTTGCCTGGCACGCCGTCGCCCGAGCAGGGGACGTGGCCGGAAAGACGGCGCTGGTGATCGGAAGCGGTCCGATCGGCGCGCTGGCAGTTGCGGTCCTCAAACGCGCGGGGGCAACCCGGATCGTGGCCGTCGACATGCATGACAAGCCTCTTGAGATCGCGCGTGCAGTGGGCGCCGACGAAGTTCTCAAGGGCGATGACGCAGAGGCAATCGCCGCCGTGGAAGCCGACGTCGTCATCGAGTCCTCGGGCAGCCACTTCGGACTGGCATCGGCCATCAAAGGCGCGGTACGCGGCGGGAAGGTGGTCATGGTCGGGCTGCTGCCCTCGGGACCGCAGCCGGTCTTCATTTCGCTGGCCATCACCCGCGAGCTCGAACTGCTCGGTTCCTTTCGTTTCAACAACGAGATCGACGAGGTCATTGCGGCGCTCGCAGACGGTTCGCTCTACGTGGACCCTGTAGTGACGCACGAATTCACGCTGGATCGCGGCCTGGAGGCTTTCGAGGTGGCAAGGAACTCTGCCGAATCGGGGAAGGTCCTGCTGAACTTCCAGCCTGTGGCCTAGCCTCCCAGCCTCCCAGCCTCCCAGCCGATCAGTCGATCAGCCGATCAGTCGGGCGGCGCCGGCTCCCAGCCGTTAGCGCCGCTCGACTGGAACAAATACCCGTGGCTGGCCCTCCCAGCCCGGTGACAGGTCCGCGATGGTCTCCCGCATGATGTTGGAGGAGGCCTCGCGGGCCTTGTCGCCGTCTCCGTCCCTGATGCCTTGGGCGACATCCAGATGCCATTGCAGGGCCGCTTCCTTCGGATGTTCCGGCATGAGGCCGTGAACTGTCCGGCCGGTGAGTGTCTCCGTGACCTGCCCAATCAGGTTCGCGAACATTTCATTGCCGGAACCGGAAAGCACAAGGGCGTGAAAGCGGATGTCGAGATCCAGGAAGGTGGGCATGTCGCCCGCACGGCCTGCTTCACGCATGGCCAGGGAGATCTCCACCAGTTCGCTGCGCAGGGACTCCGGGGCGTTTTCCGCGGCCAGTTCCGCAGCTACGGGTTCGACGGCGGAGCGGAGTTCGGCGAGGGAGCGCAACTGTGCGCCGCGGCCTTCTCCGGCCAGCCGCCAGCGGATGACCAGCGGATCGAAGGGATTCCAGCGGTGCGCGGGAAGGACCCGGATGCCAACTCGCTTGATGGTTTCCACCAGTCCCAGAGACTGCAGTACCCTGACGGCCTCACGTACCACCGACCGCGACACTTTGAGTTCCTCCTCAAGATGCTCAGCCAGCATGACGTGACCGGTGGGGAGCTTACCGCCGACGATCCGGGTACCCAGGTGCTCGACAGCGCGGTAGTGGAGACTGGTTGACATAGTCGTAAGCATAGTGGCGTTGACCGCTCCGCCACCGGAAGCCCGGACGCCGGCGAACTCCCCACAGTACGAGCTCGCAACATAGACTCTTTTGTGACGCGGACGTTTCCAAAACGTGGGCGCAACTTTCCCAGACGTGGTCCGAATACGTATGGTTTATTCCAGCTACTGCTCTAGAAAGCGTTTCCTCGCTCCTAGCAGGACTCGATGCACAAGAATGAATTGGAGTTTTGATGTCAGCACACATCGGTGTCACCGGCCTCGCGGTGATGGGCGCCAATCTGGCCCGCAACCTGGCCCGCAACGGCTTCACCGTTGCCCTCCACAACCGCTCCGTCGAAAAGACCGACGCCCTGCTCGCCAAGCACGGCACGGACGGCGACTTCATCCGCACGGAAACCCTCCAGGAACTCGTGGACTCCCTCGAGAAGCCCCGCCGTGTCCTGATCATGGTGAAGGCCGGCAAGCCGGTTGACGCCGTCATCGACCAGCTCGTTCCCTTGCTGGAGCCCGGCGACATCGTGATCGACGCCGGTAACTCGCACTACGAGGACACCCGCCGTCGCGAATCCGCGCTGGCCGAGAAGGACCTGCACTTCGTGGGCGTCGGTGTTTCCGGCGGCGAAGAGGGCGCCCTCAACGGCCCTTCCATCATGCCCGGTGGTTCCAAGGAGTCCTACGACGCCTTGGGCCCGCTGCTCGAAAAGATCTCGGCCAAGGTTGACGGCCAGCCCTGCTGCGCCTGGATCGGCACCGACGGCGCCGGACACTTCGTCAAGATGGTCCACAACGGCATCGAATACGCCGACATGCAGGTCATCGGCGAAGCCTTCGATCTCCTCCGTTCCGGCGCCGGCATCGAGCCGGCCGAGCAGTCCAAGATCTTCGCCGAATGGAACAAGGGCGAACTCGCTTCCTTCCTGATCGAAATCTCCGCAGAGGTCCTTGGGCACGTTGACGCCAAGACGGGCAAGCCGTTCGTCGACGTCGTCGTCGACGCTGCCGGCCAGAAGGGCACCGGCCGCTGGACGGTCATCTCCGCCCTCGAGCTGGGCTCCCCGGTTTCGGGCATCGCAGAGTCCGTCTTCGCGCGGGCCCTGTCTTCCCAGGCAGAGCAGCGCAGGCTTGGCCAGGAGCTGCTCGCCGGCGAGGAAATCGACGTCGAGGTCCCCGAGAACTTCGTCGAGGACGTCCGCCAGGCTCTTTACGCTTCCAAGCTGGTTTCGTACGCACAGGGCCTGGACATGCTTACTTCCGCCGCGAAGGAATACGGCTGGGACCTCAAGCTCGATGAAATCGCTTCGCTGTGGCGCGGCGGCTGCATCATCCGCGCCGAGCTGCTCAAGGAAATCACCAACGCCTACGCAGCCGAGGAGAAGCCGGCCAACCTGCTGTTCGCCCCTGCTTTCACCAAGGCGATCGCCGGGGCGCTGCCGGCATGGCGCCGCGTGGTGGCAACGGCTGTCCAGCTGGGCATCCCGGTTCCCGTGTTCTCCTCGTCGCTGGCCTACTACGACGGACTTCGCCGCAAGCGCCTCGCTGCAGCAGTCATCCAGGGCCAACGTGACCTCTTCGGTGCGCACACCTACGGCCGCGTCGACGCCGAGGGCACTTTCCACACCCTGTGGGGCGAAGACAAGTCCGAGATCTCGGCAGTCGACACGCACTAAGAACCCCATTGCCCCGCAGATTGGGGCAGGCCCTTTCGTGTCGACTCCGTCGCCACGTAGGGACCCTGCTGCCCCACTCTTGGGGCAGGCCCGATTCGGTTCAAGTCAAAGGCCGGTGCTTCCGCGTTACTGTGGAGGCGCCGGCCTTTGCCGTTGGTACGTCCTGAAGGAAAACACCACCCGTCACACGAGGAGCAGTCCATGCCGCAACGCGTCGCATTTGTCACAGGGGCGTCAACCGGAATCGGTTTCGAAGCCGCCATCAAGCTCAGCAAGGCAGGAATGGTCGTGTACGCGGGGGCACGGCGGGTCGAGAAGATGGAGCCGCTCAAAGCCCACGGAATCAAGGTGTTGTCCCTGGACGTCACCGAGGATGACTCGATGAAGGCCGCGGTGGAGCTTGTCTTGGCCGAGCAAGGACGGATCGACGTACTGGTCAACAATGCCGGATATGGGTCCTACGGTTCCTTGGAAGAGGTTCCACTGGATGAGGGGCGGCGCCAGTTCGAGGTCAACGTCTTCGGTCTCGCCCGGATGTCCCAACTGGTGATTCCCGTAATGCGTGCTGCGGCTTCCGGCAGGATCATCAACGTCTCCTCGATCGGCGGCAAAATGTATGAGCCCCTGGGCGCCTGGTACCACGCAACAAAATTCGCCGTCGAGGGCCTCAGCGACTCCTTGCGCCTGGAACTGAAGCCCCATGGCATCGACGTGGCAATCATCGAGCCTGCCGGCACGGACACGGAATGGGGAACCATTGCCGGGGAGAGCCTGCTGACGGTTTCCGGACACGGACCGTATCGCGAGCAGGCCGGGATCGTGGCGGCTGCCCTGGCGTCGACGTCGGGAACCGCGCTTTCGACGCACCCGCGTACTGTGGCGGGATCCATAGTCCATGCGGCGACGTCGCGAAAGCCCAGGACCCGTTACCCGGTGGGCAGGGGAGCCTGGACCATTCTGGCCTTGCGTAGGGTACTTCCCGACCGGGCCTTCGACACGGTTTTCTGGAACGCCTGCAAACGCTTTTCCGGCTAGATCCGGTACTCGATGTAGTACTCGGCGGGATCGACGGCGGGTTTCGTTTCGCTCTTGGCATCACGGTGCCTCCACGTTGCGGGAACACCGGTGATGATCGACTCAGGCGGTGCGTCCTTGACCACGACGGCGTTGGCGCCTATGGCACTGTCGGCGCCTATGGTGATGGGACCAAGGACCTTGGCCCCGGCTCCGATGGTGACCCGATTTCCGATGGTGGGGTGTCGTTTGACCTTGGCCAAGGAACGGCCGCCCAGCGTCACGCCGTGGTAGATCATGACGTCTTCGCCGATCTCGGCGGTCTCACCGATGACCACACCCATGCCGTGGTCAATGAAGAACCTGCGGCCGATGGTCGCGCCGGGGTGGATCTCGATGCCGGTCAGGAAGCGGGCAAGCTGCGAAATGAGCCGTGCCGGGAACCGCAGCTCGGGGTTTTGCCACAATTTGTGCGTCAGGCGATGCGCCCAGATGGCATGAAGGCCGGAGTAGGCAAAAAAGTTCTCAAAGGAGCCTCGGGCCGCCGGGTCGTGTGACCGGGCGGCCTCGAGGTCCTCCATAAGTCTTGCGAAGAAGCTCACAAAGACCTTTCTACAGGAAATGAAAGAAAGCGGTTGCGCGGGGTCCGCAATCAGCCGCGAATGTCGTCAAAAAGCACGGTGGAGATGTAACGTTCGCCGAAGTCGGGAACGATTGCCACGATGAGCTTGTCCTTGTTCTCCGGACGCTTTGCGAGCTCCAGCGCACCCCAGACGGCGGCGCCGGCCGAGATTCCGCCCAAGATGCCTTCCTTGGTGCCGAGGGCACGCGCGGTGGCAACTGAGTCCTCGAGGGTTGCGTCGAGAACCTCGTCGTAGACGTTGGTGTCCAGGATTTCCGGAATGAAGTTCGCGCCAAGGCCCTGGATCTTGTGCGGGCCGGGAGCGCCGCCGTTCAGGATGGGGGAGTCCTTGGGCTCGACGGCCACGATCTGGATCTCGGGCTTGCGTTCCTTCAGGACCTGCCCGACGCCGGTGATGGTCCCTCCGGTGCCGACGCCGCCGACGAAGATGTCCACGCCGCCGTCGGTGTCTGCCCAGATTTCCTCGGCCGTGGTGGTGCGGTGGATCTCCGGGTTTGCCTCGTTGGCGAACTGCTGGGCCCAGACGGAGTTCTCAGTGTTGGCCACGATTTCCTGGGCCTTCTCGACGGCTCCGCGCATGCCTTCCGAGCCGGGGGTCAGGACAATCTCAGCACCGTAGGCGCGCAGCATGACGCGGCGCTCGGTGGACATGGTTTCCGGCATAGTCAGGATGACCTTGTAACCGCGCGCCGCGCCGACGAGGGCCAGTGCGATGCCGGTGTTGCCGGAGGTTCCCTCGACGATGGTGCCGCCCGGCTTCAGCGCACCGGACTTCTCGGCGGCGTCGACGATCGCGACGCCGATACGGTCTTTGACGCTATTGGCGGGGTTGTAGAACTCCAGCTTCACGGCAACCGTGGCGCCCAAGCCTTCGGTGAGCCTGTTCAAGCGGACCAGGGGGGTTCCGCCGATCAGCTGGGTGACGTCGTCGTAGATCCGTGCCATGTAATCATGCCTATTCTCTGAATTCGCTGAAATAGCTACTGCTGAGGTCAGCCTAACGAGCGGTGCTACACGCTGCTACGCGCGGAGCCACGAAGAGTAATATTTCCGGGCCTTGGCGAGCTTGGGGTTGATGATCACCTGGCAATAGCCCTGCTCCGGGAACTTGGCGTAGTAGTCCTGGTGGATGGACTCCGCTTCGTAGAATTCCGGCAGCCTGCTGACTTCGGTCACAATCGGCTTGGACCACAGTTCCTGGTTCCGCAGGATGGCTTCTTCGAAGAGGATCTTTTCTTCCGTGGTGGTGTAGAACATCGAGGAACGGTACTGTGTCCCGACGTCGTAGCCCTGGCGGTTGAGAGTGGTGGGATCATGCAGCGCAAAGAACATGTCGAGGATGATGTCCGCCGGAATGATGTCCTCCTCGAAAGTCACGGCGACGACCTCCGCGTGGCCCGTCATTCCGGAGCAGACATCGTAATAATCAGGGTTGCGGATGTGCCCGCCCGTGTAGCCGGAAACCACGGAACTGACGCCCTTGGTCTTCTGATAGACGGCGTCGAGGCACCAGAAGCAGCCTCCGCCAAGTACAAAAGTTTTCATGATCTCTTCAATGGCTGGGAGTCCCGGATGATTCCCGCACAACCTTACGGGACTGTGACGGCGCAGAACCGGCCAGTGGCAACAATCTCGAACAGCCCGGTTCCCGCAGGCGCGACTTGGCCGCCGGATGCGCAAGAATGTAATGCATGGAAGCTGTGAACACCGCGGTTGCAGATACAGGATCCGGCGAAGAACCGGAGAATGGTGCAGCCGGAACTCCAAGAGCCAGCACCCCTACGCTAGGTCAGGTCCTATTGGCAGTGGAGGAGCTCTGGCCGGAATCGCTCGCCGAGGAATGGGACGAGGTAGGGCTCGTGGTCGGACGGCCCACCGCCACCGTCACCAAGGTCATGTTCGCTGTAGATCCGACCCTCGCCGCCATTGAAGAAGCCATCGAATGGGGCGCCGAGCTCCTCGTTACGCACCATCCTTTGCTGCTCAAGGGCGTCACCTCCGTTGCTGCCACCACCGCCAAGGGCCTTGCTGTCCATCGGCTCATTGAGTCAGGTACCGGGCTGCTGACCGTCCACACGAACGGGGACTCCGCCGTCGGAGGCGTTTCCGATGTCCTGGCCGACGCGTTCGGGCTGGACAACGTTGTCCCGCTGGCTCCTGCGGCACACGGCTTGCCGGAAGAGGGGATCGGCCGGGTCGGCGACCTGCCCGAACTCATGACCCTGGGAGATTTCGCCGCCCGGGTATTCGAGATCCTGCCCTCAGTGGCCGGCGGCGTGCGGGTCGCCGGGGACAAGGATGGACTCGTGCGGCGTGTGGCCGTTTGCGGCGGAGCCGGAGATAGTCTCTTCGACGCCGTCCGCGCCAGCCAGGCGGACATCTACGTCACCGCGGATATGCGGCACCACCCTGCATCCGAGGCCCGCGAAGCTGCCGTTGACGGCAGGCCGTACCTCGTTGACGTATCGCACTTCGCGAGTGAGTGGCTGTGGCTGCCCGCCGCGGCCGAAGCGCTCGGCAACGTGCTCGCGGACCAGGGTCACGACGTCGAGATCCGGGTGGCTTCCACCAACAGCGATCCCTGGGACTTCATTCTGACTCCGGGCTAAGCCTGGCGTGCGAGCTCCGTTCCAGGGCCCACTCCGGCGAGGGACCCACACCGAGCGCAGCGAGGTTTGGGAGCCGGTGGGGATGTAGCGAGGCAGGGGAGCGCCCTAGGCGATAGAGTCGAGACAAACAGGCCCAAGGCCTGGCTGGGGCTGAATATCATCCCCGGCACGATCAAGCGGAGGTAAGCGTGGCCAAGGCAGCACCGGCGGAACAGTTGAAATTGCTCGAACTGCAGGGGTTGGATGCGAAGCTCAAATCCTTGGCGAACCGCCGTCGCACTTTGGAGACCGACCCCCGCATCACCGATCTCCAGGACGCCCTCGGCGTGGCCAACGGTGCGCTCGGAACCGCGAAACTTGCTGTCCACGACGCCGAAACAGAGCTACGCAGGTCAGAGGCAGACGTCGAGCAAGTGGCCAGCCGCATTGAGCGGGACGAAGCCAGGTTGAACAGCGGCACCGGACTTTCCAAGGATCTCGTTGCGCTGCAAAGCGATATCGCCTCGCTTAACAAGCGACGTTCGGACCTTGAGGATGTCGAGCTCGAAATCCTGGAACGCCTGGACGGACTCAGGGAGCGTCAAGCCGCGCAACAGCAGATCGTCGATGACATCCAGGGTTCCTTCTCCGGGATCCGTGCCGAGCTGGACAGCGCGATCGCCGAGATTGTTGCCGAAGAGACGGATGTACGCGCTCAGCGGACCGGCTTCGCCGAAGGGCTCGACGCCGGGATGCTGGCTATCTACGAAAAGACCCTTGCCAAGCGCGGGGTGGGGGCCGCCAGGCTTTTCCATGGGAAGTCCGAAGGCTCGGGAATGACGCTCAGTCCCGGCGACCTTGCCGAGGTCAAAGCCGCGGCCGAAGACGAGATCGTGTTCTGCCCCGATTCCGGCTGCATCCTGGTGCGCTCCGCCGAGTGGAACTAACAGCCTTGTCCCCACCCAACTGACTAGCAGTTAATGTCGTTTTCACGGCTGAAAACGACACCTACTGCGAGTCAGTTGGGGAGGATGATGCTGAGGGTGTGCGGCTTGCGCGCCGTGCCTTCCGTCAACTCCGCAGTCCACAGTTCCGCGGCTGCCTTGAGCAGCTGTTCGGGCGTGCCGGGCGCCTTGCCTCGACGGCTCAGCAAGTGCCGGGCCAGTTCGCCGCGGGTGTGCTTGGCGAAGTGGCTGACGACGGTGCGTTTGCCATTGGACTCGGAAAAGACGTTGACGGCGACAGTCTGCGCCGGGGGCGGTGCCCAAGCCGCGGCGTAGGTGCTGGAGCGGCAGTCCACGAGCAGTTCGCCCTCCACCCGCGCGGCGAGGGCCTGTGTAAGCTGCGGCTTCCAGAACGACGCGAGGCGCCCGACGTCGGGCAGTGCCGTTCCCATGGACAAGCGGTACGCGGGCACTTGGTCGCCGAAGCCGATGGCGCCCCACAGGGCGGACACCACGAGGACCGACTCCACCGCCTTGCGGCGCTGCGCCGGTGTGAGGGTCTTGTAGCCAAGCGCGTCGTAGAGAACACCGGAATACACCTGATGGGCCGGGGCTGCGGGTTCGGCGTGGAGCCGGGTATTGCGTTCGACGTCGTCCTTCAAGGATGCGCCCACCCCCAGGAGTGCGAGGGCGTCCTCGTGCGCGCTGACCAGGCCGAGCGCGTCGAGCACTTTGGCCCGGTAGCTGTTGAGTTCCGGAAAGCTCAGGGACTCCCATTCGACGGCGGAGCCCTTGGCAGCGGGGGTCTTGCCTTCGGAAGGTGGCAGCAGAATCAGCACCAGTCGATATTAGCGGTATTGCTGTCGCTGGTTGTCCAGGCAGAACGGATCGGCAGTGCTGTCTGAAAATGCGGGGGCCCGACGCCGGTAGACTATAGGGCGGATGGGTTGACTAGGCGGCCGCGCGCCACGTGAGTGGCTCGAGGAACGTCCGGGCTCCACAGGGCAGGGTGGTGGGTAACGCCCACTCGGGGTAACCCGCAGGCCAGTGCCACAGAGAACAGACCGCCTGCGTCTGCTTGTGCCAGCACAGGCAGGCAGCGGGTAAGGGTGAAACGGTGGTGTAAGAGACCACCAGCTCCTTGGGTGACCAGGGAGGCTAGGTAAACCCCACCCGGAGCAAGGCCAGACAGGGCACGATCGAGGGCTGCTCGCCCGAGTGTCCGGGTAGGCCGCTGGAGGGCGTCGGCAACGGCGTTCGTAGATGGATGGTCGCCACTCCTTCGCCGGCAACGGCGGGGGAGGACAGAACCCGGCGTATCGGTCAACCCATCCCACAGCCTTGTGTGAGTGATTTCACGCATTCCGGGGGCCAAGGCGCCCCGTGCCAGACCTTAGAATGGACACTGAACGTAGAAGTTCCACCGCCGGTTCTGCGTTCGCAGCCGGCGGTTTTTCTTTGCAACGTTCGAGGTGTCCGGGCAGACCGAAGTCCCGCCGATGCCAGTGCCGCAGGATTACTCCGGGCGGCCACCATCTACGTACGAGGACGTATGTAGCTGACCCTAGGAAGGTAGTTCTGTGAGCCAGTCATCAGATTCTTGTCTTGATACGTGGATGGGCCGCGAAGCGCTGGCCGAGGCCATGATTCCGGTGATCGGCCGGCTGTACCGTGAGAACAACGTGGTGACGAGCATCCACGGGCGCAGCCTCATCAACAAGTCGTCGATGAACATCCTGAAAGCCCACCGGTTTGCGCGCCGGATGAGCAAGGACGAACTCCTGCTCGAAGAAACCGCGCCGCTGCTGAACACACTGGCCGAACTTGATCTCGGGGCCGCTGCGATCGACATCGCCCGCCTGAACGAGAAGTACAAGGCCGAAGCCCCCGGAACGCCCCTGGAAGACTTCCTCCGCGCCGAGCTTGCCGAGGTTGTCGGGCGCCGCGGCGCGGACGACCGGACCAGCACCGACGTCGTGCTCTACGGTTTCGGCCGCATCGGCCGCCTGCTGGCGCGCCTCCTGATCGAAAAGGCCGGCGGCGGGCATGGCCTGCGCCTGCGCGCGATCGTGGTCCGCAAGGGGGCCGAAAACGACCTTGTCAAGCGCGCCAGCCTGCTGCGGCGTGACTCGGTGCATGGGTCCTTTGAAGGCACCATCCGCGTGGACGAGGCCGCCAACACGATCACGGCCAACGGTGTCCAGGTCCAGGTCATCTACTCGGACAACCCCTCCACCGTGGACTACACGGCCTACGGGATCAAGGATGCCCTCGTGGTCGACAACACGGGCCGTTGGCGCGACGCCGAGGGCCTGTCCCAGCACCTGCAGAGCAAGGGTGTCGCGCGGGTGCTGCTCACGGCTCCGGGCAAGGGTGATCTGAAGAACATCGTCCACGGCATCAACCACTCCTCCATCGAGGACACGGACAAGATCGTCACCGCAGCTTCCTGCACCACGAACGCCATCACCCCGGTGCTCAAGGCACTCAACGACAGGTTCGGTGTCATCCACGGCCACGTGGAAACCGTGCACTCGTTCACGAACGACCAGAACCTGATCGACAACTTCCACAAGGGCGACCGCCGCGGCCGCTCGGCTGCCCTGAACATGGTCATCACCGAAACCGGTGCGGCCAAGGCGGTGGCGAAGGCCCTTCCGGAACTGCAAGGCAAGCTGACCGGCAACGCGATCCGCGTTCCCACTCCGGACGTGTCGATGGCCATCCTGAACCTGAACCTTGAAAAGGGAACCACGAAGGAGGAAGTCAACAACTACCTTCGCGAAATGTCCCTGCACTCGGAGCTACGGAAGCAGATCGACTTCATCGACTCACCCGAGGTCGTCTCCACGGACTTCGTCGGCTCCCGCCGTGCTGGCATCGTGGACGGCCTGGCCACCATCGCCACCGACAAGCACCTCGTGGTCTACGTCTGGTACGACAACGAATTCGGTTACTCCTGCCAGGTAGTGCGCGTCATGGAAGAAATGGCCGGCGTGAACCCGCCGTCGTTCCCGGCACGCGGCGTCGCTGTGAACCTTGAACGTAAGGCAACCTTGGAGCCAGCTGGCGTCTAGCCGGCTCCGGCCAACGCGAGGAAAGACACAGGGTATTCCCGGCTGATGCGCTGGTATCAGCCGGGAAACCTGACCAGAATGGACGCATGGAAAGCGAAAAGATTCTGGATCACGAAACAACCCTTGAACACGCACTGGATGTAGCGCGCGCCAACCTCAAGGAGGCCCAGCGGCTGCTCGACGAAGCCAAGGCCGCACACGCGGCGGGGGATATCTCCGAGGACAGGGTCATCCAATTGGGGTCCCTTCTTGAGCTGGCGGCCGAAGACCTGAAACGCGTCACCAAGGAGCAGTAGGCCGCCGCTGCAGCTTGCGCTGTGATTGTTCCGACATTCTGACCTGTCCTCCACACTGTGGATATCAGCGTCGGCGAACAGCGCCTCAACTAGTCTCAAGGGACGTATTCCTGCCCGAAAGGACGCAATCCCTTGAGCACCACCTGGGCCGCCTATCGACGCACCCGCCGCCAGTCGCGACAGGCCTGGGTGCTGCTGATCCTCATCCTCGCCGGTGGACTTACGGGCATCGGGTGGTTCTTCACCAACGGCCAGTTCGCAGTTGGCCAGGACCCGATCAATGGACCAACGGAAGCTCCTGTCTTCGACCCGAACTGGATGAAGCCGGTGGAAGCTGTTCAGCCGGTACCGGCCGGTTCGGCCGCTGATGCCTTGGAGGCGCTTCCTGTGAAGGGGCGCGCAGCCAAGGACAACTACGACCGCAACGAATTCGGCCAGGCCTGGCTCGACCTCGACCGAAACGGATGCGATACCAGGAACGACATCCTGAGGCGGGATCTTACGGCAGCGGAGTTCACGGCAGCCTCCAAATGCAGGGTCGCGTCCGGGAAGCTGCGCGAGCCGTACACCGGCCAGGACATCCATTTCCGCAGGGGCTCCGAAAGCAGCTCGGCCGTACAAATCGATCATGTGGTGGCTCTTGGGGATGCCTGGCAGAAGGGTGCCCAGCAGCTCACTGCCAAACAGCGCCAAAGCCTCGCCAATGACCCGCTCAACCTAATTGCCGTTGACGGTCCGGCCAACCTGAAGAAAGGCGCGGGCGACGCCGCGAGCTGGCTCCCTGCCAACAAGGGTTTTCGCTGCCATTACGTAGCCCGGCAGGTTTCCGTCAAAGCCGCGTACCGGCTCTGGATCACCCAGGCGGAGAAAGACGCCATGAGGCGCGTCCTGGACTCGTGCCCCGGTCAGCGGACCATCAGGGCGATGTAGCCGCCTGAGGGCGCGGGGCGGCCGCGTCAGGCCTGGTTGGCCTGCGCTGGGGGAAGCATCAGGTGGCCGTGTCCGAGTTGCCAGACCCCGCCGTCGTCGATCCTTTCCAGCACCACCCTCTGAAGCGACGTCTCGCGGGGGAGCCGATCAAGGTTTTCCATGCCCCGCTGCCGGAAGGTGAAGTAGACAGCGTCGCTCGGAGCGTCTGAGCAGCGGTCCAGGGTGAATCGGCGGGCAAAAGCGGCGATGTTGCTGTGCGGCAGTTTCCGGGCCAGGTAGGGATCCAGCATCCAGGAGTCGCAGCTCGCCACGGAGACCGCCTTGGCCGGAAAGTATCGGTCGAAGAACTCCCTGGCCTGGCTGAGGCTCGTGTCCACGAGGGCGGGGGAGAGGCCGCCATCCTCGGGGATGTGCACGCCCAGCACCCAGGAGTCGCCAGCGGCGGCGGGGCCTCCCGCGTCACCGTGGACAAGGTGAAATTGCAAGCGGCCGATCCGGAAGATGTTTCCGGCCATGTGGAGGGTCAGCCATGCCCACGTGTCCAGGCCGAAGCGACCGTGGACCCGTCGGTTGATTCGAAGGTTCAGTCCTACATCGGCCAGGATCGCGGCGGAGGATTCCGGCGGGATGCCAAGGGAAAGATGATGGCGGTGGACTACCGGCGCGAAACGCAGGAGCGCCTCGATCCAGTCCGATTCCGTGCAGTCGTCCATGGTGGCAGATTTGCTTGGAAAGACGCCCAGGCGCGCGTCAAGGCTGGCAAGGGCCCGTCGAGTACCGTCTCCAGGAGGTGACTCCAGCAGCGAGGCACACCCAAAAGCGTCCTCGCCCTGGATGTCGAGAAGCTTGAACAATTCGTCCTGCGTTTTGCCGGTCATCGGTCAGTGTCCGAAGGGGTCCGGGTCAACACCCGGCATCCAACTCAGACCGGGAACTCCCCAGCCGTTCTTTTTGGCCTGCTTCATGGCCTTCTTGGCGTAGCGGTCAGCCAGCCGGTCCACATAGAGCTTGCCGTCGAGGTGGTCGAATTCGTGCTGCATGACCCTCGCGAACCAGCCAGTCGCCACGAAATCCACCGGGTTGCCGTAGCCGTCGAATCCCTGGACGCGGGCCCATTCGGCCCTCTGCAGGGGGTAGTGCTCCCCGGGGAATGACAGGCAGCCTTCGACGTCTTCCTCGGGATCGGGAAGGGCGCCGGGGACCTTGGAGAGGGTGAGGACCGGGTTCACCAGGACGCCTTCGTCCGGGGCGTCGTCGTCGTTCGCGTATTTGAAGATGAAGATCCGTTTGCCGACCCCCACCTGGGGTGCGGCCAGCCCGACGCCGTTGGCGGCTTCATTGGTCTCGAACATGTCGGCAATCAAGGTGCGCAGCTCGTCGTCGAACTTTTCCACCTCGCTCGCCCGGCGATGAAGCACGGGCTCGCCCCAGATGGTGACTGGCAGGACGGTCATGTCAGGTGTTCCTCTGGTTCTCGGGCCTGGAATGGCCGAAATCGGCCGGGACAAAGCAAAGGCCGCACTGGATAACCAGTACGGCCTTTGGCTGCGATCGATAAACAACTACCGATCCCGTGAGGGTGAGCGACGGGGGTTGAACCCGCGACCTCCTGGACCACAACCAGGCGCTCTGCCAACTGAGCTACGCCCACCATGCGCCTTTTACGCTTTCGGAATGACCCGTTAGCTGCGAAGGCAACGACAAAAACTATACCCCGTCTTAGGGGGTGGTTTTGCCACTTTTGACCGTTTGGCTGAAAATTCCCGAAAAGGTGCCCCAGATCACGTCCTTGCCGGGGTCTCCCCGTCGGCTGCAATCTGCTTGGAAATCTTCTGGGCCGTTGCTGTATCAGGACCGGGAGCCGGAACGAACACGGCTTCGCGGTAGTAGCGCAGTTCGTCGATGGAGTCCTTGATGTCTCCGAGCGCGCGGTGGCCGCCGTGTTTGGCGGGCGACTGGAAATACGCGCGGGGGAACCATCGGCGCGAGAGCTCCTTGATGGTGCTCACGTCGATGACACGGTAGTGGAGGTGTTCAACGATGTTGGGCATGTCCCGCGCGAGGAACATCCGGTCGGTTCCGACTGAGTTCCCGCCCAGCGGCGCCTTCTTCGGATCGGGTACCCACTTCTCGATGTACTCCAGAACGATCGCTTCGGCTTCGGCCATGGTCTTGCCGTGCGGAAGCTCGTCGAGGAGTTTCGAGCGGGTATGCATGTCGCGGACGAAGTCGTTCATCTGCTCAAGTGCGGCGTCTTCGGGTTTGATGACGACGTCGACCCCGTCACCCAGGATATTCAGCTCCGAATCGGTGACCAGGGCCGCGACCTCGATCAGGGCGTCGTTTACCAGGTCGAGACCGGTCATCTCACAGTCGATCCAGACGATGCGTTCATTAGTAATAGGCACTCGTCCAGCCTACCGTTCAGGCGCGCAGGGAGGGTGGCGGGGCGCTCCATTCCGCGCCTGCGGCGTACTGTGGCTGGTAAACTGGGCCGTTGTCGAGCGGTTGTTGCCTGCATCGATGAGCTGGACCAATGTACGTAGGGACTGGAATATCATGACGGCAGGCGGAATGGGCGTGGGCACCTCAAATAGCCGGGATGAGGCAAAGGAACCCGCGGTGCCGTCGGAGAAGGCCGCCGCGAGTCTCTATTCTCCGAACGCCGCGCATCTCGGCGCCGGCATCCCCGGCCAGACCAAGGCCTACGTGGCAATCTGGCAAGGGTTTTTTGGATCCCTGATGATCTTCGTGGGTTCGATCGGCGCCGGCTGGATCGCGAACGGCTCGCCCATGTTCAGGCACCCACTTGTCATCGCCCTGCGCACGGAGGGCTGGGGCGTGACGACCTCCACCATCCTGCTGACGGCCGGGGCCATGCTTTTGGTCAGGTCATGGTTGAGGCTCGGGCAAAGGCTCAAGGACTGGGGACCCGGCTCGCTCAGATCCGTGGTTGTCGCTGTCGCCGCGTGGGCGGCGCCCCTGATGTTTGCCGTGCCCATCTATTCGCGCGACGTGTACGCCTACACCGGCCAAGGGAGGCTGGTGCTGGAAGGCCAGAACCCTTACACCGCGGGCATTTCCTCGCTCAGCAACTGGTTTTCCCTGGGTGCCGATCCTGCCTGGGCTGAAGCGAAGACGCCGTACGGACCTTACTTCCTGTGGCTCGCCAGGTGGGTGGTGGGCATCACCGACGCCCAACCCGATTTTTCCGTGTTGCTCTTCCGCGTTCTTGCGACCGTGGGAGTACTGCTCTGCGTGGTGTATGTTCCCAGGCTCGCCGAACTGCACGGGATCAATCCCGGCCGCGCGCTGTGGATCGCCGTGGCCAACCCGCTCTTTCTCATCAGCTTCGTCGCCAGCGCCCACAATGACGCCCTCATGGTGGGCCTGGCGGTCGCCGGAATGTATTTTGCGGCCACCGGGCGCCACATCACGGGGCTTCTGCTGGTCACGGCTTCCATCGGCATCAAGCCGATCACAGTACTTCTCTTGCCATTCATAGGCCTCATGTGGGCGGGTCCGGCAGCGAGTTGGGCCCGCAAGTTCCTGTTCTGGGGCGCGACGGCGGGTATCAGCTTTGCTGTCCTGGCGGTGAGCGGAATTCCTTACAACCTTGGCTTTGGATGGGTCTGGGCCATCCTTGATCCGACGCCGGGCTACACCGGATATTCGCCTTCGGGCTTCCTGGGCCAGCAGGTCGAGGTGATCGCCAATCTCCTGGGCCTGCCTGGGTCCACAGTGGCCACGGGGCTCCGGACACTCATGAAGTGGGCCGGAATCGGGCTCGTGGTGGTACTGATGTTCCGCGGCGACTATTCACGGCTGGTGCGACGCGCGGCCCTGGCGTTTGCCGCCGTCGTCATGCTTTCTCCGATTATCCAGCCGTGGTACATCCTGTGGTTCATCCCGCTGCTCGCGGTCACGGGCATCAGGGACGACTGGCAGATCAAGTCCCTCTATGTCGCCGTGACGTTCTTCGTGGCCTTCGGCGCGCAGGACCAGATTTCGGTGTTGTCCTTCGTGGAATTGAACGTCAAAGTGTCCTCTCTGGCCTTCCTGGTGGCCTTGGGATTCACCGTCTACCTGATGGTGTTGGACGTTCACACGCGCAGATTGCTGATCCGCTCCAGCCCTGCGCAAGTGCTCCGCAGGCTTGAGCAGCGGCTCAGGCGCTCCGGATAGCGGTTCTTGCGCCGGACTTGCGGCCCAGTTCCAAGGTCCGCTGCACGGACCACCAGAGCAGGACGACCAGAAGCACGTTCCGCGCGGTGAGTACTGTTGCCATCACTGGGTTGGCATGGATCAGCGGCGTGTAGAACAGCGGGTAGATCACGAAAGTCGTCATTGCGATCCCCATCAGGAGGGCGGCAGGAACCCGCCAACGATTCCAATCGTGGGTCAGCCCGGCGATCACCACCGGGGCAAGCCAAATGATGAACTGCGGCGAACCCACCTTGTTGAACACGATGAACGCGGTGGTCATCATGAGGGCGCCCTCAAGAAACAGCTCTTCCGGTTCGGCACCCCGCCGAAGCGCCCAAAGCAACAGGGCAGAGCCGGCGACGGCGGCAAGCACCAAGAGCGGCTGCATCATGAACGCCGCCACATTGGCACCCGGTCCGTACACCTCGGTGGAATTGATGGCGACGTTGTCGGCGATTTTGGAACCGCCGACGTTGAGCACGCTCAACCAGACCCAAGGGGTTGAGAACGTGGCTTCGAGTTGCATGCCGCGCTCACCCTGGTTTGTCAGGAAGTCGAGGATATGCGGGAGGCCGCCTAAAAGATAGGTGCTCAGTGCGACGGCCGCGGTCACGGCGGCGCCGCATGCGATGATCCGCAGCCTGCGGTGGCTCGCGATGATAATCGGTACCAAAACGGCTGCCGGCCAGACTTTGATCCACGTGGCGATGCTGAGGAGGATGCCCGCGGCCACGGGCCGCGTGGCGGCATACAGCAACGCGACCAACACGATGGGTGCCGTGATGCCTTCCACGCGGGCAAAGCTGAGGTAGCCCATGAAAGCGGTGAAAAACAGCCACCACCAGGCAGGGGCAATTCCGGTTGTCCTGCGCGGACCGCGGGTCAAGATGAACAAGCCGGCGGCATTGAGCGCAGTGATGATCAACGTCCACACCAGCAGGTAAGGACCCGGACCCGCGATGTTGGCCAGGAAGATCGGAATCTGGGCGAGCACCGGGTAGACCCAGGGGCTGATCGCTCCGTGGAGATCGGCAGGGTTGTAGCCGGCCGTCGCCCACTGGCGGTACTGCTCAGTGTCGCTGAATGTGTTTCCGGACAGGAAGAAGCTTGCCATCCAGCCGAGGAAATACACATGGATGGCGGCGAAACCCCACCAAACGCTGGACGGACGGCCGAACCATGCGACGGCGGCAGGCGGCAGGGCGGCGTCGCGCACGCGGGCGAGCCCGTCAAAGAATCGAACGGAAATCTCAGGACTCCTTGGCAGCGGCGGCCGGTTCGTCGGCCGGGATCTTCTTGCCCAAAAGGTACAGGCGGCGCACGGACCAGCAGAACAGGACCACGAGAAGGACATTGCGCACCGTCAACACGAGCGCCATGAAGGGGTTGTTGTGGCTGAGTGCGTCATAGAAGAGGGGGTAGATGAAGTACGTCGCCACCCCGATCGCGATAAGCATCGCCGCGGGAACCCGCCATTCCCTCCAGCTGTGGGCAAGCCCGACGGCGACAGCGGGCGCGAGCCACACCATGAACTGGGGGGACCCGACCTTGTTGAACACGACGAAGGCCGTGGCCATGGTCAGGGAGCCGGCCAACAACAGTTCGGTGCGGTCCGCGCCGCCGGTTCGCTTGCCGTTGTGGAGCGCCCAGAAAGTCAGGGCAGCCACCAGGATCGCGGCCAGGACAAGAAGCGGCTGCATGAGGAACGACATGAAGGCCGTGCCGGGGCCATCCACCTGCATCGAGTTGATGTCAGTGTTCATGTACATTCTCGAGTCACCAACATGGAGGACCGAGAGCCACAACCAAGGAGTGGTGAAGGTGGCTTCCAACTGCATGCCGCGATCGCCTTGCTGGGTCAGGAAGTTGAGTAGTTTCGGCAGTTGGCCTACAGCCGCCGTGAGTGCGATGACCAGAACGCTGGTCAGAATTCCGGCAGCCACCACTTTGGTTCTCTGCTTGACCACAGTGAACAACGACAACATGACGGCGGCCGGCCAGACCTTCATCCAGGTGGCAACGCTCAGGAGGGTCGAGGCAATGAAAGGGTGCGACACCCCGTACGCCAAGGCGATCAACACGATGGGGGCAGTCAACCCGTCCACCCGGGCGAATCCCAGCCAACCCATGATGAAGACGAAGACCAGCCACCACCATCCCGCCGGGATGGCCTCGCGACGGCGGCCCCGTCCCGTGAGCTTGGCGAGAGCGACGCCGTTGAGCACGGTGATCATGAGTACCCAGAGAAAAAAGAACGGACCGGGTCCGGCCAAGCCCGCGATGGCCATTGGGACCAAGGCGAGAACTGGGTAGACCCAAGGGCTTGGGCCGCTGCTGAGGTTCTCATCCCGGAATCCTGCCGAGGTCCAGTCCCGGTAGATGAAAGTGTCGCTGAAGGCCTCGCCGCGCAGGGAAAGGATCAGCGCGAACACGAGGAAGACCAAGTGCACGACGCAGAAGCCTACGAGCAGGCCCTTAGGAGAATTGAGCCTCGCCTCCACCGAAGAGGGAAGAACACGATGGCGGAACCGTGTGAGCGCGCTGAAGAATGAGTCCGTGGAAATGGGAGGATCCTTGTCAGGTAGTTATCGTCACAGGGTGCCGTAAGCGGCAGCGGCCGGAGCCGCTCCAGACAACATCGATTCCATTGAATTTCATGCGGAACCAGCGTGGCTGTGGGTCTTCGGCATCAAACCAGACCCCCATCCATCCTATCTCAGGCCACTTTCACGGGCAGACCCACGGTCTGCTTGGCCCCGGGAAGCCAAGGGTGGCGATGCTACAGTTGCAATAATCCATGGCAGCCGGCAGTGCCACTTTGGCCCGGATGCGGCAGGGAACCGGACAGGATTTTGTTTGATGGTGACATCGAAGTTTCGTGAGCGTGAGGTGGGGAGTTCGTTGGCTCATCCAGAGGCGCTTGGCGATTCCAACGCCCCGGTACACGGCACTGTGATAGCCAAAGCGGCACGGACCGCGATCCTTCAAGGTTTCGTCGGGTCGTTGCTCATGGTCGCGGGCTCGATCGGTGTCGGCTGGATGGCGACAACCAGCGGCTCCCTTATCCGTACGCCCCTCTTCATCATGGCCAGGACATCTCCGGTCGGCGTGATCGTCTGCACCGTGATGCTCTGCCTCGGCGCACTCCTGCTCCTGCGCTCTTGGCTGCGCATTGCCCAGCGGATCGGCGGATGGAACCCGTCCTCGCGTCCTGTGCTCCGGCGCGCATTGTGGATGTGGGCTCTCCCGATGATGTTCAGTTTGCCGCTGTTCAGCAGGGACGCATATGCCTACATCGGCCAGGGCCGGCTCATGGAGCAGGGCCTGAACCCATATACCAACGGCATCTCGGCCCTGAGCAACTACTTTTCGCTCGGACCAGACAAATTGTGGACGGAAGCACCTACGCCTTACGGTCCGCTATGGCTCTGGATCGAACAGGGTGCCGTGTGGGTGAGCGCCGGCGTCCCGGAGCTTGCGCTGATTCCCTTCCGCCTGGCTGCCCTCGCCGGGGTGGTCCTGCTCGCTGTCTACGTTCCCCGTTTGGCTGCGCTCCACGGCGTGAACCCGGACCGGGCGCTCTGGCTTGGGGTCCTCAACCCGGTTCTCCTGATCAACTTCATCGCCAGCGCGCACAACGACTCCTTGATGTTGGGTCTGGTCGTTGCCGGACTGTACTTCGCCTCGGTCAAAAGACCCGTGCTTGGAATCGTGCTGATCACGGCGTCGATCGCCATCAAGCCGATTACTTTGATTGCCTTGCCTTTTGCCGGGCTGCTGTGGGCGGGTGCCCGTGCCGGCTGGGGCCGCAGAATGCTCTGCTGGACGGCAACGTTGGGCTTGTCCTTAGGCCTGCTGGGCGCCGCAGGCCTCGTGAACGGCCTGGGATTTGGCTGGCTTGGCGCCCTCCAGACTCCCGGCGCCGTCTGGATCTGGTACGCGCCAGTGGGGTTGCTGGCACATACGGCGGGATTCGTCGTCGGACTTTTCGGGGGTCCCGGCGTTCCCGTGACGGATGTTATCCAGACCGCCGGAACGGCGGTCTCGGCGCTTGCTATCGTCTGGCTCGCCGTACGCACGCCCGGCCGCGGAATCGGTATGCCTGCGCCGCTCGACGACGAACCCGAGTTCAACAAGGCCGTGCTTCGCCGGATGGCCTGGGCTTTCGCCGCCGTCGTCGTCTTGGCGCCCGTGATCCAGCCTTGGTACATGGTGTGGCTGCTCGTGTTCTTCACCGTGACAGGCATCGCGGACGGCGCCCAGCTTCGGACGGTCTTCTATTTGACGGCGTTCTTCACCCTCATCGCGCTAACGGACCAATTGAGTGTCTTCCAATGGATCCCCATCGAGGTGGTGCGTGGAGTGGCCATCGCCATCGCGGTCTCCTTCATCGCCTATCTGGTGTTCTTCGACAAGAAGACCCACGTGCTGTTCCGCCCGCGCCGCGGGATTTTGAAGCTCAAGCTCAAGCCGAAGTCCTGAACCTTTCACCCAAGGTGTTTCATCGCTTTACGCAGGGATAACGGGCTCAGCCTGGCCCGCCGGGTTTCCACGTAGCTCAGTACCCACTGAGGATCGGTCTTGGCGTACTCCCGCAGGGTCCAGCCGATTGCCTTCCTGATGAAAAACTCCTTGTCGGCCAGGTTGGCGTCAAGGGTCGTGGCGAGAAGTTCTTGGTCCGTGGCCGTCTTTGCCTTGAGCTGGGAGGTGATGGCCGCGCGACGGATCCAGATGTCCGGGTCGCTTGCCCATGTCCTCAAGAGCGGGGTCAGCGTGCTCCGGTGGTGTTGCAGAAGGGCACAAATACGGTCGGAGACGCCGTCAACGAAGTCCCACCATGCGCCGGTCCGGATGATTTCTTCGTATAGGGGCAACATCTCCAGATCCTTGGCCACGGACTTGAGCGAGGTCAGATCGATGGCCGCATAGCGTTCTTCCCGCCATGTAGCTTCCCGCCACAGCAGCCGGACATCGTCACGAAGTTCGGCGGGGGACTCGAAGGGGATTTCTTTCGCGGTCGCGAGGGCGATGCGTCGGACTGCGGGGACCTTGACCCCGAGCGAAGGCATGGATGATTTCATGTACGCCTGTGCCGCTTTCGCTCGGTCCGGATCTGCCTCAGCCTGCAGGCGTTCCCGGATGATGGCGATTCTTCGGTGTTCCATACCGCGACTTTAGGACACTCCCGCACGCCTCCCGGTTGACTGCGATGAAGAGGCCCCTAGAGTGGGTTGAAGAGTTCGTCCTGGGGCCGGTCCGGCCCCCTGTTCTTGATGCTTGGAGGCCTCTGATGTCCATGGTGAAGACGCCAGAAGAGATTGCGCTCATGCGCGAAGCCGGAAGGGTGGTTGCCAACACGCTTTCGGCGGTTCGTTCGCACGCCCGGGTCGGTGTGTCGCTCAAGGAACTGGACGAGGTTGCGGCCGCTTTCATGGAGGCCGCCGGAGCCAAGCCTGCGTTCCTGAATTACCGCCCGCGGTGGGCGTCCACGCCCTTTTCAGGGGTCATCTGCACGAGCGTCAACGACGCCGTGGTGCACGGCATCCCGGACGGATATGTGTTGCAGGACGGGGACCTGTTGAGCGTCGATTGCGGGGCATTCGTGGAGGGTTGGTGCGGGGACGCGGCAGTCAGTTTCATCGTGGGCACCGCGGATCCGGTGGACCAGGAGCTGATCGATGCCACGGACGCCGCCCTCGCCCGCGGAGTCGACGCTGCCCGGATTGGAAACAAGATGGGCGACCTTGCATACGCCATTGGCGGAGAAGCCAAGCGCAGCGGTTACGGGATCCTTGCCGATCACGGTGGGCACGGCATCGGCCGGACCATGCACGCCGAGCCGAGTGTGCCGAACATCGGACGGCCGGGCCGCGGGGTGAAGCTCGTGGAGGGCTTGGTGATCGCCATCGAGCCGATGTTGATCCTCGGTGGCAGTGACGACTACTACCACGACGACGACCAGTGGACCCTGCGCTCCGCCAACGGCCGCCGTGCGGCGCATAGCGAACACACCGTGGCGATCACCGCGGACGGACCGCTTGTCTTGACGCTGCCTTAGCGGGGTTGCTTCTGAATGCGGAACCCCGGAAATCAGCGCCGCAGGCGCATGACCGCCCTACCGGGGACCGCCGTGGAAACTGTAGAGAAGCCAGCCGCACCGAACAACTTCACAGTTCCCTGATAGAGATCGGCCGGACCGGCCTTGGGCCGCAGAGCGGGATCCACGGGGTAGCCTTCGATGATTTCGGCGCCATGCGCGAAGGCATGCCCGACGGCGGCGTCCAGCAATGCGGCCGCCACCCCGCTCCGGCGGTGGCCGGGAGAAACCACGAAACAACTTACCGACCAAACTCCCGGGCCTTCCGCGGTACTTGCTCCTGCGGCCTTGAGGATCTGGGATCGCTCGATGCGCGGATAGCACTGGCGCGGTTCCACCGCGCACCAGCCCACTGCTTCGCCGCCCCGGAACGCCAGGACGCCAGGTTCGGGGCCGTCGTCGAATTTGGCTTTGAGCTGTTCCTTCCGAGCCTCAGGTGGAGTGGTCTTCCAATCCTGCCCGGTGAGGGCGAACCACCGGCACCAACAGCGCGAAGGCTCGCCGCGGCCGCCGAATAGCCTTTCAACATCGGGCCAGCTTGCAGGGCCCGTCGTGACGGCTGCGGAGCCGGCGAGGTTCAGGACCATAGGAACAGCGTAGAACGCTGCGAGGGCGGACGGCACAGGTTGTCTTGGCCTCTGGCCGCGGGTCTTCACGGCCTGACGAAAACCAAGAGCGGCTCTGAACTACGTTTCCGCAGCTCAGAGCCGCTCTTTGCGTGCCCCGGGAGGGAATCGAACCCCCGACCAAGAGATTAGAAGGCTCCTGCTCTATCCTCTGAGCTACCGAGGCAGGCGACGCACGCACAGCGCGTGGCTGAGGTGCCATCAAGAGTTTACATTGCGTCGGCTGCCTGTGAAGTCGGCTCGGTTTCGACCGTGACTCTTCCCCCACAGGCGGCCATTGCGTCGGGCTATCCACATACGTGAACTAGGTACTGCCGCGGAGGTTCGCGGCACGTGAAGCTGAAGGAGCCAGGCAGGCAGCTCAACTCACGTTAGGACAAGACCATGAATGACATCATCACAGTCCGTGGATTCGTTGCCACGGAACCCAAGAGTTCGACGACCCCCGGCGGAACGAGGACGGCCTCGTTCCGGCTGGGCTCCACGGCACGCAGGTTCGACCGCGCGAACGATGTCTGGGTGGATGGCAACACCAATTGGTTCAGCGTCCAGGCGTTCAGGCATCTCGCGGGAAACATCGGATGCAGCGTCAAGAAGGGCCAGCGGGTCATCGTGGTCGGAAAACTCAAGTTGAGGCAATGGGAACACGACGGCAAGATCTACCACGTTGCCGAAATCGTCGCCGAAACGGTGGGGCATGACCTCATGTGGGGCTCGGCGAACTTCATCCGGACCACCGGTGGCACCGGCCCGCAAAGCACACCCGCGGCCGCTGAGGCGGAGCCGGAGAACCCGTGGCCCTCGGCTGATGAAGAGGGTGAAGACGGCCCGCATGACGACGAGGACGGCAGTGCCGCAGCCGAGCGGGAAGTTATCTTTTCGGCCGGAGAAGGCGACGAGTCGGTTCTTGTTGATACTCACACCGGAGAACTTGTCGACGCCCGGGCTTGAAATGACGTGGCGCCTGAAATGACGCGAGGCCTGAAATGACGCGGCGCCTGAAACAGTCGATGCCGCGGACATCCGCGGATGCCATGCGGCGCGGCGGATAGTACGCCGCATGGCAGAATAGCCGGGTGATGAGCAGGGGAATGCCGCAAAAGCCATTAGGACGCCGCCACGCGGCCGGGAGCCCGGGTTTGCTGCTTGCGGTGCCGTTACTCGTGGCCGGGCTGGTGGCGGGCTGCACGGCGCCTGCTCCCGTGGTGTCAGGAAGCGCGCCGGTTTCATCGCCTGCTTCGTCGCCTTCCCCATCGAGTGCGGCCAGTGCCACTCCCGCTGTCACACCCGGTGCCGGAAGCCCGTCGGCATCGGCTTCGCTCAGCCCTGGCACTGCCTCCCTGAAGCAGACCATGGAGTCCGTACTCAAAACCATTGCCGCCGCAACCCCCAAACCGGCACAAGATGCATTGCGATCGCAACTCGTTTCGGCCGGCATCCCCGCGCCTGCTGTGGAGGTATCCGCGAGCAAGACACCGACGGGACTGGACGTCGACGCTATCGAGGCCGCCGCCAGGCTGGACAAGGACTGCGTCATGGGCGAGATCAGGGACGGCCAGGTTTCGGTGTCGGTCCTGCCCGTGTTGGCCAGCGGCAAATGCTTCGTCGGGGATTCCCGCTAGCAGGGCCGAATGTGAGTTATGCCGTGCCACCCATTAGATTTAACGGCATGGCGGAATTCATTTATACGATGACCAAGGCTCGCAAGGCCGTTGGCGAAAAACTAATCCTGGACGATGTCAGCATGTCGTTCTTCCCTGGCGCGAAGATCGGCGTCGTTGGCCCGAACGGAGCCGGCAAATCCACGATCCTGAAGATCATGGCTGGTATCGACACACCGTCGAACGGCGAAGCCCGCCTCAGCCCCGGCTACTCCGTGGGCATCCTCCTGCAGGAGCCGCCCCTGAACGAGGAAAAGACCGTCCTGGGCAACGTCCAGGAAGGCGTGGGCGAGATCTACTCGAAGATCCAGCGCTTTAACGCGATCTCCGAGGAAATGGCCAACCCGGACGCCGACTACGACACCCTGCTGGAGGAAATGGGCCACCTTCAGGAAGCCATCGACGCTGCGGATGCTTGGGACATCGATTCCCAGCTCGAGCAGGCCATGGACGCACTCCGCTGCCCCCCGGGCGACTCCGACGTGACGGTCCTGTCCGGTGGTGAGCGCCGCCGTGTAGCGCTCTGCAAGCTCCTGCTGCAGAAGCCCGACCTCCTGCTCCTTGACGAGCCCACCAACCACCTGGACGCCGAGAGCGTCCTGTGGCTGGAGCAGCACCTCTCTTCCTACCCCGGTGCCGTCCTCGCCATCACTCACGACCGCTACTTCCTGGACCACGTCGCCGAGTGGATCTGTGAAGTGGACCGTGGCCGCCTTTACCCCTATGAAGGCAACTACTCCACGTACTTGGAGAAGAAGCGCGCCCGCCTCGAAATCCAGGGCAAGAAGGACGCCAAGCAGGCCAAGCGCCTCACCGAGGAACTTGAATGGGTCCGCTCCAACGCCAAGGGCCGCCAGACCAAGTCGAAGGCTCGTTTGGCCCGGTACGAGGAAATGGCGGCCGAGGCTGACCGCACCAGGAAGCTCGACTTCGAGGAAATCCAGATTCCGCCGGGACCGCGTCTGGGTGGCCTGGTCCTGGAAGCCAAGAACCTGCAGAAGGGCTTCGAGGACCGGACCCTGATCGACGGGCTTTCGTTCACGCTGCCCCGTAACGGCATCGTCGGCGTCATCGGTCCTAACGGTGTCGGCAAGACCACGCTGTTCAAGACCATCGTCGGGCTGGAACCGCTCGACGGCGGCGACCTCAAGATCGGTGACTCGGTCAAGATCTCCTACGCCGACCAGAGCCGTGGCGGCATCGACCCCAACAAGACCCTGTGGGAGGTCGTTTCAGACGGCCTGGACTTCATCCAGGTCGGCCATGTTGAAATGCCGTCCCGCGCCTATGTCGCGGCCTTCGGGTTCAAGGGACCGGACCAGCAGAAGAAGGCCGGGGTGCTCTCCGGTGGTGAGCGTAACCGCCTGAACCTGGCACTGACCCTCAAGCAGGGCGGAAACCTTCTCCTTCTTGACGAGCCCACCAACGACCTCGACGTCGAAACCCTCAGCAGCCTTGAGAACGCCTTGCTTGAGTTCCCCGGCTGCGCCGTGGTGGTCTCGCACGACCGGTGGTTCCTCGACCGGGTTGCCACCCACATCCTGGCCTACGAAGGCGACGAGGAAAACCCGTCGAAATGGTACTGGTTCGAGGGTAACTTCGAGTCCTACGAGGAGAACAAGGTGGAGCGCCTTGGCCCGGACGCTGCCAAGCCCCACCGTGTCACGCACCGCAAGCTGACCCGCGACTAAAGCGATTTGCACCGAAGAAGGCCGGCGCCCTGGATATTTCCTTCCGGGGCGCCGGCCTTCTTTGCTTCGATGAACGTGGCCGCGTCGTGCTGCGGCGCGGCGGCGACTACGGTATCCGGAGCATCCCCTCTTGCGCCACTGTGGCGACATGCTCGCCGTCGCGGCTGAAGATCTTGCCGGTGGCAAGTCCGCGGGCGCCTTGGGCGCTGGGGGACTCCTGCACGTAGAGCAGCCACTCGTCCACGCGCACGGGGCGATGCCACCACATGGCGTGGTCAAGGCTCGCGACGCTCATGCCGGGCGTCATCCAACTCAATCCGTTCTTGCGCAGCACTGATTCCAGGATGGTGTAGTCGCTTGCGTAGGCCAGGGCGGCCAGATGAAGGTTGGGATCGTCCGGCATTGGGCCAAAGGTCTTCATCCAGACGGCATTGCTGGCGACCCGGTCCTTCGGCGCTTCCACATAGATTGCCGGGTCGACGTGGCGGACGTCGAAGGGGCGCTCGAATGACATGTGGCGGGCGAGAGGATGGTCGTACTTCTGCAGGAGTTCCGCGGTGCTCGCCAGGGTTTCGGGATCCGGGATTCCGACCGGCATGGAGGACTGGTGTTCCACGCCCTCGGCTTCGGTCTGGAAGGAAGCGATCATCGACAGGATCGGTTGACCTTCCTGGTAGGCGTGCACCCGACGAGCGGAGAACGAGCGTCCGTCGCGAAGCCGTTCAACGCTGAAAGTGATGGGCTGGTTGGCGTCCCCGGGACGAAGAAAATAGCCATGCATGGAATGGACGGTTCGGTCCTCTTCCACCGTTCGCATACCGGCGACGAGCGACTGGGCGAGCACCTGCCCGCCGAACACCCGGTGGCGCGGCTGCTTCTGGGAGGGCCCAAGGAAGATGTCCTCGGCTGTCCTCGCGCCGTCGAAGTCGGCCAGGGACAACAGTTCGATGAGGGTGGATGTGGGGTCCTCCAGGGCAACCTGGTGTTCCAGGCCGGCGTGCGCGTCAGTCATGGTTCGACTCTAGACGCCCCCCTGACCCCTCTCAACCGCGGACATGCCGGTAGAGTCAATGATGTGTCCGATGTACTGACCCAGTCCTTCCATTTCGTCGATCCCCGTGATCTGGCGGATCTCCGCACTTATGTCACGCGTGCCAAGAGCATCGACGATGGCGCCATCCGGCTGCAGGCCTCCGGACGCGTCCTGGCTGCATATGTGTGCGTCCTGAGGCCGCGCCTCCTGGGCGAGTCGACGCCGACCATTCTCGGGCTCCGGACCATCGCCCTCGCCGATGACGCGCATGCGGACGTCACCGTGACCCTGTCTTCGGTCCTGGACCGCTTGGCGCGTTCTGGTGCCGACGACGTCGAGCTTCCGATCCCGCCGTCGACGGTTTCCGAATCGTGGGCGGGAGTCGGCGCACCCCGCAGCGGCTGGGAGCCTCTGGGTTCAGTGCCCGACGCCGAACTCAGGTCAGTCGCGAATGCCGGAATTGCCGAGGTGGCCGGGATTGTTCCTGATCAGCCCGGCGCATTGATCGTCAACAACGCCAGGGCCGCGGTGTGGGGCCGGGAGATTCCGGGACTCGACGGAGTGCCCGCCGGCGCGGCGTTCGCGGCCCTTGCGCTCGGTTTCCTTGGCGACGGCGAACACCGGCTCTTCCGCAACGGCCGTTGGTTCCGGCTCAGCGGCAGCCGGGGCCACATCCTCGCACGATCCGGATCAGGCCTGGGCTTCCAAGCCCGCTGAACCCTAACCAGGCCCGGCCCAATCCTGGACCGACGGACCGCACGAGCCTACAAGCTCAGGGCTGCTGGACCGACGGGCTGTTGACCATCGTTAGCGCTGCCCGATCCATGTAGTCCCACAGCGTACCTTCGTGAAGCGGCGACAAATCGAGCGAATCCACTGCCGCGCGCATGTGGAAGAGCCAGCGGTCCTTGGCTTCGGGTGTCACCTGGAACGGCATGTGCCGCATCCGCAGCCTGGGGTGCCCGCGTTCCTCGCTGTAGGTGCCCGGGCCGCCCCAATACTGCTCGAGAAACATGAGGAAACGCCGCTTGGCCGGGGCGAGGTCTTGTTCCGGGTACATGGGCCGGAGTAAAGGATCGCCGGCGACGCCGTCGTAGAAGACGTCGATGAGTTTCACGAAAGTCTCGTGGCCACCGATGGCCTCATAGAAGCTGTCGGTGTAGGCAGGCTGGCTGAATGGATCGTTTTGCATCAACTGCCGCCGTTCGGCCGGCTGCGGCGTTGCTGATTCCGGCTGGCTGGCCATGTCACTCGCCTGCTTTCTGCTCTTGAATCTTGAGGGATTCCTTTGAAGATTGAGGCGCACCGGATGCCGCGGTTTCGGCAGGCGCAGTGCCCGGGGGTGCTGGCGGAACGTCCGGCGCGGCTGGTTCTTCCGGTACGTAGTCGCCTTGCGAGCGGTTGCCCACCCGTAGGATTTCTCCGTTGCGCAGATACCAGATGGCGCCGTCTTCAGCCTTGAGCCGGGTGATCCGGAGGCCTACCGATTCAACGGTGCCGATCACTTCAGTGGTAACGATCACATCGCCGATCCCGAACTGGTCCTCGATGGTGATGAAGATGCCGGACAGGAAATCGCGGATGAGCTGTTGGGCGCCGAAGCCAATGGCCACACCTAAAATACCAACGCTCGTGAGCAGCGGGGCTATATCCACATTCAGGTATTTGAGGACGTAGATGATGACAATGACCACCACCACCACGCTGAGCACGCTTGTCAGCAGCGAGCCGATGGTGTGGGCGCGTTGGGCGCGGCGTTCATGGTCGAGTGCCCGGAAGGCCGGCTGGACCCACCTGAAATGCGGCTTCTTGAAGAAGCTCGTGCCCTCTGCCACTCGACGGGTAATGCGCAAAATGACGAACCGGGCCACAACCCAGACCACCAGCCCAATGCCCAGCGTCACGAAGATGGACGCGTAATCGATCTTGGCTGCATCGGCCACGATGTTGTCGGTCGACGAGGCGACGTTCATATGCGGGAATGCTCCTCACGGGATCCAATTGTTCGCCGGGCCCTTGATTGCCGGGCGCTGAACACTTTGTCCACGGTCAACCCTATCGCCGTAGCGCGGCCGCATGCGCATCGTGATTCTTGGCCGGACAGCCATTTAGACACCTGACTAGCTGGCGGCCGCCGTCGTGCTCGGCTCATGTTGAACGGGAAAATTGACGCTCCGGGCGATGAAGCACACCTGGTTGGCCTCATGGTGCAACTGGTCCACGAGGGAAATATGCGCCGGGTCGGCAACCGTGACCTGCGGCTTCAAAGTGACGTTCTCGAACTGGCCGCTGCCATCGCGATTGAGCCTCATCAAGCCCTCGGCGTGGTCCACGTAATCGGTGACCACCACCCCGTGTTTGACCGCGACATGCAGGAAAGACAGCATGTGGCACTGGGAGAGGGCGGTGAGGAGCAGTTGTTCGGGGTTGTACCGGCTCCGGTCGCCATGGAAGGTGGGGTCCGAGGATCCCTTCAGGACGGGCAGGCCGGGGATCTCGACGTCGTGGTCCCTCGTGTAGCCGCGGTAGGTGGAGGTCCCGGCGCCTAGATTTCCGGTCCAGCGCACGGTCAGGGAGTAGCGGTGTTCGTCCAGGCTCATGCGGAAAGTCTAGCGGTGGTGCTTTCGCCGGCGGGACACTGAACGGCCCCGGTTCCATTGAAGCGGAACCGGGGCCGGACGGTGATTTATCCGACGACCTTTAGACGTCTGCCGCGCGGGCCTTCAGAGCACGGGCGACGCCGTCGCGGTTTTCAAGCATCATCCGCCGCAGGGCGTTGCTGTCCGCCGGCAGTTCAGCGAGGAACTTGTCCGTGCGGTCAACCGTGGCCTGCGTGGTCAGTTGCGCCGGGTAGAGCCCGACGACGATTTGCTGGGCAAGCGCAAAGGTGCGGCTGGCAACAATCCCAGGTACGGCCTCAAAGTACTCCTCGGCGTACGGCTCCAACAGGGAGGTATCGGGAACCCGCGTGAAGCCCGTGACGGCGGAGCTTTGAATGGCGTTGGAGAGCTCGCCCGTGACCACGATCTTCTTCCAGGCGGCGGCCTTGGCCTCGGGAGTGGGAAGGGCTGCCGTCGCCAAAGCGGCGGCGTTCTGGCCATTGGCCGTGTGGTCGCGCCCAAGTTCGGCGTCTATCCGGTCCTGGCCTTCGCGCCCGCCCACCACCAGTGCGGTGAGGAGTTCCCAGCGCAAATCCTGGTCAACCGTCAGGCCATCCAGGACGGTGCTGCCGTCCAGGACCGCACTGACTGTGTCCAGTTGGGAGCTGCTCGCGGCAAGCAGCGCGAAGGACTTCACGAATTGGAGCTGGGCGTCCGATCCGGCAGCCGCGGTACTCGAGAGTTCCCACAGTGTGTCAGCGGCGGCCACCGTGGCCGCATCCTTGTGCTCCGCCGCGACGTAGTACGTCAGGGTGGTGGCCAGCTGGCGGAGCTGGGTCAGGATCACGGAGGAATCGGTCTCGGACGCGATGTTCGCCAGGATCAGCTCGACGTAGCCGCGGGCCGGGGTTTCGCCGTCGCGGGCTGCATCCCAGGCCGAGCCCCATACGAGGGTGCGCGGCAGGCTGCCGGCGAACTCCTTCAGGTGGGCCTTCGCAGTGGCCAAGGATGCGGGGTCGAGGCGGACCTTGGCGTAGGCGAGGTCGTCGTCGTTGAGCAGGACCAGGTCCGGACGCGCCATTCCGGCAAGGGCGGGAACATGGGTCCGGGGGCCGTCGACGTCGAGCTCCTCCCTGTGGGTCCGCTCAAGTTTGCCTTCGGCTGAGAGGTCATAGAACCCGACGGCGAGGCGGTGCGGCCGCAGCGTGGGCTGCTCGTCGATAGCCGTCTGCACTATCGCAAAGGACGTGATGGTGCCGTCCGCGTCGACCTCGAGCTCGGGGGAGAGAGTGTTGACGCCGGCGGACTCGAGCCAGAGCTTGCCCCACTGGTCCAAGTCGCGGCCGCTGGCAGCTTCGAGTTCCTTCATGAGGTCCACCAGTTCGGTGTTCTGCCAGGCGTGCTTTTGGAAGTATTCGCGGACGCCGGCCATGAAATGTTCCGGCCCCACCCAGGCAACCAACTGCCGGAGCACGGAAGCTCCCTTGGCATAGGTGATGCCATCGAAGTTGACCTCGACGTCCTGGAGATCGTTGATCTCGGCGAAAATCGGGTGCGTCGTGGGCAACTGGTCCTGCCGGTACGCCCAGGATTTCTCCACCGAGGCAAAGGTGGTCCAGGCCCGGTCGAATTCGGTGTTTTCGACGGCGGCCAGGTGTGACATGTACTCGGCGAAGGATTCGTTGAGCCACAGGTCGTTCCACCAGCGCATCGTGACGAGGTCCCCGAACCACATGTGGGCAAGCTCATGCAGCACGGTGATGGCGCGGCGCTCGATCTGGGCGTCGGTGACCTTGCCCCGGAAGACGTAGCCCTCAAGGATGGTCACCGCCCCGGCGTTTTCCATGGCGCCGGCATTGAACTCGGGAACGAACAGCTGATCGTACTTCTCGAAGGGATACGGGAAGCCGAACTGGGCCTCGAAGAACTCAAAACCCTGGCGGGTCAGTTCGAAGATGTTGTCGGCGTCCAGGTACTGCATGAGGGACTTGCGGGCGAACACCCCGAGCGGGATGACGCGGCCATCGGAGCTGGTGACCTTGCTGCGGACCGATTGGTACGGTCCGGCGATCAAGGCGGTGACGTACGAAGAGATGCGTGGAGTGGGGGCGAAATGCCAGACGGAGCGCGCGCCGCCGTTGTCACCGGGAGTGGTTTCCACCGGTACCGGGGTGGGAGAGTTGGAGATCAGGTCCCAGTGCGAGGGCGCGGTGACCGTGAACGCGAATGCGGCTTTCAGGTCCGGCTGCTCGAACACAGCGAACATGCGGCGGGAATCGGGGACCTCGAACTGCGTATACAGGTAGACCTCGTTGTCCACCGGGTCAACGAAACGGTGCAGGCCCTCACCGGTGTTCATGTATGGTGCATCGGCGACTACCTTGAGTTCGTTCTCCGAGGCGAGCCCGGGCAACTGGATGCGCACGCCGTCGGACACCACTGCCGGATCGAGTTCGGTGCCGTTCAACGTCACGCTGTGCACGGTCTCCGTGATTGCGTCGATAAAGCTCGAGGAGCCCTCGACGGCGGAGAACCTCACCACTGTGGTGGAGCCGAAGACCGTGGCGCCCTTCGTCAAGTCGAGGGTGACGTCGTACGAGGTCACGGTGAGCAATTCTGCGCGCTGTCCGGCTTCGGCGCGCGTCAGGTTCAGGCCTGGCAAGGGTTGCCTCCAAGAATGGTTTCGAGAAGCCGGTTGGTTTCAGCCAGCGCCGGCGCTGTGAAGTCATTCTTTCACTTGATTCCGGCTTGGCAAGGAAGCTCGATCACAGTGTCGCCGGCGCGGGGTAGCGTTGGAATATGGGAAAGATGCGCGACTCGTTGGATCTCCGGGCGCTCCGCTTTGCGGTGGCATTTCCGCTGCTGCTGGCCGGCGCATTTGCCGTGTGTGCACTTATGTTGCGCAACAATCTTCCCGATCCTGTCGCCATCGCGTGGAACGCCGACGGCGGCATCAGCTTCGCGCCGTTCCTCGCCTACGTCTTCGGCGGAGGAGGCTTCCTGGTCGTCGCGGGTTGGCTGGTCTTCATCCAGGCTGTTCCCCTTGCCCGGCCCGTGATCATGCGCAGAGTCATGATGGGCATGGGCCTGATGGTGACCCTCTTCATCACCTCTGTGCTGGCCGCGGGGCTCGTGGGGCAAACGGGCCTCGCCGACGCCCGCAGCTCGCACGTTGATGCCACGGTCCTCGCGCTGGGCGCAGGTGCGGCTCTGCCCCTTGGCGTGGTCATGATGATGGCTTTCAAGCCCGACCCGCATTGGACGCCCGAAGACGATGCCGCCCTCGAAGCCGAAAGGATCCGGACGGAAGACCCCGGCCTGGCGGAGGATTCCATGTTGCTGTGGGTCCACGCGCGGAGTTCGGTGTTCGTGATGATCTGCGTGGCCACCTTGTTCCCCGCCATGTTGATTGCGATCGCGCTCCCTTGGTTGGGCGCATTGTTGGCGGCGGTCGCCGTCATCGGAGCGTGTTTCCTCTTCGTCCGCGTCCGGGCGGACCGGGGAGGAGTCCAGGTCTTTGTCGCGGGCGTTCTGCGGGTCCTCACAGTGCCCGCCGTGGATATCGCAGGCGCTGCCGCGCAGGAAGTCAGGGCCGCCGACTTCGGCGGCTGGGGACTCCGGCACCACGGAGGGGCCACGGCCATGCTCGTCAGCAGCGGTCCCGCCGTCGTCGTCCGCCAGGTCAGCGGCCGCAGGGTGGCCTTCAGCGCAGGGACCTCGGCCACGGCGGACCGGCTCGCTGGAATCCTGAACCGCGTCGCGGCGCGTGCCCAGCGCGGCGAGCAGCCTCCGGCCCCCTGAGCGCCGGAAGGCGTCCGGCCTGTTGGCTTCGTCTTAAGAGGTGAGCCGGGGTCCGATCCTAGTAACCTAGGAACCGCATCCCTCACCGCCGCGCCCGGCTTTGCCGCGTTCGCGCGCCAGACTGAATGGACTTCCCGTGACCACACCCCGCGTCCACATTGCCACGGACCACGCCGGCATGGAGCTCAGCGCCCACCTCGTAAGCCACCTGACGGCCAAAGGCTACGACGTCGTAGACCACGGCCCCAAGGTGTACGACGCCCTCGACGACTACCCTTCGTTCTGCATCAACGCGGCCGCTGCGGTCGTCGCCGACCAAGAAGCCGGGGTTCACGCATTGGGCATCGTCCTGGGCGGATCCGGCAACGGTGAACAGATTGCCGCGAACAAGGTCAAGGGTGTCCGGGCCGCACTCGCCTGGAACCTCTCTACGGCGAAACTGGCCCGCGAGCACAACGACGCCAACGTGGTTGCCGTCGGCGGCCGCCAGCACACCGTCGAGGAAGCCACCGAACTGATCGAGGCCTTCCTGGAAGAACCGTTCAGCAACGACGAACGCCACGTGCGCCGCATCGGAAAAATCGCCGTCTATGAGAACACCGGCGAAATCGTTGCGTAGTGCCTGAAGGGCATTCCATCCATCGCCTGGCACGCCAGTTCCAGGATGTTTTTGCCGGCCAGGTGCTGGAGGTCTCCAGCCCCCAAGGCCGGTTCGCAGCGGGCGCGGCGCTTTTGGACTGCCACGAGCTGCTCGAAGCGACGGCGCACGGTAAGCAGCTCTTCCTGCGTTTTGACCATGGGGTGCTCCTGCACGTCCATCTGGGTCTCTACGGTGCGTGGAGTTTCGGTGGCGATGAGTCCTTCGCGGGTGCCTCGAGCATCGGGGCGCCGCGCCGGATCGGCGAACGCGAGACCTTCCCACAAGACGGCAGCGCAGAGAGCCCCGGAAGCAGCTACGCGGGTCCGCCCGAGCCTGTGGGTGCCGTGCGCGTGCGCCTCGTTTCAGCGAACGGCTGGGCTGATCTGAGGGGCGCCACCACCTGCGCGGCGATCACCGAGGCGGAAGCCGCGGCCGTCCTGGCGCGCCTGGGTCCCGATCCCCTCCACAACCGCCCCGGCGACCGCGAGGAGTTCATCGGCCGCTTGCTGCGGCGCAAGACCGCCGTCGGGTTCCTCCTCATGGACCAGTCGGTCGTGGCCGGGATCGGCAACATCTATCGCGCGGAGGTGCTGTTCCGCCAGCGCGTTGATCCGTGGACTCCGGGCAACTCCCTGAACGCAGAAACCGCCGGACGCCTGTGGGATGACACCGTGGCGGCGATGTCCGACGGCGTCCGTGACGGGCGGATTGTTACGACCCCATCGGCTTTGTGGAGCGGCGGGAGCGGCGGAGCGCTCGACGGCGAGGCTCACTTTGTCTACAAGCGGCAGGGACAGCCGTGCCGGCGATGTGGCGACGTAGTGGGGATGGCCGAGATCGGTGCGCGCAAGCTCTATTGGTGCCCCGGCTGCCAGAACTAAAGTCCGGCGCTAGCAGGTGAAAACAGGCGGAAACACGAAGGGCCCCTCGGTGAGGGGCCCTTCGTTGTGTGGAGGGGACGACGGGAATCGAACCCGCGTAATCAGTTTGGAAGACTGAGGCTTTACCATTAAGCTACGTCCCCGGGCAAGACTGCATGCACCTCTCAGGGTGTTCCGCGCATCTTTCCGGTGGCTGTTGAAGCCGGATATAACTAAACCTAATTCAGGGGCCAAGTGTCAAATGTGCATTCTCCGCCGAGATGCCCGTAGACTGTCCTGTGCATTCACGGGGTGTAGCTCAGCTTGGCTAGAGCGCCTGCTTTGGGAGCAGGAAGTCGCAGGTTCAAATCCTGTCACCCCGACTCTGTGTGCCTGTTCCGATCCGGAACGCGGCAGAACCCCATCCCACAAAACCAGGAGTACTTAGACTGTGAAGAGCGCTGTCGAGAACCTCACCGCCACGCGGGTCAAGCTCAACGTTGAGGTTCCCTTTGAGGAACTGAAGCCGAGCATCGATGCCGCTTACAAGACCGTTGCTTCGCAGATCCAGGTTCCCGGGTTCCGCAAGGGCAAGGTTCCCTCCAAGCTGGTTGACCAGCGCGTTGGCCGCGGCTACGTCCTGGAGACCGCCATCAACGATGGCCTCAACGGCTGGTACCAGGCTGCCGTCCAGGAAGCCGGCCTCCGCCCGCTGAGCCGTCCCGAGGTTGAGATCACCGAGGTTCCGGACCCGTCCTCGACCGACGGCGAACTGAAGTTCCAGGTCGAGATTGACGTCCGTCCCGAGGTTGAGCTCCCTGACTACGCCGGCATCAAGGTAGAGGTTGCTGCAGCCGATTCCTCAGACGCCGACGTCGACAAGGCCCTGGACGAGCTCCGCGGCCGCTTCGGCACGCTGAAGTCCGTTGACCGCCCGGCCGCCGATGGTGACTTCCTGACCATCGACATCACCGCCACGATCGACGGCGCCGAGATCGACTCCGCCACCGGCCTGTCCTACCAGGTTGGCGCAGGCACCATGCTTGAGGGCCTCGACGAGGCCGTCACCGGCCTTTCTGCCGACGAAGAAGCAATCTTCGACACCACGCTGGTTGGCGGCGAGCACGCCGGCGAAGCAGCCCAGGTCAAGGTTGCTGTCAAGACCGTCAAGGAGCGCGAGCTTCCTGAGGCCAACGACGACTTCGCCCAGTTGGCATCCGAGTTCGACACTCTTGCCGAACTGCGTGAAGACCTTGCCAAGCAGGCCGCTGAGTCCAAGGTCGTCGGCCAGGGCGTCGAAGCCCGCGACAAGGTCCTGGACAAGCTCGTAGAGCTCATCGAGGTTCCGGTTCCGGACTCTGTGGTCGAAGAGCAGCTCGAAGCACACTTCAACCCGGAGAACGCCCACGGTGAAGGCGAGCACGACACCGAGGAACACCGCGCCGAGGTCAAGGCCAATACCGCCCGCGCCTTCCAGAACGAGATCATCCTTGACGCCATTGCCGACAAGGAAGAAGTGAGCGTCAGCCAGAACGAGCTGATCGACTACATTGTCAGCACGGCAAGCCAGTACGGCATGGACCCGAACCAGTTCGCCCAGATCATCGATCAGAGCGGCCAGGTTCCCATGATGGTTTCCGAGGTACGTCGCCGTAAGGCCCTCGCAGTTGTCCTCGGCCAGGCCGAGGTTGTCGACTCCGAAGGCAACAAGGTCGACCTCAGCGACTTCGTGCGCCCCGCTGGCGAAGAAGTCTCAGTCGAGGAAGCCGAAGAAGCAGCCGTTGTTCCGAGCGACGACCCCGCTGCAGTGAAGTTCTAGTTTCACCTCCTGCCGCCCCCGGATCCTTGATCCGGGGGCGGCTTGGTTTAAGCCCGGGAGCGTGGAAAGCGCCCCCTTCCGCAATCGTGCGCCGTCAGCGAACAGCGCGATTTGGGAGAACAAATCGCCGTGGAAAACGGTTAGTGTCCAAGTAGTGAAGATCAGGGATGGCAAGTTCAGCAATGGCCCTGTCACCAGCGAGAGGTAAGTACTTATGTCACAGCACGCAGAGGCCCCCAGGATGGCAACCGTCGATCCAGCGGCCCAGGACAACTACATCTACAACCGCCTGCTGAAAGAGCGCATCATCTGGCTCGGATCCGAAGTCCGCGACGAGAACGCCAACGCGATCTGCTCCCAGCTCCTCCTCCTCTCGGCTGAAGACCCGGAGAAGGACATCTACCTGTACATCAACTCTCCTGGCGGCTCCGTGACTGCCGGCATGGCCATTTACGACACCATGCAGTTCATCCCGAACGACGTGGTGACGGTTGCCACCGGGCTCGCGGCCTCGATGGGCCAGTTCCTCCTTTCCTCGGGCACCAAGGGCAAGCGCTACGCCACGCCCAACGCCCGCATCCTGATGCACCAGCCTTCCGGCGGCATCGGCGGCACGGCGTCGGATATCAAGATCCAGGCGGAGCTGATCCTTCACATGAAGAAGGTGATGGCCGAGCTGACTGCCGAACAGACCGGGCAGACTGTAGATACGATCCTCAAGGACAATGACCGCGACAAGTGGTTCACGGCCGTCGACGCTCTCGAGTACGGCTTCTTCGACAAGATCGCCGCCCACGCAGGCTCGGTTGCCGGCGGTGGCGGAACGGCCAACGCCTCGAACTCAGAGAACTAACCGGCACCAAGAAACATTCAGATCAGGAGCAATAACATGAACTACAACTTTGGATGGTCTGCCGGTAATCTCCCGTCCAGCCGCTATGTCCTCCCGCAATTCGAGGAGCGCACGCCCTACGGCTTCAAGCGCCAGGACCCGTACACGAAGCTCTTCGAGGACCGCATCATCTTCCTCGGCGTGCAGGTTGACGACGCTTCCGCCGACGACATCATGGCCCAGCTGCTGGTGCTCGAGTCCACGGACCCGGACCGCGACATCACGTTGTACATCAACTCCCCGGGAGGTTCGTTCACGGCCATGACGGCGATCTACGACACGATGACGTACATTCGTCCGGAGATCCAGACCGTTTGCCTGGGCCAGGCGGCCAGCGCCGCGGCCGTGCTGCTCGCGGCGGGTACGGCGGGCAAGCGCCTCGCCCTGCCCAACGCCCGGGTCCTGATCCACCAGCCGTCGCTGTCCGGCGGCCAAGGGGGCCAGGCCTCCGACCTCGAGATCCAGGCCGCAGAAGTCATGCGCATGCGCTCATGGCTTGAGGACACGCTGGCCAAGCACTCCGGGCGGACGCCGGAACAGGTCAACAACGATATCGAGCGCGACAAGATCCTCACCGCTGCCGAGGCAATGAACTACGGATTGATCGACCAGGTGCTCGATTCCCGCAAGATCAAGCCCCAGGCGATCGCCAGGTAACTGGCCAAAACTCGACGCCGGTGCGGTTCAGGAAATATGGACCGCATCGGCGTTCTGTTTCAACCCAAGCAGCCCATTGTGTCCTACAGTGGAAGTTGTCATGGTGGCGCCCCCCGCTGCGATCTTGCGAAATTGCGGATAGGTACGGGGCTGCACCACCCGCATGAAACGAAGGGAATCCCACATGGCTCGGATTGGCGAGAGCACGGATCTGCTGAAGTGTTCTTTCTGCGGAAAGAGCCAAAAGCAGGTTCGGAAGCTGATTGCCGGGCCCGGCGTGTACATCTGCGACGAGTGCATCGAACTCTGCAACGAGATCATCGAAGAGGAACTCGCCGAAGTATCGGATCTTGGTAGCTTCGAGTTGCCCAAGCCGCGGGAGATCTTCGATTTCCTCCAGGAATACGTCATTGGCCAAGAGCCCGCGAAACGCTCCCTCGCCGTCGCGGTCTATAACCACTACAAGCGCATCCAGGCCGGTCACGCACCGAAGACCGGCCTCGGCGAAGGCGGACACCACGAAGACGTGGAGATCGCCAAGTCCAACATCCTGCTGATCGGCCCCACCGGCTGCGGCAAGACCTACCTGGCACAGACCCTGGCCCGCCGCCTGAACGTACCCTTCGCCGTCGCCGACGCCACGGCCCTGACTGAGGCCGGATACGTCGGCGAAGACGTCGAGAACATCCTGCTGAAGCTCATCCAGGCTGCCGACTACGACGTCAAGAAGGCCGAACAAGGCATCATCTACATCGACGAGATCGACAAGATTTCGCGCAAGAGCGAGAACCCGTCCATCACGCGCGATGTGTCCGGCGAAGGCGTGCAACAGGCGCTCCTGAAGATCCTCGAAGGCACCGTGGCCTCGGTTCCGCCGCAGGGCGGACGTAAACACCCGCACCAGGAATTCATCCAGATCGATACCACCAACGTGCTGTTCATTGTGGCCGGTGCTTTCGCCGGGCTCGAGGACATCATCGGATCGCGGTCCGGCCGGAAGGGCATCGGCTTCGGGGCCCCGCTCAACGAGGTCAAGGACAACGCGGACAGCTACGGCGAGGTGATGCCGGAGGATTTGCTCAAGTTCGGGCTCATTCCCGAATTCATCGGGCGCCTGCCTGTGATCACCACCGTGTCCAACCTTGACCGCTCCGCGCTCATCCAGATCCTTTCCAAGCCCAAGAACGCCCTGATCAAGCAGTACCAGAAGATGTTCCAGCTGGACGGCGTGGAGCTTTTGTTCGACGACGACGCCCTTGACTCGATTGCCGACCAAGCCCTTGAACGTGGCACGGGAGCCCGCGGCCTGCGTGCCATCATGGAGGAAGTGCTGCTGCCGGTCATGTTCGACTTGCCCAGCAGGGACGACATCGCCAGCGTCGTCATCACTGCCGACGCCGTGAACAAGAAGGGCCAGCCCACCATGATCGCGCACGAGGTCATTGCGAAGCGTCGGAATAAGTCCGCCTAGCCTGAGGTTGGCATCATTGGTGCCGGACACCGTTTTCGTCCGGCGAGCCGCGCCCCCTTACGCCTATCGAAGGAGTTCCCTGTGCCCGAGCAGACCGCCAACAAGGTTGATTTCTGGTTCGATCCCATGTGCCCATTTGCCTGGGTGACATCCCGCTGGATCGGTGAAGTGGAAGACGTTCGGGGGATCGAGACCAGCTGGAACGTCATGAGTCTCTCTGTCCTCAACGAAGGCCGCGAGCTGCCTGCCGAATACACGGAGAAGATGAAGCTGGGCTGGGGACCTGTCCGCGTCATCATTGCCGCCCGCGAGCTGCACGGAGACGAGTACATCAAGCCGCTGTACGACGCGATGGGTTCCCTCATCCATCACGAAGGGATCAAGGATTTCGCCGAGGTCATCTCCAAGGCACTCGCTGAAACCGGACTGCCGGCCGAGTTGGCCCGCTTCGCCGATTCCGAGGAATACGACGTCCACTTGCGTGCCAGCCACGAATCGGGGATCTCCCTGGTGGGCCAGGATGTCGGCACCCCCGTGGTCGCCGTCAACGGCACGGCCTTCTTCGGCCCTGTCCTGACCCGCATTCCCCGCGGCGAGGAAGCCGGCCGGATCTGGGACGCCACCGTCACCTTGGCCGGTTACCCGCACTTCTTCGAGCTCAAGCGCAGCCGCACGGAAAGCCCGGAATTCAACTAGCCTGAATTCAACCGGCCTGAATCCAACTAGCCCGGGCCGCGGCGGTCGTCTGAGCCGCAGGCACGGCTATTTCAGGAAACGCGACGTTCTACGGTCCGCCAGGATCTTTCCGTTCGTCTGGCAGCCAGGGCAATATTGCAACGCGGTGTCGGCAAAGGACACCTCGCGGATGGTGGTCCCGCACGCGGGGCAAGGCTGACCCGCCCTGCCGTGGACCCGCATGGTGTTCCGCTTCGCGTCCTTGAGTTCGCTTGAGGCTTTCCCGACGGCGGCGGCCACAGCCGCACCCAGGACGCTTTCGATGGACTCATAGAGGACATGGGTGGTTTCCTTGTCCAGCGACTTGGCGATCGCGAACGGTGAAATCCTGGCTGCGTGAAGGATCTCGTCACTGTAGGCGTTCCCGATTCCCGCTATGACACTTTGGCTCCGAAGGAGTCCCTTGATCTGATGCGCGCTTGTGGAAAGGATTCCGGCCAGGGTTTCTTCGTTGAACGCAGGGCTCAGGGGGTCCGGACCGAGTGTCGCGATCCCGGGAACGTCCACGGGGTTGCGCACCACGTACACGGCAAGGCTCTTCTTGGTTCCGGCCTCCGTGAGGTCCACGCCGACGTGGGTTGAGCCGTCGCTCTTGGTGAAGCCGAGCCTCGCGGCAATGTTGCTCCCGCCCATCCGTAGCTGGGTCTGCGATGGCTGCTCCGTGTAGCGGAGCCACCCGGCCTTGGCGAGGTGGAAGATGAAATGGATGCCCTCGGCGTCGAGACTGACGAACTTTCCGAAGCGTTCCACGCCGACGATTTTGCGACCCTCCAGGGCTGAGTAAGGCGGATCGGCTGTCTTCAGCACGGCAAAAGAAGTGATCTGGATCTTCGTCAGTTCGGCGCCGAGAAGATTCCTGCCCAGGAAAGCAGTCAACCCGGCCACTTCGGGAAGTTCTGGCATAGCAACACTGTGCCACAAAGCACGCAACCCCGGTAACCCGGGGGCCTGCCACGAGGCCCTCGAATTACATGCCAGTAGTTCCTGAAGAGGGCTTGTGCTTGCCGGGGAGGGGGTCAAGAATGGAACTTACCCACTTCGAAAGAAGAGGGACACGGAAACCAGAGATTCAGTGATATGTATCTGACGCAGCCTTCGGCAAAGTTGGATGCAAGCTACCAGTGACGAGGTAGGAAGACCTGAAAGTCCGAGGATTCCGCCAGACTGTCAAGACGTCACCAGACAGCCGAAGAGTCGAAGCCCCACCAACGGCTAAACGCTGATGGGGCTTCCCCTTTGCCCGGAAATTCCCGGTACTGCCCGCAAATTCGCCTTTGCCCGGAAACTCCCGGGCAGCCCCGGAACTCCCGGGCTCTCCCAAACTACGCTTGAGCGGGCTCCTCGGCAGGTGCCAGGACCACGTCGCTCACCGTGAGTTCGCCGTCGCCGGATACCAGTGAGATCTCCTGCGCGTTGGCCGCGGCCTTCAGGTCTCCCAGCCCGGCTTCCAGCTGTGCAACAAACGACTCGGTAGCGGTGATGGTGGCCGAGAGGACCTCGGTGCGCTGCTTGACCTTGGCCTCGGACTTGGCTTTGCGGATGCCGCTCAGCGCGATGCCGACGGTGCCCAGCATGGTGGTGTCGCCGTCGACGATTTCCATGGCTGCCGGCCACGCCGCGCGGTGGACTGAACCCGTGCGCCACCAGCTCCAGACCTCTTCGGTGGCGAAGGGCAGGAACGGCGCGAACAGGCGCAACAGCGAGTCCAGCGTGGTGGCAAGGGCAGCAAGCACGGATGCCTGCTCAGTCTCGCCGGCGGCACCGTAGGCGCGGTCCTTAATGAGCTCCACGTAGTCGTCCGTGAACTGCCAGAAGAACGATTCGGTGATCTGCAGGGCGCGGGCGTAGTCGTAGTTGTCGAACGCCTTGGTGGACTGCGCCACGACGTCGGCCAGCTGGGCGAGCAATGCCCGGTCTAAGGGGTTGGTCAGGGGCCCCCGCGCGGGCGTTTTTTCCGCGTGGGGGAGACCAACCCCGGGGTTGGTGAGGACGGACAGGTCCGCGCCGACCACCGAGTTCTCGGTAGCCCCCAGGTTCAACACGAACTTGGAAGCGTTGAGCAGCTTGATGGCCAGGCGGCGGCCGATCTTCATCTGGGCGATCTCATAGGCAGTGTCCGCACCGAGCTTGGCCGAGGCGGCCCAGTAACGGACGGCGTCGGAGCCGAATTCGTTCAGAACGTCGGTGGGAACAACCACGTTGCCCTTGGACTTGGACATCTTCTTGCGGTCCGGGTCCAGGATCCAGCCCGAGATGGCCGCGTGCTTCCACGGTGCGCTGTTCTGCAGGGCATCTGCCCGGACAGCCGAGGAGAAGAGCCAGGTGCGGATGATGTCGTGGCCCTGCGGGCGGAGGTCGAAGGGGTAGACCTTGCCGAACAGATCCTCGTCACGGCTCCAGCCGCCCACGATCTGCGGGGTCAGAGAAGACGTGGCCCAGGTGTCCAGGACATCCGCGTCGCCGATGAAGCCGTTGGGCTGCTCGCGCTGGGACTCGTCGAAGCCGGGGGCCGCGTCCGCCGCAGGGTCCACGGGCAGGGACTCGTCGGACGGCAGGATGGGGTTTTCGTAGTCCGGGTTGCCCTGGGCATCCAACGGGTACCAGACGGGGATCGGCACGCCGAAGAAGCGCTGGCGCGAAACGAGCCAGTCGCCGTTCAGCCCGGAGATCCAGTTCTCGTAGCGTGAGCGCATGAAGGACGGGTGGAACTCGATCTCGTGTCCGCGCGCGATCAGCCGTTCGCGGCGGTCTTCGTCCCGCCCGCCATTGCGGATGTACCACTGGCGCGACGTGACAACTTCAAGGGGCTTGTCGCCCTTCTCGAAGAAGTTCACGGGGTGGGTGATCTTCTTGGGCTCGCCATCCAGCAGCTCGGCGGCAATGAGAAGCTCAACCACCGTCTCCTTGGCAGAGAACGCCGTCTTGCCGGCGATTGCAGCGTAGGCTTCCTTGCCGGCGTCGGTGGTGATCCACTCAGGTGTCTCGGCGATGATGCGGCCGTCGCGGCCCATGATGGCGCGGGTGGGCAACTGCAGCTCGCGCCACCAGGTGACGTCAGTGAGGTCGCCGAAGGTACAGACCATGGCGATGCCGGACCCCTTGTCCGCCTTGGCGAGCGGGTGGGCTTTGACCTCGAGCTCGACGTCGAACAGGGGGGACCTGACGGTCTTGCCGAACAGCGGCTGGTAGCGCTCGTCGTCGGGGTTTGCCACCAATGCGGCGCACGCGGCGAGCAGTTCCGGACGCGTTGTTTCGATGTAGATCTTCTCGCCGTCGGCGGTGAAGAAGGGGTAGCGGTAGTACGCGCCGGCAACTTCGCGGTCCTCCAGCTCGGCTTGCGCGACGGCGGTACGGAACGTCACGTCCCACAGGGTGGGGGCCTCGGCCATGTAGGCGTCCCCGGCGTTCAGGTTGGCGAGGAAGGCGCGCTGGGACACCGCACGGGAGGTGTCGTCGATCGTGCGGTACGTCAGGTCCCAGTCAACGGACAGGCCGAGGGTCTGGAACAGGTTCTCGAAGACCTTCTCGTCCTCGACGGCGAGTTCTTCGCAGAGTTCGATGAAGTTCTGGCGCGAGACGACGTCGAAGTCGCGCTGGTTCTTCGCCGGCTGTGCCGGCGGGCGGTAGTCCGCGTTGTAGGGGATGGCGGGATCGCAGCGGACGCCGTAGTAGTTCTGGACGCGGCGCTCGGTGGGCAGCCCGTTGTCGTCCCAACCCATCGGGTAGAAGACGTTCTTGCCGGTCATGCGCATGTAGCGGGCCTGGACATCCGTCTGCGTGAACGAGAACATGTGGCCCACGTGGAGCGAACCGGATGCGGTAGGCGGGGGAGTGTCGATCGAGTAGACCTGCTCCCGGGTGGTGTCCGGGTTGAACTTGTAGGTTCCTTCGTCCAGCCAGCGCTGCGTCAGGGCAGCCTCAAGGCCTTCAAGGGCCGGCTTGTCGGGAACGTTGATGGGGGCGGTGGCGGGCGTGTCTGTACCCTGCGTTGATTCAGCCATGGGCCAATTGTTTCATGGCGCCCTTTGTTCCGTGGCACGCGGACGTGCAGTAGCATGCGGGCCATGACCGAACTCAAGGATGTTTTGGCTATCAAGCGCATCTATGACGAAGCAGCCGACGACGACGGCTACCGGGTTCTGGTGGACCGGCTCTGGCCCCGAGGGGTATCCAAAGAACGCGCACGGCTGGATCTCTGGCTCAAGGAGATCGCGCCCTCGCCGCCGCTGCGCACGGAGTTTGCCCATATGCAGGAGCGATTCGAGGACTTCCGCCGCTCTTACGAGGCCGAACTGGAACAGAATCCCGCGGTGGAGCAGATGCTGGAGCTGGCCGCGGGGAAGAAGCGTGTGACGCTGCTCTACGGCGCCAGGGATCCTGAAGTAAATCACGCCCGCGTGCTGCTGGAGTTCCTGTTGCGCCTCGATCCGGCAGCGCGGCGTGTGAACGAGTGAAGCATCCGCCGGACAGAAGGTCCTTGCCGCGATGGGCGAGGGCCGTCGTCGTCGTTTATCTGTCGGTGACCTTTGCGGCCGTTGGGGCCGCGCTCGTCGCCGGTTCCTTCGAAATGGATCTGGATGCCGTGTTCCGGGAGCGGCTGATGCGGCAGTGGTGGTGCTGACACTGCCCGTCTCGGCGGCGTATTTCGCAATGGCCTTCCTCGCTGACTCCTCGAGTCCGTCACCGCCGGGTGCCCTTGCAGCGGCGGAGGATTCGGGGTGGCCGCAGGGACCGAATGGCTGGCGGTCACCATGAGCGCCGTGAACGGGCTCACTTCGCAGTCGGCGTGTTCGCTGTGCCCTGGCTGTATCCCACGGGGAAGCGCCCGCTCGTTGCAGTCGCGGCCGGAACGCTGTTCGGGTTCGTGGGTGCTGCAGCGACGCGCGGCTAGCGCCGCGACGCGGTCGGCGCTGGCGAAAACAACGTAGGGTCCCGGTTACGCGGCGGTCTTCCGGGCAGCACCGGATTCGGGTCGGACGGTCCGGTCTGAAGTGGCCTGGTCCGCGGAGGTAACGATGGGCCGGTGCGGGATCGACGAGGCGAGGGCAAGCGCAACAACGAACGAGGTGGCCAATACGGAAACCCAGGCGCCGCGCGGTTCGGTGAGGGCGAGCCCAGGGCCCGCAATTCCGGGTCCGGACAACGCGAGTGCTACGACGAGTGCTGCGGTGACCAGGCCGGAGACCAGCCTGCTCCAAAGCGGACCCCGGCCGGAGAGGGTATAGCCCCCGCCGAGCGCCATCAGGGCGACGGCGATCGCACCTCCGCCGAGTCCTTGGGTGAGAAGGGTGACAATCGCGCCGGGCATCAGCATCGGGGCGACGGCAAACACCAGCGGCGCAAGGGCGAGCCAGCGCCATCCCCGTCGGCCGCCAGTGCGCCGGAGTGCTTCCGCCCAGCCCAGCAGTCCGCCCGCTGTGGCCCCAGGCAGGAGGAGAGCGCCGAAAGTCCCCCACCAGCTGAAAGTGGATGCCGGGCCTGCGAGCTCCACCATATAGCCGCGGAAACCTGCGGCCCAGGCAAGCCCGCATGTGGCGCCGATCGCTATGAACGCGGCATTACGAGCGCCGAAGGAGTTCGAGTTCACGGGACTCTCTTTGTCTCGGGAACCGGCTTGGGCAACGGGTGCGCGCTCCGGTCCGGCCGTCCGGCCAACGGGGTCTTCTGCACCGTGCGCTCGTCGTGCCTTGCCAGTACCCAACCCAGGGCCGCGAAGAGAAGCATCCAGCCGGCTATGGCGAACCTGGCGCCGGTGAATGACAGTGCCAGGGTCGGGAGCATGGGCACGAAGACCCACACGCCCAAGGCGAGCGGAATCCAGCGCTGCCAGCCCTGCCAGACCCCGGCCCGCACCGCCGCGATTCCGTCCAAAACCAGCGCGGCGCCTACCACGATGCTGAAGACGCCATAGGCTGCGCCAAGCAAACCTACGAGTGGCGAGTCCTTGGTGTCGTGGGCGGCCGTAATGGCTGCGAGTTCCGTCACTGCGAGCCCGAGCACGGAGGCGGCGGCAGCGGGATGTCCGATGCGTGCAAGAGTGCTTTGGCCCAGAGCTCCGGTCCACCCCAGGGCAAGCAGGCCGAGCAGGAGGCCCACATGCTGGAGGGCGAACCACACCTGAATAGCGGTAAAGGCCGTGACGTTCAGCGGGTAGCTCCATTGGTTTTCAGGTACGGCGGGCTGAACGAAGGCTAAAAAGATACCCGAGGCTGCACCGAGCACAGCGGTCCAAAAGCAGAGCACGCCAGCGGCTCGGATGGTGAGGAAGGAGTGCTGGTTCGGCGTTTTCATGACACATTTCCTTGTCTATGAAGCTCACTGAAGTTCACTGAAGTAATGCTCTAGTGAGATGCTCTAAATATGGACCCGAAGGCACTACCCGTCAAGAGCATCCGCAGGAACAAGGCGGACGCCACAAGGCGCAAGATCATCCAGGCTGCGCACCAGGAATTTATTGCCCGCGGGTTCCACGGGGCCACGATGGCGGGCATCGCCGCCCGTGCGGGAGTGGCCTCGCAGACCGTGTACTTTGTGTTCCATACAAAGCCCGAACTGATCAGTGCCGTCATTGACGCCGCGGTCCTGGGTGAAGAGGATCCCGGCCTGCCGCAGGCCAAGTCCTGGTGGGCGGACATGGTGGCGGAGCCCGGCGCGGCGGAGGCCCTGAGGATTTTCATCCGTGGCGTCGGTGGCGTTTTTGCGCGCGCCGCAGCCATCTCCGAAGTGCTCCGCGCCGCTGCCCTCACCGACGAAGAGGTGCGCCGGACGCACCAGTACCATGAGACCCTCCGCCAAGATGGGTTTGGCCAGGTCCTGGCGATACTGGCGGCGAAGGGGCCGCTCCGGGCTGACCTGCCATTCGACGAGCTGACCGACGCTTTCATGACCGTTTACGGCGACAGCACCTACAACTTGCTCGCCTCCGAGCGTGGGTGGAGCCACGAGCAGATCATGGTGTGGCTCTGTGACCTGCTTCCAGGGATGCTGTTTGCCGACCCGGTTGCCGAGGGCAGTTGAAGTTGAACGGATCGTGCCGGACGGGCTGCACAGGCTGGAAGGGGAAGCGGACTCGGCCGTGCTGTTCACGGTGGTCAAAGCCGACCGGTAGCGGCGGCGTCCGCAGCCGCATGGACACTGTCGGATTCTGCTCAATCATTCGACTTCGCTCTGCGGATCTGCCTGCAAATCCAGCCCAGCCGCACGGCGCGGGCCGGATGACGGCCGCGGCCGGATCCACGGGATTGATTCCCTGTACGAACAGCTACCGCTGCACGAGATTGTGGTGGTCAGTGTTCCGCTGAACGAGCAGACCCGCAAGCTGGTCGACGCCCGGTTCCTGGCGGCGATGCCGGACGGCCCGCTGCTGGTCAACGTGGCGCGCGGGACCGTCGCGGATACGGAGGCGCTGCTGCGCGAGACGTCCTCCGGCAGCCTCCGAGCGGCCGTGGGCGTCACGGACCCTGAACCGCTGCCGCGCGACCATCCCCTGTGGACCGTTCCGGGCGTCCTGATCACTCCGCACGTGGGCGGTGCCAGCACCGCCATGCTGCCCCCGGATGGCGCGGCCCATCCGCAAACAGATCGAGCTGTTGCAGTCGGGGCAGGAACCGGTCAACGTGGTGCTCGGGGCGGCAGCCAGGCCGTAACCGGCGCGGCTCGGTTGGGCGGGCAGCCCGGTGACGTAGAGCCCGCGGGCACCGATAAAGTGGTGCCATGACTTTGGGAGCCCAGAACACGACAGCAGCACAGAACAAGACGGCAGTAGTCACCGGCGCCAGCACGGGAATCGGCGAAGCCACGGTGCGGGCCCTCGCCGCCGATGGATGGAAGGTATTCGCCGTCGCCCGCCGTGCGGAACGGCTCGAGGCACTCCGCGCCGAGAGCGGCGCTGTGCCGTTCGCCGCCGATATCACCAACGACGACGACGTCGCGGCCTTGCTCTCCGCCGTCACCGAGGCAGGGGGAGCGGACACGCTCATCAACATTGCCGGCGGCGCTCGGGGCGCGGACACCCTGGCCAATGCCCAGACCGAAGACTGGGACTGGATGTACCAAGTCAACGTGCTCGGCACCCTGAAGCTGACACGGGCCTTCCTCCCGATGCTGCGAGCCAATGGCGAGGGCACAGTTTTGAACCTCACGTCGACTGCGGGATTCACGGCCTACGAGGGCGGCGGCGGGTACAACGCGGCCAAGTTCGCCCAGCACGCCATGACCGGCGCCCTGCGCCTGGAGGAAGCCGAGAACAACATCCGCGTCATCGAGGTGGCGCCAGGCCTCGTCCACACGGAGGAATTCGCGCTCAACCGCCTCGGCGACGCAACTGCGGCAGCCAAGGTGTACGCCGGCGTCGAGAAGCCGCTCACACCCGAGGACGTCGCCGACGTCGTCAAGTACGCGGTCTCAGTGCCGCACCACATCAACCTCGACGAGATCATCGTCCGCCCGGTGGCGCAGGCCGCTACCCACAAGTTGATCCGCAAGGGCTAAGTTTCCGGCGGCGCGCGCCCCATGCCCTCAAGTGGAGCTCCCGGCGCCGCTGCCGCTAGACTTGTGGCACAAGCTTTGACCCGGACATCACCGGTGAGCTTCCGGAAGAACGCCCCCGCCACCACTGGGGTCAGTAGAACCGGACGGGTAAGCCCGTCACAGCAGCAATGAGCGGCCGACGCCGGAACAGTTCCTCTTCACAAGGGGCAGTGCCAGCGGCGGTAAGTGAGGTGGTACCGCGGTACCGGCGCTGTTGGAAACAACGCAGCTGGCGCCGTCCTCGCATCCTGAATGAAACTTTGTGTTCACCGGCTCAACCCAGGATGAAGAGATGACGTATTACCCCAAGGCCTCCGCGGCACTTTCAGGCACAGCTCCGTCCGGCACTTCCACAGGGGTGTCCGCCTCCGTGAAGTTCCCTGAGATCGAAGAGCGCATCCTCAAATACTGGGATGAAGACGGCACCTTCCAAGCCAGCATCGACCAGCGCGACGCTGATCTGCCCGGTGGGCACCCCGGCAGCAACGAGTTCGTCTTCTACGACGGTCCTCCCTTCGCCAACGGACTGCCCCACTACGGGCACCTCCTGACCGGCTACGCCAAGGACCTGGTGGGCCGCTACCAGACCCAGCGCGGCAAGCGCGTCGAACGGCGCTTCGGCTGGGACACCCACGGCCTGCCCGCGGAACTCGAGGCCATGAAGCAACTGGGCATGACGGACAAGACCCAGATCGAAGCGATGGGCATCGACAAGTTCAACGACGCCTGCCGCGCCTCCGTCATGAAGTACGCAGACGAATGGAAGAGCTACGTCACGCGCCAGGCACGCTGGGTGGACTTCGACAACGACTACAAGACCCTGAACGTCGAGTACATGGAGTCTGTCCTTTGGGCCTTCAAGCAGCTCCACGAGAAGGGCCTCACCTACAACGGTTACCGTGTCCTGCCGTACTGCTGGAAAGACGAGACGCCGCTGTCCAACCATGAGCTGCGCATGGATGACGACGTCTACAAGAACCGCCAGGACCAGACCGTCACGGTGACCTTCCCCATCAAGGCGGGGGAGTCGGAACTCTCCAAGTCCCTTGAAGGTGTGCAAGCCCTCGCTTGGACCACGACCCCCTGGACCCTGCCCACCAACCTGGCGCTCGCCGTCGGGCCCGACATCGCCTACGCGGTGGTTCCGGCCGGTCCCAACGGCATCAAGGCCGCCTCCGCGGAGGCTCCTGTGACGGGTAGCTTCCTGCTCGCCGCCGATCTGCTCGGCACCTACGCGAAGGATCTTGGGTACGGTGATGGTGCCGATGGCGTAGCTGCCGCCACCGCCGCTGTCACGGCCAGCTACACCGGCACCGAGTTGGCCGGCCTGGAGTACGAGCCGCTCTGGGACTACTTCTCCGACACCGAGAAGTACGGAACGCAGAACGGCTGGCGTTTCCTCGTGGCGGACTACGTCACCACGACTGACGGTACGGGCATCGTCCATCAGGCCCCGGCCTACGGCGAGGACGACCAGAAGGTCTGTGAGGACGCGGGCATCCCCGTGGTGCTTTCGGTCGACGAAGGCGCCAAGTTCCTTCACTTGTTCGCGCACGGACCGCTCGCCGAAATCTCCGGGCTGCAGGTGTTCGATGCCAACAAGCCGATCACCCAGGCACTGCGTTCCGGCGGTCGTTTGGTCCGCCAGGCCAGTTACGAGCACAGCTACCCGCACTGCTGGCGCTGCCGCAATCCCTTGATCTACCGTGCCGTGTCCTCTTGGTATGTGGAGGTCACCAAGTTCAAGGACCGGATGTCCGAACTGAACCAGGAGATCAACTGGATCCCGGGCAACGTCAAGGACGGACAGTTCGGCAAGTGGCTTGCCAACGCCCGCGACTGGTCCATCAGCCGCAACCGCTACTGGGGCTCACCCATCCCGGTGTGGCAGTCCGATGACCCCGAGTACCCACGCACGGACGTTTACGGCTCCCTCGCCGAAATGCAGGCAGATTTCGGCCGCCTTCCGGTGAACAACGACGGCCAGGTTGACCTGCACCGCCCGTTCATCGATGAACTCACCCGGCCCAACCCGGACGACCCACGCTCCCCTGAAGAGGGCCAGTCCACCATGCGCCGGGTCGAGGACGTGCTGGACGTCTGGTTCGACTCGGGCTCCATGCCCTATGGCCAGGTGCACTATCCGTTCCAGAACGAGGAATGGTTCGACACCCACAACCCTGCCGACTTTATCGTCGAGTACATCGGGCAGACCCGTGGCTGGTTCTACATGCTGCACATCCTGTCCACGGCCCTCTTCGACCGGCCCGCCTTCCGCAATGTGATCAGCCATGGCATCGTCCTGGGCTCCGACGGGCAGAAGATGTCCAAGAGCCTGCGCAACTACCCGGACGTCTCCGAGGTCCTGGACCGCGACGGCTCCGACGCCATGCGCTGGTTCCTGATGTCCAGTCCCATCCTGCGCGGCGGCAACCTCGTGGTCACCGAACAGGGAATCCGCGACGGCGTCCGCCAAGTCATCCTGCCGCTGTGGAACGTCTACAGCTTCTTCACGCTATACACGAACGCCTCCAATAGTGGCGCCGGCTATGATGCCAAGCTGCGCTACGACGGCTACACGGACACAATGGACCAGTACTTGCTGGCAAACACCGGGGACCTTGTCCGCAACATCACCGCCAGCTTGGACGAATACGACATCTCCGGGGCCTGCGATGAACTGCGCAGCTACTTGGACATGCTCACCAACTGGTACGTGCGCCGCAGCCGTCAGCGCTTCTTCGATGAGAACACCGACGCCTTCGATGCACTCCACACGGCCCTCGAAGCCGTCTGCCGTGTCTCGGCGTCGCTGTTGCCCCTCGTTTCCGAGGAGATCTGGCGCGGCCTGACCGGCGGGCGCTCCGTGCACCTCGCAGACTGGCCCGAGGCATCGCTGTTCCCGGCAAACCCGGAACTCGTCGAGGCCATGGACCGGGTCCAGCAGATCTGCTCCACCGGCTCCAGCCTGCGCAAGGCCGCCAACCTTCGCGTCCGCCTGCCGCTCCAGGAGCTCACGGTAGTGGCACCCGGCGCGGATGCGCTGGAAGGCTTCGCCGCCGTCGTCGCGGATGAACTGAACCTGCGGTCCGTCCGACTCCTCGACGCCGCCACGGCGTCGCCGGAGGAATTCGGCATCGAGCAGAAACTCGTGGTCAACGCCCGCGCGGCAGGTCCGCGACTGGGCAAGAACGTCCAGCAGGCCATCAAGGGTTCCAAGTCCGGCGACTGGTCCGTTTCCGACGCAGGAGTGGTGACGGCAGGCGGCCTCGAGCTCGAATCGCAGGAGTACACGCTCGAGACGGTCGTCGCGGAATCCGCGGATGGTTCGTCCGCGGCGGTCGCAGTCCTTCCGGGCGGTGGCTTTGTGGTCCTGAACACCGAAGTCACTCCGGAACTGGCTGCCGAAGGCCTGGCGCGCGACATGGTCCGCGCCATCCAGCAGGCCCGCAAGGACGCCGGACTCAACGTGAGCGACCGCATCCACACCACGGTCCTGGCTGTCCCCGACGTTGTTGACGCCTTGCGCGCCAATGAAGAGCTGGTCAAGACCGAAACCCTGTCCCTCAAGCTCGACCCCGTCGTCTCCGGCGACGCGGCCGAGCCGCAGATCACCGTGACCAAGATCGAGGCCTAGTACATGAGCGACGAATTCTCCGTAGAAAGCGTCTACGCCGAACTCCTGGGCCGCGCCCCGGAAAACAAAATGGAGCCGCGGCTGGCGCCCCTGTACCGGGCGATGGATGTGCTGGGGGAGCCCAACAAGGCCTTCCCGATCATCCACATCACGGGCACCAACGGCAAGACATCCACCGCCCGCATGATCGAGGCGGGGCTTCGCGCCCACGGCTTGAGCACGGGCCGTTACACGAGCCCACACTTGTCGAAGGTCACGGAGCGCATCAGCATCGACGGCGAGCCGGTTTCGGATGAGACTTTTGTCCGGATCTGGGACGAGATCCGTCCGTACCTCGAGATCGTGGACAAGGAACTCGAGGCCGATGGCCAGCCCAGGCTCACGTACTTCGAGTGCCTGACCATTCTTGGCTTCGCGATTTTCGCGGACCAACCCGTCAACGTCGCCGTGATTGAAGTGGGGCTGGGCGGCATCACCGACGCCACGAATGTGGGCGACGGGCAGGTGTCCGTAGTGACGCCGATTTCGCTTGACCACACGGATCTCCTGGGCGACACCACCGAGGACATCGCCCGCGAGAAGGCCGGCATCATCAAACCCGGCGGCTTCCTGGTCAGCGCGGCCCAGCCCGTGGACGCCGCGCAGGTGCTCCTGGAGAAGGCTCGCGAGGTGGGGGTGCCGTTCCGCTTCGAAGGTGTCGAATTCGGCGTCGAGGCCCGCAGCGTGGCCGTCGGGGGCCAAGTGCTGACCATCCAAGGGCTCGCGGGCCGCTATGAGGACCTGCTGCTGCCCTTGCACGGCGCCCACCAGGCCGAGAACGCGGCAGTCGCCGTCGCGGCCCTGGAGGCGTTCTTCGGTGGCGGTGAGAAGGAGCTTGACGGCGAGCTCTTGCGCGAGGCTTTCGGTAATGTCACCTCGCCCGGCCGTCTTGAGGTGGTGCGTACTGCTCCCACGATCATCGTGGACGCCGCCCACAACCCTGATGGCATCCGCGTCTCGGCCGAGGCAATCGAAGAGGCCTTCAGTTTCAGCAAGCTGGTGGTGGTCCTCGGGATTCTGAAGGAAAAAGACGCGGAGGAAATTTTGCGGCAGCTCAAGGAATCCCTGGGCGGACTGGCAGAGGAGTTCTGTTTCACGCAATCCAGCTCGCCGCGGGCCATCCCGGCCGCGCAATTGGCCGATCTAGCCGTCGATCTTGGCTTCGGTGCGGACAACGTCCACATCGCCGAGAAGCTGGACGACGCGATCGAGTGGGCCGTGGAACGTGCCGAAACCAACGATGACCTGGCCGGCGGGGTACTCGTCACGGGTTCCATCACCGTGGTGGCCGAAGCCCGCATGCTTCTTGGGAAGGTTGGTTCCTAAGCGTGGCCAAACTGACCAAAGCCCAGCGCGAATGGCGGCCCGGGATGCCCAAGAAGCGCCGCTCCACCAAAGTGATGTTCGCTTCGACCGTTCTGCTTCTCGAGGCCTTCGTCGCGTTCTTCGCTACCTTGGCAGTCTTCGGGCTGAAGCGTGGAGAGGTGCAGCCGGCGCTGATCCTGACATTCGGCATCACCCTGAGCCTCGTGCTGGTCTTCGCTTGCGCCGTGCTCGGCAGGCCCTGGGGCATTGGCGTCGGCTGGGTATTGCAGCCGGTCTTGATTTCCTCCGGCTTCATCGAGCCCACGATGTTCGTGGTGGGAGTCCTCTTCGCGGCGTGCTGGTGGTACGGCATCCGTGCCGGCATGCGGATCGACCGCGAGAACGCCCAGCGTGATCGTGAGCAAGCCGAATGGAACGCTTCGCACGGGGAAGACTCTGCCGGGCAGTCCGCCTGAGCGAAACCCCGTAAACTGGCTGGGAAACCCACACACTCAACATTGGAGCAACCGTGAGCATTGAGCGCACCCTTGTACTGATCAAGCCCGACGGCGTCGCCCGCAACTTGAGCGGCAGCATCCTCGCCCGCATCGAGTCCAAGGGATACTCCTTGGTCGAATTGAAGAAGGTCAACGCCACCCGCGATCTGCTGGAGCAGCACTACGAAGAGCACCTGGGCAAGCCGTTCTACGAGCCGCTGGTCGAGTTCATGCTCAGCGGACCGGTTGTCGCTGCCATCTTCGAGGGCCACCGCGTGATCGAAGGCTTCCGTTCCCTTGCCGGAACCACGGACCCGACGACAGCGGCGCCCGGCACCATCCGCGGCGACTTCGGTCGTGACTGGGGCCTGGCTGTGCAGCAGAACCTCGTCCACGGTTCCGACTCGGTGGATTCCGCCGAGCGCGAGATCAAGATCTGGTTCGGCGCGTAGTTTCCCGCCAAGGCCAACAGCGGAAGGGGCCCCTGTTCAGGTGAACAAGGGCCCCTTCCGCTGTTAATGGGATAAGTACTCAGTAACCGGACGTCCCGATGAAGACATTGATGAAGGCAAAGAAAATGCTCGCGATCACGCCAACGTAGAGCAGCGCGGAAATGATCCAACCGGATTCGCTCAGGATCTTGGCCAGGCCTGCGGGGGCTGGAATGACCCCGTGCGCCACATTCCTGATGGTCACGAAGACGAAGAGCGGGATCATGCATGCCCACACCACCATGCAGAACGGGCACAGGATGTGAATGACATACAGTGCCTGGGACCAGAGCCAGACGATGAAGATGAAGCCCAGGGTGACGCCCGTCTGCAGCCCGATCCAGTACCAGCGGGCGAACTTGGCCCCGGCAAAGATCGCCATGGCGGTGGTGATGATGACGGCGAAGGCGACAATGCCGATGAACATGTTGGGGAAGCCGAAAACCGAACTCTGCGGTGTCTTCATGACGCTGCCACAGGAGACCCACGGATTGAGGTCGCAGGCCGTGATGTGGTTGGGGTCCTGGAGAACCTGCAGCTTTTCCAGCACAAGGGCCCCGGATGCCAGCCACGCAATGGCGCCGGTGGCGAGGAGGAGCCACGCAAAGGGGCGGTCGCGGACCATGCGTGGCATGGCCCCGTCGGGGCTCCTCCCGGTTTTCTCCTGCCGGAGGGAGCGGGCATCGTTATTGGCCAGGTTCGGGCTGGCGGGGCTCGGCATGGTTGGCTGTCCTTTTCTGGATGGCCCGGCGCAGGACCGGGGACTGCTCTTGGGAGGATTCTAGCCGCGGAGGCTGGAGGACGCGTCCAGCGAACGCGGCGGCACGGAAGCTTTCAGGGCACGCTTCCTGCCGGGAGTGCGGGCGTGTGAGAGAATGAACATGGCCGGAAGCCGATCCACATGCGGAATCCGGTCCGGTATCTTGTTCCCAAGATCGCCAGTCATATGCAGGGCATGCCAGGGATCCAATGATCCCCGGTAGCGCCGCAGTGACAATGGACGGCACCTGGTTGTGGCATTAGAACAACGGGTTTGGAGCGAAGCCGGCTTTCCGTGGATGCCGCACCCCCATGCTGGTGCGAACCGGAAAGACTACTACTGACTTCTGTCAACGCCTGCGGGTTTTGACAATATTGCCTCTCTGGGCACCGGATGTGGCGGTTGCGCAAGGGCAGGAGTGTTGCCACATATGGATAACGAGCAAGTTGTAGCCGCCGCCGAAGATGCGGCGTCCACCGAGACCACTGAAGCACCCAAAAAGGTCACCCGCACCCGCCGCAAGGCTGCACCGAAGACGGTTACCGCGGATGAAGCCCCCGACGCCGGAGCTGCCGCCGCTGAGCCGCTCACCGAAACGACGGACACCGAAGCGCCCAAGGCTCCCGTCCGGCGCACCAGGGCTCGAAAGAAGGTCGAAACTTCCGAGCCGCTGCCAGGTTTCGCCGAAGAAGCTTCCACGGAAGGTGGCGAGGCTCCGACGGCTGCCGCCGCCGTCGCGCCTGAACTAGCGGCAGAAGCCGAAGCTGCCCCCGAGAAGCCGGTCCGCCGCCGTCGTACGACGAGGGCGAAGAGCCCCGAACCCGTCGCCGAAGACGCCCCGGTTCAAACACCGGCTGCCGAGGCTGCGGCCGAGGAAACCACGGTGGAGTCGCCGGCTGCGGAGATTGCGCCCGAGGAAACCACTGAGGAACCGGCCGTCGAGGCGGAAGCCGCAAGCCCGATCGCTTCGTTGTTCATGGAACCTGGCTCCGTCACCTCCATGATCTTCCAGGCGCCGGACTTGAGCGCCGTTGCCAGGCCGGCGGTCGTCGAAGAGGAACCGCAGGCTGACGCCGAAGAAGTTTCCGAGGACAACGAACTGGACGAAGCCGGCAGCCGCCGTCGCCGTCGCAGCCGTGGGCGTCGTGGACGCCGGGGCAACGAGCGCGATGAAGCCACGGGAGAAGAAACGTCCGCGGAATCCGAGGACGAGACAGAAGCCGGTACCGAGGAAGTCCTCGAAGAAGGCGTAACCTCCCGCCGTCGTCGGCGCCGTCGTCGTGGCGATCAGGACCTGGAGCTGACGGGTGGCGGAGACGACGATCCCCCCAACACTGTCACCCGTGTCCGTGCCCCCCGCGCACACGTTGAGTCCACCACCAGCTCCGACCGCGTCACGAGCGTCAAGGGCTCCACTCGCCTTGAAGCCAAGAAGCAGCGCCGCCGTGAGTCCCGCGAGACCGGCCGCCGCCGCCAGGTCATCACCGAGGCCGAATTCCTGGCCCGCCGTGAGTCCGTCGACCGCCAGATGATCGTTCGGCAGCGCGACGACAGGATCCAGATCGGTGTCCTGGAAGACGGCGTGCTCGCAGAGCACTTCGTGTCCAAGACACAGCAGGATTCCCTGATCGGCAACGTCTACCTGGGCAAGGTCCAGAACGTGCTGCCGTCGATGGAAGCCGCGTTCGTCGACATTGGACGCGGCCGCAACGCCGTGCTGTACGCCGGTGAAGTCAACTGGGATGCCGTCACCTTGGAAGGCAAGCCGCGCCGGATCGAAAACGCCCTGAAATCAGGCGATTCCGTGTTGGTCCAGGTCACCAAGGACCCCGTGGGTCACAAGGGCGCACGGCTGACGAGCCAGATTTCGCTCCCAGGCCGCTACCTTGTGTACGTACCGGGCGGGTCAATGACCGGTATCTCCCGCAAGCTGCCGGACGTCGAGCGCAACCGCCTGAAGAAGATCCTCAAGGACCGCCTCCCGGAGAACGCGGGCGTCATTGTCCGCACCGCCGCCGAGGGTGCTTCCGAGGAAGAGCTGACGCACGACATCAACCGCCTGCGGGCCCAGTGGGAAGGCATCGAAAGCCAGTCCACGTCCACCAAGATCCTGGCGCCGGAACTGCTGTACGGCGAACCGGACCTGACCATCAAGGTGGTCCGCGACGTCTTCAACGAGGACTTCTCCAAGCTCATCGTCTCCGGCGACGAAGCCTGGGACACCATCGAGGCCTACGTCACCTACGTGGCGCCGGACCTGGTGGGACGCCTCGAAAAGTGGACCTCGGATCAGGACATCTTCTCGGCATGGCGCGTGGACGAACAGATCCACAAGGCATTGGAGCGCAAGGTCTTCCTGCCCTCCGGTGGTTCGCTCGTGATCGACCGCACCGAGGCCATGACGGTTGTCGACGTCAACACGGGGAAGTTCACCGGCAGCGGTGGCAACCTCGAGGAAACCGTCACCAAGAACAACCTTGAGGCTGCCGAGGAAGTGGTCCGTCAGCTGCGCTTGCGCGACATCGGCGGAATCATCGTGATCGACTTCATCGACATGGTCCTGGAATCCAACCGCGATCTCGTGTTGCGCCGCTTGGTCGAGTGCCTCGGCCGGGACCGCACCAAGCACCAGGTCGCCGAAGTGACGTCCCTTGGGTTGGTCCAGATGACGCGCAAGCGCATGGGCACTGGCCTGCTGGAGGTCTTCGGCGAGCAGTGCGAAACGTGCGCCGGTCGCGGAATCGTCACGCACGACGAGCCTGTGGAGCACCGTCGGGCCAACGTGGTGGCCGCTGAACACCACCACCCGCGCACGGAGTCACAGCCGACCGTCCGCCCCGAGCAGCGCAAGCGTCGCCGCGGCAGGGGCACGGGTCAGGGAGCTGCCGAGCTCCCGATCACCCCTCCTGTGCCGGTCCATACCGTGGAATCCACCGATCCGAACCGCCAGGCAGCCACCCGCGCAGCCCTTGCCACCATCGCGGCGGCAGCCCACGCTGCCCACCTGCACGACGACGAGATCCACCACGCGGCGGATTTGCTCGCCGAGGGGCAGGTAGCGGAAGCAGCCCCGGCCCAGGCCCCCGCGGCCCCGGTCCAGGCTCCTGCCGCTGCTTCGAGTGGCGAGGAACGTTCGAAGCCTGTGCTGCGATTCGGCGGCGAGGAAGTTGCGTTGCCCTTCGTCCACCACGAAGAGGAGCCAGCGAGTGGTGCACCTGCCATGAGCCTGGACCTGTTGGCACAGGCATTCGCGGGCCTCGGAGAAGCTCCCGACACTGCGACGACGGCAACTGAGGCCGAGGAAGCGCCCGCAGGGACCCCCGCGGCCGTTGCAAGCGGAGAATCCCCGGAAGCGGGTTCGCGTGGACGCCGAGGCCGTCGCAACCGCAGCGCCAGCCGGGCCCAGGGTGCCGCCAACGCCACCAACGTTGAGCACCACGAGGTTGCCGCGGCCGCCTCCGGTGGGGCCGCGCACGAGGCCAAGGCAACGGACGCTGCTCCAGCCAAGTCGACGGCGGCAGCGGAACCGATCATCCTCGGAGTCGGCGTGCCCAAGTCCGAGCTCTAAACGCAGTACCCTGTCCGAAGCCCCGGCCCTTTCCGCTCATGTGGAAACCGCCGGGGCTTCGTCGTTGCCGGCCGATTCACCGGACGGTCAGCACGGTTGCATAGGGCGATTTCAGCGGGCGAGGTGTGATCCGGGTTAAGCTAGGGGACTGACACGGGGTGCCGCGCACCAAGCCGGCTGAGACCAGACCCGTTGAACCTGTCCGGTTAGCACCGGCGAAGGGATGTCTTGCATGACTGTTTCAGCGCAATCAGCCGTCTACCCGCTCAAGGCCATCCAGCGAGCTATCCCGAGGGTCCTCAGCATTGCCGGCTCGGATCCTTCGGGTGGTGCCGGGATTCAGGCAGACCTCAAAAGCATTGCGGCCAACGGAGGCTATGGCATGGCCGTGATTACGGCGCTCACGGTACAAAACACGCGGGGCGTCACTGCCGTCCATGTGCCTCCCGTGGAATTCCTGCGCCAGCAATTGGATGCCGTTAGCGACGACATCACCGTCGATGCTGTCAAAATCGGCATGCTCGGGGACGCGGCCGTCATCCACGAAGTCCGTCGCTGGCTCGGCGAGGCGCGCCCCGCCGTCGTCGTGCTGGATCCGGTGATGATCGCGACCAGTGGCGACCGGCTCCTGGCGGAGTCCGCTGAAACCGCGCTGCGGGAACTTCTGCCCCTCGCTGACTTGGTGACCCCCAACCTTCCTGAATTGGCCATGCTGCTTGGCGAGCCTGTTGCCATTGACTGGGCATCGGCGTTGGAGCAAGGCAAACGCCTGGCTGCAGCCTGCGGAAACACCGTCCTGGTGAAGGGCGGCCATCTGCAGGGAGAGGGCTGCCCCGACGCCTTGGTCAACACCGAAGGAGTCCTGAGCCAGGACGTGGTGGAATTCGCCGGTCAACGCGTGGAGACCCGCAACAGCCATGGCACGGGATGTTCCCTGTCGTCGGCCATGGCGACGGCCAAGGCACGGCTCGGCGATTGGGAGTCTGCCCTGCGCGTAGTCAAGCCCTGGCTTCGGGGGGCGCTGACCCAGTCTGAGGTGCTGGAAGTGGGGAAGGGCAATGGGCCGATCCACCATTTCCACGCGCTCCAGCAGGACCTTCATCCGGGGGACTTTGCCGTCCGGATGTGGGACGCCGCCCAAACGGAACTTGCGGCCATTTATGGCCTGGACTTCATCCAGCACTTGCAAACCGGCGGCCTCAGCGAAGCGCAGTTCAGCTATTACCTGTCGCAGGATGCCATCTATCTCAACGGCTATTCGAGGGTCCTGGCACGGGCAAGCGCCCTCGCCCCGAGTGAAACCGAACAGCTGTTCTGGGCCCGCGGCTCGCAGATGTGCCTTGAAGTCGAGTCCGAGCTACACCGGAATTGGCTCAGCGGACGCCAGGTAAGCGGAGAACTGGGTCCAGTCACCAAGGCCTACGTGGACCATTTGCTCGCCGCGTCGGCGTCGGGCAGCTATGCCGTCCTGCTGGCTGCCGTGCTTCCCTGCTACTGGTTGTACGCCGAAGTGGGACAGCAGCTCCACCTTGGCTATATACAGGCGGGAGCGTCGGACGAGCACCCTTACGCGGATTGGCTGCGCACCTACGCAGACGAGGCGTTCGCAGAGGCAACCCGCAAGGCGATCGACATCACGGATGCCGCCGCGCAGGCCGCAACACCCACGGAGCGCACGGCGATGATGGAGGCTTTCACCCAATCCTGCCGGTATGAAACGGCGTTCTTCGATGCTCCAAGGTTGCACGGCTGATCCCGGTTCCTGGCGCGGAAGCGCAGGATGAAGCGCCTGTTCAGGCGGACGCTGCAGCGTGTCGGAGTGGGGATCCGAGCTTTTCCCCGCCGGCAGGGTAAGGTGGACGGGCACGGTACCGGGTGGCGCATAGCCAGTCTGTGGCAGCCATCACGTGGCAGCCTCCGGACCTGGCCTCATTTGCAGCCGAAGGCGAAACTAGCGTAATCTAGATCTTCGGTGCTTACGCCAACACTTGGGTTATGCCCCTAGAAACCTTCATTTGGAACTGACCTTTCATTTGGAACTATTCGAGGGATGACTCATGGATTCCGTACCGGAGTCCACGGCGTTGAGGCACAGCGTGAACCAGGCCCGTTTCGGATCGGGGTTCCGCACGCAAATTTAGTAATAAACGTCGAGAGAAGTGAGTGCCCAAGTGGTGTACGCGATTGTCCGCGCAGGCGGCCGCCAAGAAAAGGTTTCCGTTGGAGACTACGTAACCCTGAACCGCGTCCCCGGTGGAGCCGGCAGCACCCTTGAGCTGCCCGCACTGCTCCTGGTGGACGGTGACAAGGTCACCTCCGCTGCTGCGGATCTGGCCAAGGTCAAGGTTACGGCTGAGATCCTCGAAGACCTCCGTGGTCCGAAGATCGTCATCCAGAAGTTCAAGAACAAGACCGGCTACAAGAAGCGCCAGGGTCACCGTCAAGAACTCACCAAGATCAAGATCACCGGTATCAAGTAACCACTGGTTGCTGTTCAGGTTTTCAACAGATTCCCCAGAATTTTAAAGGCAGGCATTTCAAATGGCACATAAAAAAGGCGCGAGCTCCACTCGCAACGGTCGTGACTCCAACGCCCAGTACCTCGGCGTAAAGCGCTTCGGTGGCCAGGTCGTTTCCGCAGGCGAGATCATCGTCCGCCAGCGCGGCACCCACTTCCACCCGGGCGCCGGTGTCGGCCGCGGTGGCGACGACACCCTGTTCGCCCTGCAGGCAGGTGCGGTTGAGTTCGGTACTCGCCGCGGCCGTCGCGTAGTGAACATCGTTGCTGCTGCAGCTGCAGAGTAATAACACGTTCTGAACGGGTGGAGCGGGCCGTATGGCCCGCTCCACCTGTCTTTTTAACCGCACTAGAATTTACTAGTGCGGGCGGCGGCGCATCAGCCCGCAACACGCACTTCAAGCAGTAATTTCCAGTTAGAGGAGAAACACGTGGCGACCTTCGTAGACCGGGTAGTACTTCACGTATCCGGCGGAACAGGCGGCCACGGCTGTGTCTCTGTTAAGCGCGAGAAGTTCAAGCCCCTGGGCGGACCCGACGGCGGTAACGGCGGTAACGGCGGCGACGTCATCCTGCGCGTTGATGCCCAGACCACCACTTTGCTTGATTACCACCATGCACCGCACCGCCACGCAACCAACGGTGGCCCCGGCATGGGTGACTGGCGCGGCGGCAAGAACGGTGAAACCCTCGTGCTTCCCGTACCGGACGGCACCGTGGTGAAGACCAAGGACGGCGTCGTCCTTGCTGACCTTGTAGGTGAAGGCACCGAGTTCATCGCCGCTGCAGGCGGCCTGGGCGGCCTTGGTAACTCTTCGCTGTCTTCGCAGAAGCGCAGGGCTCCCGGTTTCGCCCTCCTCGGCACTGAAGGCGACTCCAGCGACATCGTCCTGGAATTGAAGTCCATCGCGGACATCGCGCTGGTCGGCTTCCCCTCCGCGGGCAAGTCCAGCCTTGTCGCGGCGATGTCAGCTGCACGGCCCAAGATCGCCGACTACCCGTTCACTACCCTGATCCCCAACCTTGGCGTGGTCCAGGCCGGTGAGGTCCGGTTCACCATTGCAGACGTTCCCGGGCTGATCGAAGGGGCGAGCGAGGGCAAGGGCCTGGGCCACAACTTCCTGCGCCACGTGGAGCGTTGCGCCGCGCTGGTGCACGTGCTGGACTGCGGGACCTTGGAAGCGGACCGGGATCCGCTCTCGGATCTTGCGATCATCGAGCAAGAGCTGGACAAGTATGCGGTGGACATGAGCTACGCCGGCGTTGACGGCGAAGTGGTCCCCCTGAACGAACGTCCCAAGCTTGTTGTCCTGAACAAGGTGGACCTGCCTGATGGTCGGGACATGGCCGAGTTCGTCCGTCCCGAACTGGAACAGCGCGGCTACCGCGTCTTCGAAGTCTCCGCCACGAGCCATGAAGGCCTGCGCCAACTGAGCTTCGCCATGGGCGAGATCGTCATGGCCGCACGCAAGGCGGTTGCCACCGCGCCTCCCAAGGTCGCGGCGCCCGTCCTCCGCCCCCGTGCCGTCAATGAGTCCGGCTTCAAGATCCGCCGCGAGGAGAAGAACCTCGAGCCGCTCTTCCGAGTGCTGGGGGAGAAGCCGGTCCGTTGGGTCAAGCAGACCGACTTCACCAACGAAGAAGCCATCGGCTACCTGGCCGATCGCCTGGCCAAGCTCGGCATCGAAAACGAACTGTTCAAGATGGGTGCCGTCCCGGGCGACACCGTGGTGATCGGCGAAGAGGACGGCGTCGTCTTCGACTGGGAGCCCACCATGATGGCGGGCGCCGAACTGCTGGCGACGCCTCGTGGCACGGACATCCGTGTTGCCGACATCGGCGACCGCCCCACCCGTTCGCAGAAGCGGGACGAGCAGCTCGAACGACGCGAAGCCAAGGCTGCAGCACGCGCCGAGCTCGAAGCCGAGCGGAAGGCGGGCATCTGGACTGAGTCCGTCAGCGGACGTCGTCTACCCAAGCCCCTGAAGGAAAGCGGCCTGGAAGCCGAAAATGACGACTAGCACGGCCCGCATCGCTGAAGTCACCGAAGGCGACGACTCCGCCGAACGCCAGGCACTGGCCGGCGCCAAGCGGATCGTCGTCAAAGTGGGTTCGTCTTCGCTGACCAGCATCAAAGGCGGCATCTCGGAGAAAGCGCTGACGGCACTCGTCCACGCCCTGGCTGAGAAGCGCAATTCCGGGACGGAGATCATCCTGGTCTCTTCCGGTGCCATCGCGGCGGGTCTCGCGCCGCTCGGCCTCGCCAAGCGTCCCAAGGACCTCGCCACGCAGCAGGCTGCGGCCAGTGTGGGCCAGGGGCTTTTGATGGCGCGCTATTCGCAGGCTTTTGCCGCTCACGGGGTCACGGTCAGCCAGGTCCTCTTGACGGCGGATGACTTGATGCGGCGCACGCAGCACAGCAACGCATACCGGGCGCTGGACCGTTTGCTGAACCTCGGCGTCGTGCCCGTCGTGAACGAAAACGACACCGTGGCAACGCACGAAATCCGTTTTGGCGACAACGATCGTCTGGCCGCTTTGGTGGCCCACCTTGTCCGGGCGGACGCCTTGGTCCTGTTGTCTGACGTCGACGCCCTCTACGATGGTCCGCCGTCATTGGGTGCCAAGCGCATTCCGCTCGTCACCGGTCCCGCTGACCTCGTCGACGTGACCATCGGTAAGGCCGGTAAAGCCGGCGTCGGAACCGGAGGCATGACCACCAAGGTGGAGGCTGCGTCGATCGCCGCAGGCTCCGGCATCCACGCCCTCGTCACCTCCACTGCCAATGCCGCCGCCGCACTGGCAGGCGAGGACGTGGGCACGTGGTTCGCCATCAACGGCAACCGCAAACCCGTCCGGCTGCTCTGGCTGGCCCACCTCGCTTCGGTCCGGGGCCGTTTGGTGCTCGACGACGGCGCCGTCAAGGCCGTGCGCGACCGCCACACCTCCCTGTTGCCCGCCGGAATATCGTCGGTGCAGGGAGACTTCGAGCCTGGCGATCCAGTGGAGATGGTTTCTGTCGAAGGCACTGTGATTGCCAGGGGATTGGTGAACTACTCCGCGGAGGAGCTTCCCCGCATGCTTGGCCGTTCCACCAAGGAACTCGCCAAGGACCTTGGCCGCGGATATGACCGCGTAGTTGTTCATGTTGACGACCTCGTGCTGGTCCAGCAGGCCCGCTCCACTAAACTTGGAGAATGACTGAGGCCCTTACCCCTGATTCTCCTGTGATGACTGACGCCCTGGCTGCTGGCAATGCCGCCCAGATGCCGGAAACTCCGGAGACGGGAAACGCGCCGCTCACCCCCGAGCAAGTGGAGGCGGCCGTGCATTCGATCGCGGACCGCTCACGGCAGGCCGCGCGGCACATGGCCCAGGCGAACCGTGCCTGGAAGGACCGCGCCCTGCACGCTATTGGCGCAGCCCTCCGGGAAAAGCAGGGGTCCATCCTCGCCGCCAACGCGAAGGATGTTGAGTCCGGCCGCAACAACGGAACCTCCGCTGCCATGCTGGACCGCCTGACCCTGACACCTGCCCGCATCGACGGCCTTGTGGCGGCCCTTGAAAACCTGGCGGGCCTGCCGGATCCCGTGGGAAACGTCGTCCGAGGCCAGACCCTCCCCAACGGACTTCGCTTGCGCCAAGTCAATGTGCCCATGGGAGTCGTCGCAGCGATCTATGAGGCGCGCCCCAACGTCACGGTCGACATCGCAGGACTCGCCTTGAAGAGCGGCAATGCAGTGATCCTGCGCGGCGGATCGGCCGCTGCCCACACCAACGCAGCCCTTGTGACTATCCTCCGCGATGCGCTGGAATCCGTCGGGCTCCCGGCCGACGCCGTCCAGAGCGTCGACCAATTCGGCCGCGAAGGCGCGAACGTCCTGATGCGTGCCCGTGGCCGGGTGGACGTGCTGATTCCCCGCGGTGGACGCGACCTGATTCAGACTGTGGTGAACAACTCATCCGTGCCCGTCATTGAGACCGGCGAGGGAAATGTGCACATCTTCATCGACGAGTCCGCCAGCGAAGAGATGGCCGTCGACATCCTGCTTAACGCCAAGACCCAGCGCCCCAGCGTTTGCAACACTGTCGAAACTCTCCTGGTGCACTCGAAATCCACAGTGCTTCCCGCCGTTGCCACCGCGCTTCGTTCCGCGGGGGTCACATTGCACGTCGACTCAAGGATTCAGGCGGCGCTGTCCGGTTCGGTGGACACGGTCCCCGCCGACGACGTCGATTGGGCCACGGAATACATGGACCTCGACCTCGCAGTTGCCATGGTGGACAACGTCGACGAGGCAGTCGCGCACATCCGCAAATGGTCGACCGGCCACACGGAGGCCATCCTGACGAACAATCTGGCGAACGCGGAGAAGTTCATTGCGGACATCGATTCTGCGGCGGTCATCGTGAACGCGTCCACGCGTTTCACTGATGGGGGCGAGCTCGGCCTTGGTGCCGAGGTAGGAATCTCTACCCAGAAGCTGCACGCACGCGGTCCCATGGGCCTCACGGAGCTGACCACCACGAAGTGGATTGTCCAGGGTGAAGGCCAGGTCCGCGGCTAGCGACGCTGTAACATAGAACAGAAGTCCTGAACGGTGGGAGGATCCGCCGTCGAAATCCTTTGAACCGCTAGGGGAGAAAATGCAGTTTCAGCAGATCGCCATTTCAATTCTCACGCAAGGGGGCGAAAGCGGAGCCGAAGCGCCGGCACCGTTGTGGGCTGAACCTTGGGTTTTCGGTGTCTCAATGTTCTCCATCCTCCTGGTCCTGATGTTCGTGGCGGTCTCCTACACGAACCTTGGCAACCGTCACGACGCCGCCGAAGAGCACTCGGATCCGCACCGCCAGCACCCGGCCAAGCACCCAGGGCTGGGTCACTAACATTTCCGCCGCAAAACCCTTCGAGGAAACGGGGCGCCGAATTCGCTTGGGCGTGATGGGTGGAACCTTCGATCCCATTCACCACGGCCACTTGGTCGCTGCCAGTGAGGTTGCCGCCAAGTTCCGCTTGGACGAGGTGGTCTTCGTGCCCACCGGCGAGCCCTGGCAGAAATCGCACAAGCAGGTCAGTGAAGCCGAGCACCGGTACCTGATGACGGTCATTGCCACGGCTTCCAACCCCAATTTCACGGTGAGCCGCGTGGATGTGGACCGCCCCGGTCCCACGTTCACCATCGATACCCTGCGGGATCTCCGGACCCAGCGGCCGGACGCGGACTTGTTCTTCATCACGGGCGCTGACGCCCTCGCGCAGATCCTGTCTTGGAAAGATGTCGACGAGCTTTGGACCTTGGCGCACTTTGTCGGTGTCACCCGGCCCGGTCATGTTCTTGACGGCATGGGCAGGGAGGACGTCAGTCTGTTGGAAGTGCCTGCCATGGCGATTTCTTCGACGGACTGCCGCGCCCGCGTGGGTGCAGGCAATCCGGTCTGGTACCTCGTGCCTGATGGAGTAGTGCAGTACATCGCCAAATACAAGCTGTACTCGGGCAAACCCGGCATGGGGGAGCCCCTGCATGCTATGACCGGATCAGAACACCAAGCCCGTACCGAGTGAGTTTTGAATGAGCCAGGAACAGCCCCCCATCCCTAGCCGGCGCGAGCTTCGACGAGCCCGGGACGCACGCGTGGAAGAAACCGGCGCACGTCCCGCGGTAGCCGAGGCCTTTACCTCCGACGACGCCAACCAGGCGTCCGGTGGCGCTTCGGTCAATCGGGTGCGCCGGGTGGCCGATGCTCCGCTGGACGCTAAACCCGCCTCGGAACGTTCCTCGCAGGCCCGTGCACGCGACCGCGCCGCACTCCGCGCCATCAAGGAACTCGCGGATAAGGAGCAGCAGCTTTCCCGCGGCGGTCCGCCCACGCGCCGCCAGTTGCGTCTGCAGCAATTGCAGGAAGAAGTTGCCCCGGGCACCTCGGCGATCCCCGTTGTCCCGGCACCCGGATCCGGGCCGAGGACGTCCAGCGTCCCGGTCCAGGCTCCCGGCAGGCAGCAATCCGGCCCTGATCGCCCGGGCGTATCGCCTGGCGGCGGTGTCCGGGTCACGGCAGGCCCGCCTCCCGGCGCCCCCGAAATGACCGTGGAGCAGGCCTTGATGGCCCGCGAGCTTTTGGCCGCCCAAGCGAACAATCAGTCCAATAAGCTTGAGCACATCGCGGCAATGGAATCAGCCGTGCAGAAAGTCCCTGCCGGTGAATCCGGTGTTTCCCAAACCGACGTTGAGCCAGCGGATCCAGAGGCCCTAGCCGAACAGATCGCCCAAGCTGAACGCGAGGCCATCCTCAACAAGAGGGCCATGGCAAAGCAGAAGCTCGCCGAGCAGAACAGCCGTCCTTCAGGTCCGGTCCGTGCTGAACCCTCGGTGGCCAGCAACCTGGCCATGGTGACGCCCTTGGAATTCGTGAAGGTTCCGGGACTCGATCGTCCCGTCATGAAGCCGCCTGGCACCACCTTTGTTCCCCTCGTGACCTCACCTGCGCCGAAACTGAAGCCCGGGCAGTCGGCGTCGGGCAAGCCACGCAGCCTGCGCGGCCGGGCAGGAGTGCTGGCACGCGCGGAAGCCGCTGCGAAAGCGGCAGGTCGACGCCCGGCGTCGGACTCAGCATCGGATGGCGAGGCATTCGCGGAAGCGGCCGAACATCCACCCATTTCGGCAAGTTCGGCTTACGGACTTGAACCGCTCGACGCCGCGACGGCGGGACTTGGGCGCGCCCAGCGCACCCGGCTCCTGGTCCTGGGACTCGTTGGCATCGGAGCCATCGCCCTGATTGCGGGCATCATCATGATCACCAGCGGACTTTCCCGCTGACCATAACGGCTTTTGCCACCAAACAGGCTTCGTCTATTCTCAAAGCCGCATACAAGGAGTCCCGTGACTGCACATGAACAATCCGTCCTCTTGGCCCGCCACGCCGCCCGCGCGGCAGCGGACAAGCTGGCCGAGGACATCATCGCCTTGGACGTCAGCGAACGTCTGGCCCTGACCGACGTCTTCCTGATCGCCTCGGCTCCGACCGAACGCCAGGTCAACGCCATCGTCGACGGCATCGAGGAAGAGCTGCTCAAGCAGGATCTGCGCCCGGTCCGCCGCGAAGGACGTTCCGAAGGCCGCTGGGTCCTGTTGGACTACGCCGACATCGTGGTGCACGTCCAGCACTCCGAAGACAGGGTCTTCTACGCCTTGGAACGCCTGTGGAAAGACTGCCCGGTAGTAGATCTGGAACTCGGTGACGACGCCTCGGCGAAGGCTCCCGCCGTCGAGGAATCCTAGGCTTTAAGGCGCCAACCAACTGAATATGCCCGATTTGGAATTTTCGGAAATGCTGTTCTAAGATATTTGAGTTGCTTCGGAGGAACCCGAAAACTGGAGGAGATTTCCAGCCAGTTCGCGGTTCGTGAAGCAGCGAGGATATGGGGCTGTGGCGCAGCTGGTAGCGCACCTGCATGGCATGCAGGGGGTCAGGGGTTCGAGTCCCCTCAGCTCCACAATAGAGGCCTTGCTTGGAACGATGAACTAGATTCATGGTCCGGGTAGGGCCTCATTTTTTGGAATTGAAAGAGCCACCCGATGGGGTGGCTCTTTCGTTTTCTCGCCATGACAAAGTTCGGTGCGGCCGTCATTCGCCAGCGATCCGCGCCGCTTGTTGGCTGATGAAGTCCACGGTGTGGGAGATCGCCAGCTCACGTTGCGGCAGCTGCGCCCAGCCGTGGTCGGCGCCTTGCACGACGATCAGCTCTGCTTTGTCACCATAGACCTGGAGGTAGCGCTCAGCGTAGGACAATGGAACGAAGTCCGCGGTGCCGTGTATGAGGCGAACCGGTCCCGCATAGGCGGATGCGCGACCGTAGACATCGAACGACTCCGCGTCGTCGCGCAGCGCGGGCCCCATCCGCATGCCGAGGAAGTCGAAATACCCCTTAGACTCCAAGGTTCCTAGTGATCGTCCCTGGAGGAACCCACTCCGGATCTCGTCCGCGAACACGGCTGCCGTCGACCACATCGTCAGTGAGCGAAGCGGCAGTGCGGACTCCGCCGCGACCACGGATGCGATGACCGATCCCAGACTCATGCCGACGAGGTGCAGATTGCCTGCATCCACTGTGTCCAGGTCCGCGATCGCGGCCAGGACGTGGTGCGCCTGACGGACATCCAGAGAGACGGAGGTGTCGAAGAACTCTCCGTCGCTCTCGCCGTGGCCGGCGCGATCGTAGGCGATCACTCCGATGCCATTGGCGACGAGTCGGCGTGCGAGGGTGACGAACATGCATGTTGTTTCTACTCGCGAGTTGCCGAAGCCGTGGAAGAGCGCTGCGGTCGGGCCCCGCTGGTGTGGCGATGGTGAGTAGTGGGTGCCGCGCAGGCGGAGCCCGTCTACGGTGGTCTGAAACGGCCGAATCACGGTCACGATTGCTCCCTCGGAATGGATGGTCGCGCTGTGTTCATGCGTTGACGGATTTGGGGGTGTCGGGTTCGGGTTCCACTTCCGGCGAGACAAGCGCCGACTCAAGGTCGAATTCGTTACGGGCGTTCCGGCGGAAACCGAGCCAGCCGATGAAGAACCCTGTTGCTGCGAGGACTGATACGCCGATGTAGAGTGCGCTCGGGTTAAGCAAGACGAGCGTCGGCGTCACGATGTTCAGACCTGCGGTCGCGAACCGGGAGATGGCGTAGACAGTTCCTTGCGCCGTTGCCCGCAGCATTGTCGGAAACGAATCCTGGGTCCAGACCTTCATGATCGTCTCGAAGCAGAAGGCGCTGAAGAACACAGCCAGGCGTACGCGGGCTGTGGAGGACGGGGCCATCTTGGACACCGTTGCGGTCAGCGCGGACACCGTTCTTGATGCCTTTGAGTCCAGCACCATGGCGAAGGCGTTCAAGTCCCTTCCGGAGCGTTGGCAGGCTGTCCTTTGGCACGTAGATGTCGAAGGACTGAAGCCTTCCGCAGCCGCAGCGTTCATCGGATTGACGCCGAACGGTGTTTCGTCGCTTGCGATCCGGGCACGTGAAGGCCTCCGACAGGCCTATCTGCAAAACCACATCAACTTGTCCGAGGACGACTCTTGTCTTGAGTATTCAAGCCAGCTCGGAAAGTACGCCCGTGACGGCCTGAAACGTACCTCACGCGAAAAGGTCGAGGCTCACTTGGAGGAGTGCCCGAAGTGCACCGCCTTGCTAATGGAACTGAACGACGTCCAGGCGGGCATGAGGGCGGCTGTCTTCCCGTTGGTGGCCGGGGTTGTCTTCACACCGGCCGTGGCCACCGGTTACCTCCCCGGAGGGAGCGGGTCGAGCGCCGCCGGGCTGCGGTCGACCGGCGGTTTCCGGAGGATCGCGGTCGCCGTCTTGATCGTGTGCGGTCTCGCGATTGCGGGCGTCCTCATGTGGCTCGGACAGACGGGCCCGGCGCCCATCGCTGAGCCCGACGCCGCGAGCAATGCGCCACGGGTCCCACAATCCGTGCCGGAAGTTACTCCGACCGCCTCGGCGACGCCCTCACCAAACGCGGTGCCGACGTCGGACCCGGCCGCCGAGCCGGGGCCGGACCCCGCTGCACCCTCCCTGACGACCCCGGGACCTGTCGTGCCGCCGCCAGTGTCAGTACCGGGCAGCGCCCCCGCGGCGGTCCCCGTGCCGCGGGAAACGGCCCCGGCAGTTGGCCCTGGACCTGTCGTCAAAACCACGGCTCCGCAGGCTCCCACCACGACTCACGTTCCCCAACCTTCCAATGCCCCGGCTCCGCCATCGCAGACGGTCACGGCTTCCTTCAGCATTCAGCCAGGGACAGCCATGCCCGAACGGCAGATCGACGTGGGCTTCTCGTTGCAGGGTGACGGGACGCCGACTACGGGTGAAGCGATCTTCAGCCTTTCACCCGAAGCGTCATTTCACCCGAAGCGTCATTCATCGCCGGGAAACTCATGGCGCCGGCGGGGTGGACGTGCCCGGACCAATCGGCCGGCTACATCCGCTGCACGACGTCTTCCATGGACCCCCGCAGCCTTGAGTTCGGTCTAGGCACCATGATGTCCAGCCAAGCCCAGGACGCAACGCTGAGCTATCAATTCAGTGGACAGCGCATCGCCACCACCACGTTCACCAACGTCTTCCACTAGACACATCGGAGGCGTTCTGGACCGGATCGTCATGACAGACCGCGGAGAAGTCGGACGCTACACCATCAGGCGCTCACAGCTTCCAGCTCGTTCTACATGAATCATTCTCATCTATTCCCCCAGGTATCTTCCCAATGAGATACCTGGGCGTCATCTCCGGGAGGTAGTTTCTGACCACCTGCCACTTGAGGACTTAGCGAGGAAGCGCCTCATCAAAATCGTTGCCGGAGATGTCTACGGGAAGCGAGTGGTCTTCGTTTCGTGGACAGACAGCCATCGGCGCCCATTTCGTGATGACGCTCTTTTTGCGAGCGCCGGTTTCGAGATTGATGATGTCGTAGCCGTCAGCGGGTACCTGCTGGAAGCGGAGTTTCTGGTTCTTGCACTTTGGACAGCTCATCGCAAGGCGAAGCGAGTACGGGTACGTGCGTCCATTCCCCTCCCTGATGCCTGCCCATGCACGGAAGATCCATCGCTTTGGTAGCCGAAGCACGTTGCGGCGCAGGAAGCGGAAGCACGACCACCCCATGAGCCCGATGGCGATCGTAAATATTGACCCCAGGAGCCACCAGTACGCCTGCGGAGGTCCGCCCATGACGTCGAAGCTGGTGCTGGCCTTGAAGGTGTCAATGAGCTGTTTGACCGAGAGACCTCCAGTCACGAAACCGGCGATGGTGATCAGGCCGGAGACGGTGCCGATGAACGAAGCGGGCATTGGGATCTTGATCTTCTTGGGGATTTCGAAGGTGTGCTGTGGCTCTTCGGAGGTCGGGATCGAGGTGACGATGATGCCATGATTGTCGCCGGTGAGGCTGACGCCGCCGGACGCGGCGCTCGGGGCGTTGACGTCACCGTCCGCCTGGATCTGTTGGTTGTCGTTGCTGTTGTCGCCGATGCGCTGAAACTGCTTCATGTAGGCTCCTTGATTTGTCTTGGGATGATCTGCCGACGCGGATCTATCAGTGGGCGGTCAGATCCAGGTTCCGGCCTATGGCAACTCCGCCGCAGATGCAGGCGTCGATGAATGAAACGAGCGCGAGTTCCGCTCCAGCATCGAGGAGATCTTTCGACGTTCCGACGCCGTATGTCACTCCGATCGCGTGCGTGCCGGCCGCTTTCGCAGCGCCCATGTCGTGGGCTGTGTCACCGACGTAGAACGCGGTTGCACTGTCTGTCCCGCCGAGGCGTTCGAGGGCGAACAGGATACCGTCCGCGGAAGGTTTCGGTTGGGCGATGTCGTCGGCGCCGACGACGAGATCGAAGTGCTCGAGCAGGCCGGCCGCGTCGAGGATGGCTTCGGCGCTTCGTCTGATCTTGCTCGTGACCACGCCAATGGCGACGTCCGACTCGCGCAGGGCCCGGAGGCTCTCTAGCACTCCGTCGCAGACCAGAGAGGGGGCCTGCGCGATGATCACGGTCTGGAACCGCTCCATGTATGCCTCGCGTATGCGCTCAGCAGCGTCCGGATTGTCGACGGCCTGAGCCAGCGTTTCCGTAATGACCTGCAGCGGCAGGCCGACGAGTGCCAGAGCTTCGCCGTGCGGCACGGTCTTTCCCGTGACCGCTTGAACGGAGTCCGCCATCGCCGAGGCGATGGCGCGAGGCGTGTGAAGCAGCGTCCCGTCGAGATCGAACAGCGCTACGGCAACCATGACGTCTCCTCTTCCGCGCGTGGATCCCACGCGTCCTGACTGTGTGCGGGGGACTGCATGTTTGCCCCGGGCATCATGATTGGCCTTCCACGGCGATTACCGCGGCTGCGCGGGCTGTGCTGACAAGCACTGCCTGGTTTGCCTCTGCGCTCTTGCCGCCAGTGAGCCGGTCGACGGCCCGCATGAGGTAGCGAGTGACTGATTTCCCCGTGATGCCAGCAGTTTCGGCATCAGATAGAGCCTCCAGGACCGCCTTCTCCGCGAGATCGATGTCGAGTGCGTCCTCAATCGTTGGCGGGACGGTGACGACAACGCCTGTGGGGCTGCCTGCGGCCCAATGCGACCGCGCCATGGCGGCAAGCAGATGCGGTTCGTCGACCCTGAGCGGGCTGCGATGACCGCTCGTGCGGCAGTAGAACGCGGGAAAGTCATCTGAGCGGAATGAGATGACCGGGACGCATTGCGTTTCGAGGTATTCCAAGGTCAGGCCCACGTCGAGGATGTTCTTGACGCCCGCGCAGACGGCGATCACGCGGGATCTCGTGAGCTGGATCAGGTCCGAGGAGATGTCCATCGTTCTCGTCGCTCCGCGGTGGACTCCGCCCAGCCCGGCCGAGGCGAAGTGGCGGATGCCCGCGAGCTCGGCGAACACGAGCGACGAGGCTACTGTTGTCGCACCGTTGCCGCCCCTGGCAAGGACATACCCGATGTCACGGCTGGATACTTTCGGCACGTTCCTCTCGATAGCCAGGCGTTCGATTGTTGCCTCGTCCACACCGACGACGACCGCGCCGTCGACAATTGCTATCGTCGCGGGAACCGCCCCGCCCTCCCGGACGGCCCGTTCAACGGCCTTGGCCGCGTGCACGTTCGCCGGGTAGTCAAGTCCGTGGGCGATGACGTTTGATTCGAGCGCGACGACGGGCGTCCCGTCCGTGATGGCCTGCGCGACCTCCTCGGTTACTCGCATGGGCAGATAAGTCATGGCTCCTCGTTCCGGGTGATTTTAGCGGTCGTCGGGTAGCGCGGCAGGCGCACGAAGGGACCTTCAGCGTTTGCGCGTTCGGGCACTGTGTCCCACTTTGCGGGTGTCACGGGGTCCACGGAGACGGTGACCGCGTCGGAATCTGTGCCGAGGCAAGCGACGACGACGGACGCGATGGCATTGGGTAGCCGCTCGAGCCCCTCTAGGGGAAGCTGCCGCGCGAAGTAGTGGACGGTGACGTGGGGCATCATGAACTCCCTGCGCCGGCTTCGGGCGGAACATCCTCGGGATCCAGGAGCCGGTACGCGTCGATGAGCAGGACGAGCTCGTCGACGTCCTCCCGCAGGATCGAATAATGGTCGGCCTCCGCGGAGACGTAAGTGACGTTGCGGGGAGCACGATCGGCGACGCTGTCGATGAAGGAGTAGTCGTCCCCGGCCGCCCTGACGATACGGATGGAAACAGCGAGGTCTCGCGTGGCGAGTTCTTCGATGGTGTACTCGAACGAGAACGTAGTTTCCACGACCCGGACGATTCGGCTGATGGTGTCCGCGTCGAGTCCGCCCGTAACCTCGTCGATGTATGTGATGAAGGAATCGAGGCCGACTACTTCTCGCACGAGGCGTTCGGCCGCGGGACCGCCGGCCGTGCCGGTGAAGACGGAGCCCAGGATGGTCAGGTAGCGGTGGTTCGTCCAGGACACGTCCTTCCCGGCCCCGGCTGTTACGAGTGAATCCGGGTGTGGTTCGATCGCTGGATTGCCGGGGCATACGAGCAGGAGCGCATCGACGGTCTCACCCGCTTGTTCGAGCTGCCATGCCGCTTCGAAGGCCACGCGTGCCCCGAAGGAGTATCCGGCGAGCGTGTATGGTCCTTTGGGCTGAACCCTCCGGATCTCGTCGATGTCCGTCGCCGCCATCTCGGCGATGCAGGAGATTGGCGTCTCGCCTTCATTGATGCCGAGTGCCTGAATGCCGTATACGCTGCGCTCGCCCAGTTTGGAGGCAAGCTTGCGCAAGCCCGCGGGCGAGCCGCCGAGCCCGGGCCAGGCGAAGACGGGCGGTCTTGTGCTTGCACGTGGGGAATGAAGTCCGACGAGCCGCGTCTGTGGGCTTCGGCTGGCATCGAGTTCGTCGATGCGCTGGGCGAGAGCATCGAGGCGTGGACTGCTGAACACCTCCTGAACGGGAAGCGATCGGCCGAGGTCATTGCGCACGCGGCGGATGAGCCGCATTGCTTTCAGGGACGTACCGCCGACTGCGAAGAAGTCGTCGGCAGCGGAGACGTGTTCATATCCGAGGAGTTCGGACCATAGCGAGGCCAGCCAGCGCTGGGTCGAAGTCTGGGGGACCGCGAAGGGGTTGCTGCTTGAGGAGGTGTCTGCGGCCACGATCTGCGCGACATCGGCTCTGCTGATCTTGCCGTTAGGTGCGAGGGGCAGTCGGTCGAGGAGGAGGATCTTCGTCGGCAGCATGTACGACGGCAGCGTCCGTGCGAGGTCCTGCCTGATGAGCTCGGCCGGTCCCTCCATGTGCACTGCATCCTCCTCCATTCCTTCGCTTACGATCTGGGCGGCCGAGATGCGCCCTCCGACCGCGAAGTAGGAGGCCTCCATCGAGATGTTCCACTCGCTCAGGAGGTGTTCGAGGCGCTGCGCCGATGGGAGCGGATGGCCGGTCTTGGAGCTGTAGCCGGAGGACATGAGGCCGAATCCGTGGGGGTTCGCCTGCAGAAGGTGCAACGCTCGCCCGAGTGCGATGTACGACAGTTCTCCGGCGTTCTCTGCAACGAGGGCGATCCCGAAGGATGCCTGTCTGTGCACTTCTTGGTTAATGGCGATCACATGCCTGGGCTCGATGACCTCGGTTGTGACTGGCTGGAAGTCCTGCCCCGTCCACTCGTAGATCCCGGGTCGCAGTCCGGAGACACGGTCGTCGTGGACTTGCACGAATGTCCGCACGACCTCAGGGAATTCTCCTTCCCCGTGTCGGAGTACGCGCATGCCTCCGAGATAGAGGTCCCCATCCTGTGATGTGGTCAGGAGAGTCTTCCACCAGTCGGCGTCTGTGTCAGGCACTGGCACCGCCTCCAGCCCGTGCCCCGTGAGGACTAGGCTGAGCAGTCCGGTCATGTGGCCAGCCTCGAATTCGAGGACCTCTCGGACGTTCTGCGTATAGACGGCCTGGATCACGGGAGGCAAGCCGCGGAAGTGGAACTCGACGCCCGGGCCAGTTGCGGTGGGTGGGAGATCCGCGATTCTCGCAAGGCGATGCGAAGTCGGGTCGTAGTAGTAGACGCCGTCTGCCAAACCAGGCAAGGCACAGATGGCGACGTGGAGCTGCACGCCATAGAGCGCGCCGGGCGACGCGTAGGCGTACTTCGGCAGCAGACGCTCCCCGCTGTGGAACTGCCCGAACCACCTGAGGATCTCGCCGAGTGCCTGGATCTCGAGTTGCGTGGCACTGGGGGCGGGGGCGGCACTGTGGGAAAGGAAGGCGGTGAGCTCTGTGCGGGAAGTGGGGCCGTCTTGGAAGCGCCGGTAGGTCTTCCGGGCGAAAGCGGTGCGGCGGATGTCCGGGAGGTTCGGCGGTTGCGGCAGCGTCAGGATGTCCTCGGGGCTGAATGCTTGGAGGTCGCGGATGCCGCTGTTCGCGAGCTGTGCCCGTACTTGCACCCGCGATGTTTTCGACCGGTGGTGGGCCCCGGCTGCTTCCTGGTCCATCAGCGCGGCTTCGAGCGGGTCGAGCTCGGCGCAGACCACGAGATGATCGCGTCCGGTCTGTCCGACAGGGACCAAGGTGGCGGAGGCGCGTCGTACCCAGGCATGCTCTTCGACGCGGTTGCTGATCTCCTCTAGTTCGATGCGGTGCCCGTTGTGCTTGACCTGGTCGTCTTCGCGGCCGTGGAAGTGGAGGGCGCCGTCGTGGCCACGGTGGACGATATCACCCGTTCGGTAGAAGCGGGTTCCCTCTTCGTCCGTGATAAAACGGGACGCTGTCTTCTCTCCGTCGTTGACGTAGCCGCGTGCGACTTGAGGGCCGCCGAGAAGGAGCTCGCCAGGTGTGCCGTCGGGGACGTCCGCAAGTGAGGCATCGACGATTCGGACCAGCACCCCGTCGATCGGATAGCCGATCGACACGACAGGCGGTTCCTCTGTGAGGTCCCTGTCCGTCACGGTATGCGAGGTGGCGTTGATGGTGCATTCGGTCGGTCCGTAGAGGTTGATGAGCGCTGCTGAGGGGAGAGCCTCTTTCAAGCGGCCGGCCAACGATGCGCTCAACGCTTCACCACCGGAGAAGATGCGTTCGAGGCTCGTGGCTTCGGTGAACCGTGCCTCGTCCAGGAGGGCTGCCCAGAGCGTGGGAACGCACTGCAGGGCTGTGACGCGCTCATCGGCGACGGTCCGCAGGATTTCATCGGGCTGGCGGTGGACCCCATGGCTTGTGAGGACCACCCGTGCGCCCGCCGCGCATGCCAGGAGCTCCCACTGCGCAGCGTCGAAGCTGATGGGCGTCTTCTGCAGGACTGTCGTTGTCTGGTCGAGGTGACCGGCGCCGTTCATCCATGAGAGCTGATGGGCGATCGCTGCGTGCGTGACCGCTACCCCCTTCGGCCGCCCTGTGCTGCCGGAGGTGAAGATGACGTAGGCGAGGTCATCCGCTCCGACCGGGCAGTCGGCCGCAGGTGCGGGGAGTGCGTCGAGGTCTTCGAGCACGTGAACGATCGCGTGCGCGGGGGCGAGCGCCCGTGCACGCTCTGCATGCGCTGGCGGGGCGATAACGATGTGCAGGCCCGCGTCTTTGATCATGTAGGCGAGCCGCTCGTCCGGATACTCCGGCTCCAATGGCACGTACGCGGCTCCCCCGAACAGCACTCCCCAGGTCGCGACGGCGAGTTCGGGCGATGGTTCCATGAACAGCCCGATGAGTCTTTCGGGTGGGGTCTGTCCCTGGGTGAGTTCGTCGAGGTGCGCGGCCAGCCGACGTGCTCGATCGACGAGCGTCGCGAAGGTGAGTTCCTTTCTCTCACCGTTCAGCGTGCTGGTGATCGCGGCGCGGTCAGGTCCTTCCGCGGCGTGCATCTCGAGCGCCTCGAGGATGGTGCGGGGTCGTGGAATCTGGTCGTCGGTGAGCATGTTCGTCCCCCATTGGTGCTGTTGTGTCAGATGGCCGTTCGATCAGGTTTCGGTTGGGTGGAGTCGTCCGCCACGGAGACCCGATCCGTGACCTTCGTGTCTGACAACGCGTCGCCTCTCGCCGGAGAGAGCTGGACCATGAGCACCGACGCCAAGACGAGGGCGGCGCCGAGGATCTGGACCGGGGTGAAGCCCTGCCCAATCAGCAGCGCTCCGAGCACGGTCGCGGTCAAGGGGCTGAAGAAGCCGAGAAAGGAGACAGCGAGCGGGGTGAGCCGATCGATGCCACGGAACCAGACTGCGTAAGCGAGCATCGCGCCGATGACGGATAGATATGTGAAACCGAGGAGGTTCCGGGGCTCCAACGAGGACGGAAGCCCTTCGAGGGCAAGCGTGAGCGGGAGGATTGCAAGACCCCCGGCAGTGAGCTGCCAGGCGGTGAAGGCGAAGATGCTCACGCCAGGAGGGCGACCCCACCGTTTCGTGAGGACGACGCCGAGCGCCATGCTCAACGCGCCGAGCACGGCTGCGGACACTCCCACAGGGGTGATCCCCGCACCGCTGCGCAGGACGAGCATCGCGATACCGCCGACTGCGATGAGGCAGGCCCACAATTGCCTGCCCCGCATCGTGGCGCCTAGGAACCACGCCGAGATGATGAGCACGAACAGCGGCTGAACGGAACCTACGAGCGCTGCCACGCCCCCGGGCAGCTCGTATGCCGCGACGAAGAGCAGATAGAAGAACACTCCGATGTTCAATACGCCGAGGACCGCCGCCCGCAGCCACCACATGGCTGTCGGAGGAAGCCTGCGTGTGATGAGGAGAAGCACGATGCCTGCCGGCAGCGCCCGCACCGTAGCCGCGAGCAAGGGCCGGTCGGCAGGGAGGAGCTCGGTCGTCACTGCGTACGTCGACCCCCATACAATGGGCGCGAGGGCGGTGATCGCCGCGTCGGAGGCCCGGCTGGTTACAGCCACGTGACATTCCCGTCCGTGCCGAACCACCGGTCTCCGAAGTCGCCGATACCGGGCACCATGTAAGCGGCATCATCGAGCCGCTCCTCTATGGAGGAGGTGACGATCCTCACCGACGGTCGCGCCCGGGTGACGTGCTCGATTCCCTGAGGGGACGCAAGGATGGACACAGCGATAATGCGATTGTCTGGGACGCCGGCCGCGTTGAGCACATCGAGCGCGGCCATGAGCGACCCTCCGGTGGCGAGCATGGGCTCGAGAAGCAGCACATGGCCGTCCTGGATGCCCTCGGGAAGATGTGCCCAGTGCAGGCTCGGCTGCTTCGTCACATGATCGCGCTGGATGAGGATCTTCCCGATGCGCACTTCCGGCGCGATCGTCCATAGTTCGGCTTCCAGTGCTTCGCCGGCACGGACAATGGAGACAGCACACACATCATCGGTGGTACGGGTACCGACGTACGTGTGCCCGGCGGGCGTGATGACACGCACTTCATCTCGGGGGAGGAATCCGAATGACTCCTCAAGGAGAAGTCGAATCACCCGCCGCCCGTGAGCGAGCACATCCCGCCGGGGAGCATTCCGATCTCGGATTCGTGTGTGCGCGTCGATCAGGGATGGAGTCTGGGGAACGAGATGAACCCGAGCACCCAGCGCGTTGTCGGGCTCGCCAGAGACCGTGGTCGTGGAGTCAGAAGACATGCGAGGAGTCGCTTTCATCTCAAACAGTTCGATATCAAACAGTTCTAGCATGATAGTGTGGCGTGCGGAAGAGCGGTGGGGCACTGTGACGAAATCAGACGATCGATCCGGCGACGCCCGAGATGCTGTGGACGCCGTCGTACAGCAGTGGGGCAGGACCCGGCCTGATCTCGACGTGTCCGCGATGGCCACGCTCGGACGGATATCCCGCGCTCAATACCTCCTGCACAACAGCCTCCAACAGCTCCACAGGGGTTTCGGCGTCGACCCCCGTTCATTCGATGTCCTGGCGACGCTGTACCGCTCCGGTCAGCCGAGCCTGACCCCCGGCGAGCTCGCAAAGCAGACCATGGTCGGCAACGCCGCCATGACGAACCGGCTCGATCAGATGGTGAAGCAGGGGTGGATCACGCGAGAGGTGAACGAAGCCAACCGCCGTGAACTGCGGATCAGGCTCACCAAGGCAGGCTCTGCAAAGCTGGAGGAAGTGCTCGACGCTCACGTAGAGCGTCAACGTGAGCTGTTGTCCGCTCTTTCGCCGCATGATGTCTCCGAGCTATCCCGGATCCTCCGGCTATTCCTTATATCGCAGAACGACCGCGCGACTGCCGGTATCGATCTTGAAGCCCATCGATCCCTGCCAGAAAGCGATCAAAGCTGAGGTCGTAGATAGGGTGGGAGGTCCTTCTGGAGGCGATGTGTGCGCAGTCGACGAAGCTTCTGATCGAGGCCGGAGTATGTCAACCTCGTTCAGGACCGGTGTGACGACCTGATGCAGGACCACCGGCGCGTGCAAGAGCCATCCCAATGTGGGAACCCTCATGCGGGACGGTCGGGCGGGAATGCGGACTAACGAGCTGTCGTCTCACTTTGGCCCGGCGAGTAATGTGAAAATGCTGCCGCGTTGTCGTCAAGGTTCTTGTTCTGGTGGCTTGCCACGATTCGGTGCGGTTCCAGCGCGGCGACCGTGTCGATGGCCTTGCGCCAGGGGTCGAGGTTGCCGTCGGCTGACTCAGCGAGGTACATGTGCACCTCGTTGTAGATCACGTCGCGGCCACCACCAGATCGAGGTCCGGCACATGCAGCACCGCAGTGTCGTCGCTGTCTTCAATTTCTCCGGCGTTTTCAACGGGGGCGAACCGCCGTCCCGCTAAATGAGGGGCGTTTGGATGGTGCGGATGGTGCCGTCGCCGAGGTTGACGAGTGCCCGTCCTGGGATGCCGCTCTGGCTGAGGTGGGTTCGGGTCAGGGAGACGCCGATCTGTCCGCCTTGCAGGGTTGCGGTTGGACTGAGCAGGGCTCCCCGGCGGTTGGTTTTCATATCGATCTCCCAGCCGCTGAACACACTGGTGCCGAAGTCTTCCACGCTCCCAGCGGCGATGAGGGCACGTTCGTTTCCTCGGGCTGACCGCAGGTAGGTTTTGAGCCATTGGCGTGCGTCAGGGTCCTGAATCAGCTCGGCATCGTCGATGATCAATGCCAGATTTCCGGGCCCTGCGGTCGCATCCGCGAGGTTTTCCACGTTGAGGTTGCGCGGGTCAAACGCGGCCCGGGACCGCTCTGCTTGTTGCCACAAGGGAGAGGCCTGCGGGGCGATGATGACAAGTTCTGTTCCGTTCCGGTGAAGCGACTCGGCGGCGGCAACGGCCATGGTGCTACGTCCGCTTCGGGGTGAGCCGACGATGAGGAAGCTGGGCGCGCCGGTTTGGAAGTCGATGTGGATCGTGTCGAGGTCATCACCGCCGACGCCGATCACGGCGGTCAACGGAGAGGTCCGTCCGGTCCGGTTCGTCCAGACCTCGTCAAAAGAGATTCGGGTTGGGAGGGTGCGCAGGGTGAGCGGTGTGTACCGGGCATTCGTGTTTTCCGGCGACGCTTTTGCTTCCTGGGCGATGGTTTGAAGTGCCTGAATCTGGGCTTGTCCGGCCGGGTCCGCCGCCAGGAGGGCTATCTGGGCTTCGGCTCCGGTATCGGCGGCGAATGCGCGTCCGGCAGAAATCGAGTCCGGGAGTTTGCGTGGTTGCAGGCCGCCCATCGTGTAGTCGCCGCGGTCGGAGAACCTGAGCATGAGTTTCCAGTCGACCAGTGAGGACATTCGCGGGGTGAGGAGCTGCTTGTCTCCGGTAATCACGCAGTGAACTCCGGCCGAGGATCCTTCACGCAGGATCGAAATGACCTTTTCGGCCAGGGCGCTGCTTCCGCCGTCGCCCAAGGTGGTGAGGAACCCTTCCCACTGGTCAACGAGCACCACGAGGTGTGGCAACCGTTCCGCCCTCGTCGTGTTGGCCCGCTGTTCCGTGAGGTTGGCGAATCCGACTGCCGAAAAGTCCCGCTGCCGGGCGGCGATCTCCGCCAGGATGTGGTCGAGGAGCCGCTCGACACGTTCGGGCTGAGCCCTCGTCGCGACTGCCCCGCAGTGTGGGAAACCTGTGAGCGCGAGCAGGCTTCCATTGCCGAAATCCAGGCCGTAGACGTGGACGTCGTCCACCCGGGTAGTACGGGCGATCGATCCGGCGATGGTGCGTAGAGCCTGGGTTCGGCCGCTTCGCGCCGAACCGGTGAGATACAGGTGGCCGAAGTGCTGCAGGTCCAGCATCAGTGGGTCTTGGCGTTGCTGGCCGGGAAGGTCTTCCAGGCCGAAGACAATTGGTTCGATCCACCCGGGCAGGGCATCGCCGGCTCGGGGTGGTGGGGTGATATCGGCCAAGGCGAGGGTTTCAGGCAACGGAGGCAGCCAAGGGGAGGCCTGGGGTGCGATCTGCAGTTGCTCTGCGGCTTGGCCGATGGCCTCGACCAAGACCATGAGGTCCGTGGTCTCTTCCTGTTCTTTCGCCTCGGTCGTCGTCACCGGTCGCGGCTGGCCCAGCTGAGCCCATGGCATCGGCACAACCACGGGCTCGGGCGCTTCTGTCGTGTCATGGCCGGGGCGGCGGCCACCCACTCTCGCGGTCTGGAAGGGGCGCAACGCTTCGGCGCCGGAACGGAGGTACCCGCGCCCGCGTGTGGACTGGGAAATTTTCGCGGCGTCCGGGGCCGACAAGATATCCAGGCTGTCTCCGACATCACTGACCCGCAGGGCGATCCGCAGGTTCGTATTGGCGCGGATGTCGGCGGTGATCGCCCCGCTGGGGCGTTGGGTTGCGAGCACCAGGTGGATCCCCAGGGAGCGGCCTCGCTGGGCGATGTTGACGATGCCGGTAATGAAGTCCGGAAGCTCCGTTTTCATGGCGGCGAATTCGTCCACCACCAGTACCAATCGCGGCATTTTCGGCACGCCAGGGTCCCGGTCGGAAATGACGGTGTAGTCCTCGATGTCCTTCGCCCCGACGGCTGCAAGCAGATGCTCGCGGCGGCGAAGCTCGGCGCCCAGCGATTCGATGGCGCGCCCCACCAGATGCGTGTCGAGGTCCGTGACGGTCCCTACCGTGTGCGGGAGGGCAATGCAGTCTTTGAACGCGGCCCCGCCCTTGTAGTCGATCAGGACGAAGTTGAGGGCATCCGGGGTGTTCGCCAACGCCAGTGACGCCACCATGGTCTGTAGGAACTCGGACTTGCCCGCGCCGGTGGTGCCGCCGATCAAAGCGTGGGGACCATCGCGGTGCAGGTCGACGCGGAAGGCTCCTTCCATGTCCACGCCCAGGAGCACCTCCGTGCTCCGGCCGGAACGGGACCAACGTTCGACGACGGCGTCAGCAGTGGCCGGCTCGATCCCTGCTACCTCGAGGAACCTTGCAGACGGCGGGATTGAGCTCTCAGCGTCATCGCCGGCATCGCGAAGCGGGGCGATACCGCGCGCCACCCAGTCAAACCAGCTGGCACTAACCCGGTCGGCACACACCTTCTCGAGATCATGCTCGCGTTGCTGCCGCAATGCCCAGTGCCCGTCTGATTCCTGCCGGAAGACGGCGTTGCATTCTTCGGGCAAGTAGCGTTCCTCGGTGTCGAGGCACACTGTGTACACGCCGACGGCTGGTCCGTCCTGCAAAAGTTGAGAGACTCCGGGGCGGCCCCGCAGAGCCCGGGCGCCGTCGATCACGACCACCACGTCCGGGTCGGCGAATTCGATCGCTGAACTCGTTGCCCGTATCCGTTGCCGCTCGGTAATCAGCACCGCGAGCTCGCCCAGGCGCTGAGTGATGCTAAACGAATCCGTACCCACCAAGGCAAAGGAACGTTCAGGTGTCGGAGACTGAATGTGCGGCAGCCAGCGGACCCAGTCCCAGGCAGTTCGGGCTTCCGATGTTGTCAGCAAATATAAGCGCATATCGCGCGGGCTTTGGGCAACCGCCAATTGAGCCATCACCCAACCGCCTACCTGCCGTGTGCATTCTTGATCGGCACAAATCCCTAGAATCCCGTGCCGTGGCAACGCAACCGTGACGGGGACATCCCGCGCATCCCAGGTGACCTGACGCTTGTGCTCGACCTGTCCTGGATCTTCCAGGACCACATCCGAAGGCATGGTGGCCACGCCCAAGCGCACCGAGAGATGGTCCGGGTTGGTCCGCCTACGCTCCCACAGCCGGGTCCCTGGGGTCGTTGCAATCAGTCCGGCCATCGCCGGATCGGGACTGAGGAGACGGGCCTCCTTTTCAAACGCGAGCAGCGCGTTCCGGGCATCTGTCTCAATCGTGCGTTTCTCCGTCCGGAACGCCCTTAGACGGTCCCGATACCCCTCTTTCCCGGCTCTTTTGGACTGGAGGTAGTTAGTGATCATCAACACGGGGGACAAGAGCCCGAACAAGAGGTACATCGGCCGGGCCATGACGACGGCGATCCCCACTGACACTGCCAGCGGGGCCAAAGCCATCAGGATCGGTAGCGAACGTTTGCCATCCTCTTTCGGCTCCGCCGGGAGACGGAATTTCGTGTTGCGGGAGGGCAGGAACAACCGCGGAGGCCGGTTGAAATCAAGCTTCCCCGGCTCATCCGAGTCCCTTAACGACGCGGCCTCGACCGGGGCGAGCACAAGGGCGAGCAACGCGGTCCCGACCCGGAGGACCTCCCTGTCCGCCCAGCGCGCCCGGGCCGTGACGGGTTCGGAATTCAACGTCATTTCGACGTCCGCGTGGGCCCGTTCAATCCACACCCCGTCAACGGCAATGTCGACGACGGCGGCCAGAGGCGGCAATCCATCATCGGCAAGAACTACAGAACATTCCGGTCCCGCGCCAATACTCAAACGCCCGGCACTTGCCACGTACACAGCTCCGGCATCGCCCCCCACCCGCAGGATCCGGGTTTTCCCTGGATCAGGCGAAGCAACCCTTGACCCGAACGGCAAGACGGCATCCCCACGGATTACTGCGCCATCGTGCACTCCGGACTGAGCCCACGCAACGGCACCGTCCTCGGAGCGAAAGTCAGCCCAGTCCCCGGCCGCTGCACGCAACACCCTGCCAGCATCGGCGTCGGGCTCGGCATCCACCGCCACGTCAACCGCATGCGAACCCGAACCATCAACCACGGTGAACTGCGTATACACACGACCCCCAACGAACCAACGAACTAGCGAACCACCGGGGAAAGTCTATCGAAAAGACAATTGACCACTTCCGAAAGCCTGCGATGGGGGACGGCGAATTGCCGACATGTGGACATTTCTTCGACGGTCCGGGTGGCGGGGGACCAGGGTCCTTCGGGTTGCGTGTTGCGGGTGCTATCTGCCGATCTGGCTGGCCAGCTGCTCGTCGGTGCTGCGGAGGGTTTCGGCTGCGTGGTGAAGGTAGTGGGAGAGTCCGTCCAGCCCGCCGATGGTCTGCTGCGCTCCCTGGGTGAATTGCTGGTACTCGGCCTCGTAGGCTTTGGAGGATTTGTCGGTCACGTACCCGCTGGTGACCAGGGCTTGGATCTGCTTCTGGAGTTCACCCAGTTTCGCTTCGAGGTCCGCTTTGCCTGTTTCCAAGCTCTTGGCGGCTGTTTCGAGCTCATCAAAGGTGACATTGAGATTCGCCATGACTGGGTTCCTTGACTTTTGAGAGGGAAGAGAGGATTACAACATCGACTGTAGAAAATGCCCGGGTGAGAAGCAACCCCGGCGGGTGCCGGCCTGGGTGCGGGCCGGCGTCGCCTACACTCGATGTGATTCCTCGTCCTTGTTGTCGAACGGAAAGTTCTGTCGTGCCTGAAGGCATCGTTGTCGCGTCCGTGCCCCGCCGTGCCGCGTCCTATCTCATTGACTTGGCCATTTTCGCCGTGCCCGCTACCGCGGGTGTTGCCCTGATGATTCCCGCTGGTTTCATCCCTGTGCCGGGCCCGGGAATTGTCGGACTGGTGGCCATCACCGGGTTCGGCTTCGTGTACGGGCTCGTTCTTGCGGGCATGCTCTCCAGGACGGGCCAGACGATCGGGGGGCGTTTGCTGGGATTGCGGGTGCTCGCTGACGGCGCTGGCGCGCCGGCGCCTTTTGGCCGGACCCTCGTGCGTGGCATGGCCTCGCTCGGCGGGTTGCTGCTTGCCGGCGTCGGTCCGCTCATCTTCGTGCTGGAGTACCGGAAGAGAAGGGACGATCAGGACACCTGGCTGCATAAACTCGGCGAGACGACGGTCATCGACATCAACGCAGGCACCGATCCGCTCAACCTCGAGCCTGTGTATTACTCGTCCCGTATCGAAGATTGGGTCCGCCCCGATACGGCCGCCGCCGTCGAGATTCTCCCCCCGCCGCTCCCGGTCTGGTCGGAAAATTCGCGGCCCACGATCACGGCCCCGCTGCCTTCGCCGCCTCAGGCCCCGATGACAACCGCGCCCGGGCGCAAGCCCCTGCCGCGGTGGGTAGCGCCGCTTGCCCAGGGTGTTGTCGCCATGGTCGTCATCGGCGCGCTCTCCATCGGTTCTGCGTGGGGTGTCGGATTTCTGCAGCCGCTGGAGCGGCCGTCGCGACCCAACCAGTTCAGCGCGGCCAATCTCGCCCTCCTGAAACCTCCGCTCTCGGCCGGCGCAGTCAACGGTTTCCCCGGGCATCCGGCCGGGCCCGTCTGGCGCAAGCCTCTCAGCGCTTCCGCACAGGTCACGGCGGCGCAGGCCGGTACTTTCATTTTCGACAACCGGGCCTTGACTATCCTGGACAACGCCACCGGTGCGGTCGTGAGCGAACAGAGCATCGATGGTGACGTGGTGTTTGCTCAGGAAACCCGGATCAGCGGTGAGCCGGGGATGGTCTGGCGTATCGGTAACACCCTCCACGGCTGGGTCCCGAGCCTGGCCAAAGCGCCGGCTGTCGCCGACATACCTGCGGACGCGACGATCTCGACTGCCGGTACTGATCTGCTGGTGACCGGTCATGACGGGAAACTCTCCACTCTCGCCAAGACAGGGCTCGTCCCGTTGAAGGGCATCGAGGGCAAGATCGCCCTGGGGGTTGACGGCGACAAACTGCTGAGCGCGAAGTATTCAGGATCGCTGACTCTGAGCAGTATCGACGGCAAGACGCGTCAGGATGTCCCGCTGAGCGCTCCCGCGGAGGGCCTTCAGGTCATGAAATGGGTCACCGCCGGCCACGGGCTTGCCGTGCTCTTATGGTCAGCCTTCCCCGACAGCCATGACCCGAAAAACCCGGTCACGGTGGCTGTGTATCGGCAGTCCACCGGGGAGCTGCTCTCCAGCATGGAAATCAGCCTCTCACGGGTCGATGAGGATCCTGTCTGGGTCCGTGGAAACGGCTTTGTGTGGTCGTCTTTTGCGGGGTATGCATATAATCAATCGACTGGATTTCCTCTGCTGGACCTTAAAGCTCAGGGCATCAAGCGATCCGGGATTCTTGCAGACGGGGTTTTGGGAACCACCGATGAGGGGCCGGTATACATCCAGCAAAACAAGGCGACACCCTATAACGGGGTGACGCCCCTGGCCATCGTTGCCAGCGGGGTGGTTGTCAAAACCAAGGACAACGAAATACAAGTATTCGCTGCCAGATAAGAGGCTGCGCTGCGGGTGAAGACTAGAAGGGGACTAGATCATCGTGGGACGAGTTGCGCCAAAAAGGCTGAAGGCTCTACGGATTGGTATGGCAACATTCGCCGCGGGCAGCCTGCTGGCGTTGCCCGTCGCCGCTTCACAGGCAGCCGGACCAGCTGCCACCGTAGTGGGAACAACAACCCCGACGGCTAGCGCTCCGGTGAGTGGAAACCTCCCGACTCCGGCTCCTTCCCCCTCGACATCCTCGGCTTCAGCGCAGCCGTCCAGGCAGCCAATCTCCGCAGCCTTGGCACCGCCGACACCGCCCGCACCCCTTACCGTGACGGTCGATCAGGTCTCGGCTCAACCCGGCGGAGCGTTCACCGGGAAAGTTGATGGTCTCGATCCCGTGCTCCCCGCGCAGGCGAATCTGACCAGGACCTTCCCGGCAAGCCCGGCGGTGACGACGAACTGCGTGCTCACCGTGCAGGCCACCAACCAAGCCCTGTCATGCGCGCTCCCCGGCAACTTGGCCCAAGGGGCTTACGAAGTCACGGTGACCCAGACTGCCGCCGGCGGTAAAACCCGGACAGGCACCTCAAGCACCGTCTTTGTCGTGCAAACCGGCGTCTACGACCCTCGCGTCACCGGCCCGAATCTTCCCATCGCGCCCGGTACCGCATCCAGCATCAAGGGCACAGGATTCGTCCCCGGCGGAACCGTCGGCCTGAGCACCGGAAGCGTGATGCTGCCTGGCGGAACAGCAACCATTGACGCAGGTGGAAACTTCGATTTCGCCCTCATCCCCAGCCCGTTCACCCCGCAGGGCCAGTACATCGTAAACGTCGTTGACGACATCACCGGTGTCAGCGCCCAGCTTTCGGTCTACGTGCTGCGCGCCAACGCCACGCTCACCTCCACCGTCAGTACCGGTGTCACGGGCGGCTACAGCACCACGATTAGCGGCGCCGGATTCTCCGCCGGTTCTTACGCGCTCGATCTGACTCTCTACAACTCTGACGGGACCACCGTCGAGTCACAGCTCGCGCAAAGCGTCGCGGTAAGCAACGGCGCGCTGGCGAGCACCTCCGTGACGATCCCGGCAACCACCCCGCCCGGGCTGTACCAGGTTTCCGCCACCTCGGAGGATGCCCGTTTGGCCGCGACGTGGATCGCGGTGTTCCCGAAGCCCACCGTGCTCGCTCCCGTCACCCCGGCCGCCCCGGTGGTAGCTATCGTCCCGGTAGCCCCTTTGCCAACGGACCCCACGGTGAAAGCACCCGCGCCCGCACCGGTTCCGCTTGTCCATCAGATCATTGCCGCACCCGCCACCGACCCCTTCGCGCAACTGGCTAATACCCAGGTTCCTGACCTGAATTCGTCCTCGACCAACGCCGCGAACGGCGGACTCCTCGGCAAAGACCCCACGCCCACCGCCCTCGGGCAAGCGTCGGAATCCCCGAGCAGCCCAGCAACGCAGGACGCCCCTGCTGCGGCGGCCTCAACGCAGGTGAGCACAACTTCGGACTTCCCCTGGTGGATCCTGGTCCTGGTGGCCCTGATCGCGGTCGCGATCGGCCTCGCCGGCGGGTACGGCATTGCTGCGGCCGGCCGCAAGCGACCCTAAGGCAGTGTCTCCGGGCAGCACCGTAACGCGACGCTGAGTGGTTGTCCGGAATATGTCCATCCTTTAGCCTAATTACGAGTCGATTCCTTTTCCGAACTTTCAGGTGGTGACCAGCATGGCCGATGTGCGCGTCGATGGCGGGGCCCTGGACGGCTTTTCAGGGTCGCTGTCCGCCCACGCAGGGGAACTCGAGCGCCGGGTTATGGCGCTGCAAGCCCGTGCAGGCCAGGTACTGGGGACTTCTTGGCAAGGAATCACGGCGGATGAACTCAACGCAACCTTCGGGCGTTGGGTTGACGGGTCCCGTGGCGTGTGGGAAGCACTTACCGCCCTGTCGGGGTTCGCCGGCGTGAGTGCCTCGTCTTTCACCATTACCGACGAAAGCCTGGCCAGAATCGCCGCGGCCGCCACGGGGGCCGCCGGTGTAAGCGTCGCCCCTGCCACGGTGCCGTCCCACGGACACCAGGTTGTGCAGTGAGCGCGCAATTCGAAGCGGACGAATCCGGGATCGCCGTTCTTCTGGAGGAACTCGCGGCAGTGACCTCCTATGCCCGGGAACTCCTGGATCAGGTAGCGTCCGGGTCGGCCACGGTCACCGCCGGGTGGGACGGGGCCGCCGCCCGGGCCTTTGAATCCCAGATGGTCCGGTGGCAGAACGAATCCAACGCCATGATCGCCGAGGTCGATACCTTCATCGGCCAGGTCTCCCATGCCAGAGAGCAGTATGTTCAGGCGGCCGAGGCTTTGAAACAAGGCTGGATCTGAGACCATGCACCTCATTGTCAATACCTCGGCCTACGTTGCGGCATCGGCCGAGTTGTACTCGGCGCAGGTCTTCGTCCGTCAAGCACTCGACGGGCTGGGCAGCGGCCTGGCGGGGGCCGCCCAGATGGCCGGCAACGATGACGCCGGAAACAAGTTCGCCAACGACTACGACGACGCCGCCCGGAATCTCGTCAGCGGCATCACTGACTCCCTGACCGGTGCCGGTGTGTTGTCCAGGCTCCTGGCGGACACGGCGAATGTATGGGCCGACGCCGAGCACTGCGCCTCGGGCGGGATCGCGCCGCTCGGTCTTGCCTCCAGCACGGCCGACACCTCCGACTTGTCCGGGACCTGCTCGGTCGTATCGCCGACCGCGCTGGGCGGACGGAGTGATTTCGTTCCCGAGGGATGGGAATGGATACAGTCCGTGGTGGGGGGCCGTCTGGCCGAACGGGGACACGGGCAAACTCAGGTCGGCTCAGAAGGCGTGGCAGCGTGCCGGGGATGACCTGCGCAGCGCCTCTTGGAAGGTTGACGCGGCCGGCACGGCCCTGGCCGGGCTGGTGACCCCCGAGCTCGGTCTGGTGCAGGCCAAACTTGACCAGTACCGGGGCTACCTGAATGACCTGGCAACCAACGCCTATGCTCTCGGCAGCGGTTGCACCGAGTACGCGGACGGGATCGAGGAAGCCCACACGGCGATCATCAACGAACTCCAGGAACTCCTCATCACCACCGTCGCCCTGGAAGCCGGCGCGGCGCTGTTGGCGGTGTTCACGGTGGGCGCGTCCGAGGTTGTCGGCAACGCCGCCCTGATGGCGCGGATCGGGCTCACCGGTGCCCGGGTGGCCGCCATGATCGCCCGGCTGGTGGAAGTCGCGGCCACGGTCGGTACCAGGCTCGCCGGGATCACCGGCGCCATCACCCGCACGCTGGGCCTGCTCCGCGAGCTCAAGGTCGTCAAAGTCCTGACCTACCTCGGGACCAAAGCTCCGGCCCCGATCCGGGCGATGACCGGGATCAGTTTCAACTCCGCAGTCACTGTCGGCATCGACGCCGCCATGCACGGCGGAACACCAGCCAACGCAGCTCATGACATCCTCCTCGGCGGAATCTCACCAGTCGGCGTCGGAGCTGCAGTGAGCGCATTCAAGACCGGAACCAAGGCTGCCATCGACGCCGAGAGGGTTGCGGCCGGTCTTTCTGTCAAAATCGGTACGCCGGTCGCGTTGTCCGCGGGAGGCCCAGGAGCCTGGAGCAGGTTCCTCAACAAACCCAAGTCCAACACGACTTATGTCGTCGACAGCAAATTTGCCTATCGAACCGATAGCAAGGGTCGAGTGGTTGAGGCATCATCGACGCTGGATACCCTTGCGCCGGGCGCGCGTAATAAGTAACAGCAGGCAGCGGTCGGGCGTCCGAATAGACTGCCTACCGACGACGGCGGGCACATCTTTGGAAGTCAATTTGGTGCGCCAGGAGAGGCGATCAACCTGACTGCGATGCGCAGCGATCTCAATCGACTTGAAAACCGCCAGTATTACGACCTTGAGACGAGCTGGGCGAAGGCCATCAACGAAGGCAAAAAGGTCGATGTTCGGTTGGAAATAAATTATAATGAATTGGGTGGACTTCGTCCAACAAGTTATCGCGTCGAATATAGAATGGATGGCAGACGCTTGGAGAATAGATTTTTCAGAAATTAGGAGATTTTATGAATGAACGAATAAATGAGCTACAGAACATATTGGGCAATTCACTGGTCGCCGGATACTCCAGTTTTGACTGGAAAGTCATCACTTTGTTTTATGGTGAAGTTGGGCAGATAGCTGAGGCAAATAGTGAATGCGTAGATGTCAATGGAGACACTCAGTATGCATCCATCCCCAAGCCGGCGCTCGATGCACTCGAGGTATTGAAGGAAGCCTCGGCGACGCCAGATCACGGGACATGGCTATCAGCGAACGTGACTATCGTTCGTGAGACTGGTCAGTTCAACATCAAATACAACTACGACGAGAAGCCCGATTGGACGATTGAGCCCCAGCCGGAGAATTACTTGCTGGACCTGGAGCGTTACCCCCGCCCTGCAGACGAGATTCCTGCGTGGTGCCCGAAGCCTGAGGACTACCCGAACTGGCATGACGAGCTGAAGCATTAGGCGGCATTGCCAAGACTCTATTGGCTGCCCACAGGGGCGCTAGCTTGGAGGCATGCCTGCACCTCCTGGGTATCCAATCGGTGCTGACGAGAGCCAGGAACTTGCAATATGAAGTATGTGTATGGCCACAGTTGGCACCCCACCCGCAACCAGCCACCGAGGCCATCGATGAGGCTGAGGCGCCAGTGAGGTTCAATGGGGAGCGTCCCAAGCCCGACTGGTTCACGGTAGCCGCATTCGTCGGCGACGCGACCCCCGGAGCAGGCACCTGATTTCCATGCTGAGATCACTTCGCACGGAGGCTATTCGGCCGTTTATCTTATTGATCCGTTCGGTTCCATTTACTACATCTTCGGCTTCCGCAAGACAGGGGAGCGACTATTTCTCGAAGACGTCACCTCTTATACCTACCCCGACATGACGAAGCATTTTGGTCAGGATGAGTGCACTAGAGTGGTGTCGTATTTTTGCAAGACCGATGGCACCGCGCGTGTTCGCACCGATGATGATGCTGCTCCGAATATTTCCGTCAAGGATGTCAAGGATGTCGATGTCTCCGCTCATTGGGAGCCGATCCCGGCATTCGGAGACTGGGAGTCTTTGGGACGATTCGACGCCCGCTGGAAGCCGCTGAGTTCATGGCCGACGCCGGCCCGGTTACGTGAACCCTAAGTCGTCAAGACCCTCGCCAGCCTCGGCACGAGCTTCCGCCCGGATCGGCGCCATGACGCGAATCAGCAAAAACCCGCGATCGGTGAGGGCGCCGACCCCGCTTTGCACTGCGGCAAACCATATAACCCCGCCCACTACATCCTTTCCCTGCGGAATCGCACTTTTCGGGGTCGGTGGACCGCACCCTCGCGTAGCCGCCGAGTGTATGCAACAGTTGGGTTCAGCATGCCTCCACCACTTTGCCAACCGATTACGGTTTACTATGAGGGATCACCGTCTGGCGGATCGCGGTCCTTCGCGGGTCCATCGCCGACCAGCCACCGACAACACAGGGGGATAGTCCTTGGTAACTATGGCCGATGTTGCGCGGGTAGCAGCCGTTTCCAGGAGCACTGTGTCCTATGCCCTCAGCGGTGTCCGGCCGATTGCACCCGAAACGCGCGAACGCATCCTGCACGCCATGTCCGACCTTGGCTACACGCCGAACCTGCTCGCCCAGGGTTTGGCCGGCAAACGGACCGGCATCGTCTCCTTGATTTTCCCGGTCGGGGAGCAGGGCATGAACACCACGGAGTTCGAATACGTCCAAGGTGCTGCCGAACAAGCGCGCGCTGACGGATACCATCTTCTTCTGTGGCCGATGGATCCCGACGATCTGGGCGAGATGCAGCGGATCGTGGCCCAAGGCCTGGTAGATGGAATCCTCCTGATGGAAGTCAGGTCATTCGACGAACGGATTCCAGTCCTTTTGGAAACGGGTATTCCATTCGTCACCATTGGACGGCCAACGGATGCTGCTGGCCTGACATTCGTCGACGCGGATTTTGAAGCCATGGGCGAGCTGGCAGTGTCGCACCTCGTCAGCCTGGGGCACACGGAAATCGGCCTTGTGACGCACTCGCGTGAGTCCCTGGATACCGGGTACGGACCGATGGTCCGATCCTGGGATGCCGTTGTAGCTGCCGCGTCGCGGCACGGAATCACTGCCCGGCTGTTCCCAGCCACGAGCTCACTTGCCGGTGGCCGCGACGTGTTCGGACAAATGCTGGAAGAATCCCCGGAAACAACCGGACTCGTCATGATCAACGAAGCGGCTACTGCAGGCCTTCTGGGTGAAGCGGCGGCCCACGGATGGCGAGTCCCGGAGTCTCTCTCCATTGTCGCGATCAATACCAGCGCCGGCTCCGCGGAGCGCTTCATGCCCGCCCTGACGACGGCGTCCGCCGAACCCAGCGTCATGGGGCGTGAGGCGGCGCAGTTCCTCGCCCGGCGCCTGAGGAGTGAGGGTGCGGATGCCCTCCAGTGGCTCGCTGAACCGGTGCTGACGTTGCGCGGAAGCACCACCGTGGCACGCGCCGTCCAGCCATAAATCACCGCGCCGTTCGGGCCCAACCTGCCAAATCGACGCGTTCATTACGCGGTCCCATCACACGTGATTGTGACATTTGACACACCATTGCGCCGCCTACTACTGTCGAGCCATCGACCCGCGTCGACAAGACGCGTCGACGAACGGCGATGAGATTCCTCCTGATACAACATGGCGGATGGTCACCGATCAGTGTTCCCGGAGACTAAGGAAGTAAGTCGTGCTTGGAATCATTCGGTACCAATACCCCGAGTTGAAAATGCGGTCGATGTCAGGCCGCCCGGAACGGGAATTCCCAAGCTTTCGCAGCGGGCCCACGAGCAACCGAGTCCCCTTATTCCAGGGCCGACAAGGCCCGGAGTAGTGCGAGGACGGAAGCCGGAGACCGCCACCTGCGTCTGAGTTTCAGGACCGAGCGCCGGAGGGGCCAACGATGCCCGCTCAAAGCATGTAAGCGCTTGCCCTTCGCCTGCGGTGCCTGCCTAGGCCTCCTCACCGCGCACCCCCACCCCCAGCCAACATCACCCCACTCATCACAACCACCTCTTGGAGGTACCCGCATGGAAACGTTGACCAAACCGGCCCTGTCCGCGTTCGAAGGTGGCCGGAAGTGAAAGCGATTCGACGGTTCACTGTCCGAACGGTTCTACCGGAAGCAATTGCCCCGCTGGCACGATTGGCGAAGAACTTGCGTTGGTCCTGGCATTTGCCGACGCGTGAACTGTTTTCCGCGCTGAATCCCGAGGCCTGGGAGCAAAGCAATCATGACCCCATGACCTTCCTGGGCTTGGTCAGCCGCCAGGAACTGCATGAGCTCGCAGAGAACGCTGCAGTCGTTGAGGGTGTCCAGCACGCTGCTGCGGACCTGGACCGGTACCTGAGCGAGCCGCGCTGGTACCAGGGGCTGGGTCCGGATGCTCCGGCGTGCATCGCGTATTTCTCGCCCGAGTTCGGCATCACCGAGGTGCTTCCGCAGTATTCCGGCGGCCTGGGGATCCTGGCCGGTGACCATTTGAAGGCTGCTTCGGATTTGGGCGTGCCGCTGATCGGGGTCGGACTGCTCTACCAGGCGGGCTACTTCAAGCAGTCCCTGTCCCGGGACGCCTGGCAGCAGGAAACCTACCCGGTCCTTGACCCGGACGGCCTGCCCCTGACGATGCTGCGTGAGCAAGACGGTTCGCCGGCTCTAGTCACGCTTCCACTGCCGGGTGATCGGACGCTGCGGGCGCACATCTGGCGTGCCGACGTCGGGCGCGTGCCGCTGCTGCTGCTCGATTCGAACGTTCCGGCCAACGACGATGCCGCGCGCGGGATCACGGACCGCCTCTATGGCGGCGGCGGTGACCACCGTCTGCAGCAGGAGCTGCTGCTGGGCATGGGCGGGGTGAAGGCGCTGCGGGTCTACCAGCGGCTCACCGGCACCCCCGCGCCGGAGGTGTTCCACACCAACGAAGGCCACGCCGGGTTCCTGGGCATCGAACGGATCCAGGAGCTCATGTCCTCCGAGGCCCCGCTGAGCTGGTCCGAGGCCCTGGCCGCCGGGCGGGCGTCCACGGTATTCACCACCCATACCCCCGTGCCGGCCGGCATCGACCGCTTCGAGGCCGTGCAGATCAGGCATTTCTTCGACGCCGGTCTGGCCCCGGACGTGCCGGTGGAGAAGGTCCTGGAACTGGGCCGTGAGAACTACGAGGGCGGCAACCCCGCGGTCTTCAACATGGCCGTCATGGGCCTGCGCCTGGCGCAGCGGGCCAACGGCGTGGCCAAACTCCACGGGGTGGTCTCCCGCGAAATGTTCTCCGGGCTCTGGCCAGGCTTCGACCACTCCGAAATCCCCATCACCTCCGTCACCAACGGCGTCCACGTACCCACCTGGATCGATCCGAAGATGAGCCGGCTCGCTGCAAAGCACTTCGGCAGCACTGACGTGGACGCCACCGGTTGGGACAAGATCTACGACGTAAGCGATGCCGAACTTTGGGCCCTGCGAGGCGAGTTGCGTTCTGCCTTGGTTGACGACGTGCGCAAGCGCCTGCGATCTTCGTGGAAGAAGCGCGGGGCGGCCGATGCCGAGCTGGGTTGGACGGACACCGTGCTGGACCCGGACGTGCTCACGATCGGTTTCGCCCGGCGCGTGCCCACCTACAAGCGCCTGACCCTGATGCTCCGGGACCCGGCCCGCCTCAAGGCGCTGCTGCTGCACCCGAAGCACCCCATCCAGCTGGTCATCGCCGGCAAGTCCCACCCGGCCGATGACGCCGGGAAGAAGATGATCCAGGACCTGGTGAAGTTCACCGACGACCCCGCCGTGAGGCACCGGATCGTGTTCCTGCCCAACTACGACATCGCCATGGCCCGGACCCTGTTCCCGGGATGCGACGTGTGGCTGAACAACCCGCTGAGGCCCCTGGAGGCCTGCGGGACCTCCGGGATGAAGGCGGCCATCAACGGCTCCCTGAACCTCTCGGTCCTGGATGGCTGGTGGGATGAGATGTACGACGGCGAGAACGGCTGGGCGATCCCGACCGCGAACAACGACGCGTCACCGACCGAACGCGATGACATCGAAGCCGCCGCGCTCTACGAGCTCCTGGAGACCCAGGTGGCCCCGCGTTTCTACGGCTCCACGGTCTCCGCCGACGCCGGCGCGGCCGGTCCTTCGCAGTCGGGCCCGGAAGCCGTGCCGACGCACTGGGTGTCCATGATCAAGCACACCCTGGCCCACCTCGGCCCGGCCGTCTCGGCAGACCGCATGCTGCACGACTACGTCAACACCCTCTACCGTCCGGCAGCTGTGGCCGGCAGGCAAGCGGGAACGGCGTCGTTCAAGGAAGCGAAGGAACTCGCGGCCTGGACCACCAAGGTCCGCACCGCCTGGCCGCAGCTGATCGTGGAACACGTCGATTCCATCGGCGTCTCCGAAGAACCACAGATCGGCGACACCCTCCAGGTCAACGCCTACATCGCCCTCCACGAACTCACGCCCGAGGACGTGTCGGTTGAAGTGGCGTATGGGCGGGCCCAGGACGGAGACGAGCTGGAGGATGTTGCTCTGGTGGAGCTGACCGAAACGGAGGATCTTGGCAACGGGCGCCACCTGTTCACCGGTTCCATCCTGATCAACCGCTCCGGATCCTTCGGCTACACCGTCCGCGTCTTCCCGAAGCACCCCTCCCTCGCCTCCAAGGCCGAACTGGGGCTGATCGCGAACGCCTAAGAATGCGCGCCCCCGCTGCGATTTGAGCAGCGGGGGCGCCTTTCATTAAAGCGGTGCTCGCCCAGCGCTGATGTTGTTTTCCTAGTCAGCCGCAGCCGCAACCGCAGCTTTCCCGCACTACAAGCTCCACGGGCAGCTCTTTGGCCACTGGCTCGGATCCGGGATTGGCGATCTGGTGGATGAGGATGCTGGCGGCGGCGCGCCCCAGGGCGATCATGGGCTGTCGGACGGTGGTGAGCGTGGGGCGATTGACCCGACCCGCCGCCAATCCGTCGAAACCCGTGACCGCAATCTGTCCCGGCACTTCCACTCCGGCCCGTTCCAGGGCATCCAGATACAGTAGTGCCTCGGCATCGACCGAACAGACAAGTGCTTCAGGAAGTGCGGCGCCGGATAACAGCCCGTGGATAGTCGCGTCCGTGTCCGCAGCGAGGTCCACCCCGGAGCCCAACGTGCCGCCCGCGTCCCGCCCCGGTGCGGGCAGCGTTTGGGCGTCCAACCCCGCCTCTGCCATGGCTTGGACGTACCCCGCGAGGCGCTGTTCACGGTCCGGCGAGCCGGACGGGCCCACAAAAGTGATGGCGCGGTGTCCGTGGTGCTGGATCAAGTGGTTGGTGAGGACCCGCATGCCTTCGGTGTTCTCCACCGAGACGCGGTTCAGCCCGGTCTCCTCCGGCGGCTCGGCAAGCTCCACTACTGGAATCCGTTCGGCGATCCGCCGCAGGACCTCGACCGGAAAAGTATTGGGGAACACCGCCAAGCCGTCCACACGGCCGGCAATGTCGTTGATGTCGGCCTCGGATCTGCCGCCACCACCCTCGCCGACCATGAGAACGAAGCCCCGCCTGCGGCATTCCATTTCGACGCCCCGCTGCACCTCGTCGTGATACAGCGGGAAGAGGCGAAACTCCCCGTTGGCGTCGTCGGAGAACAAATCACGGGGCAGGAGAGCGTCCGCGTCGCCGTGGACGCGGGCCGCGCCGGCGCCGGACCGGTTGAAATAGTCGTAGGAGAAGAGGCCGATTGCTCCCGTTTTCCCCCGGGCCAGGCCCCTTGCGCTGGCACTTGGAAGGTAACCGAGTTCGTGCGCAGCATCCATCACCAATATCCTGGTGGACTCGCGCACCCGGTGCGGCTGGGTGAAGGAGAGCGATACCGTTGCGATCGAGACGGCGGCGCGCTCGGCGACGTCGTAGATTGTCGGTTTCTTGGCCATGACGACTCCTTTTCCGGCCCTCAGTCTAGGCGCATGCCGCGCCATGACCGCTCGTGGCGTGCCGGATCCGGAAACGGCGAAAAGTCGAAGCGCTTAACTGATTGACGCTGTTCGGAGGCCCATGAAAGCGTATTTATTGGCCCCAACCCGGAATACGTGAAAAGACAGGAATACCGTGGGCATTCAGCAACAAGCAACGTCAGCAAGCCTCAAAGTGGGCGTTGTGGGCATCGGATGGGCTGGCCAACAGCACCTTAAGGCTTACAGCGCCATCGAAGGCGTGGATATCGTCGCTGTCGCCGGGATGGAAGAAGACCTCCTCGCCCAGATGAAGCAGGAATACGGCATTCCGCATGCTTTCGCGCGCTGGGAAGACATGATCGGGCTGGAAGGTTTGGATGCGATCAGCGTCGCCGTTCCGACCTTCCTGCACGCTCCGATTTCCATAGCGGCCCTGGAGCGTGGACTGCACGTACTGAGCGAAAAGCCACTGGCACGCAACGGCGACGAAGGACGCGCCATGGTGGAGGCAGCCCGGGAGGCCGGCCGCGTCCTGGATGCTGCGTTCAACCACCGCCGCCGTGGCGACATTCAAAAACTCAAGAGCATCATCGACGACGGCGGACTCGGACGTCCGTACTACGCCAAGGGTTCCTGGCTGCGCCGCGCCGGCATCCCTACCCTGGGCAGCTGGTTCACCAATCCGGAACTGGCCGGCGGCGGTCCGCTGGCTGACATCGGAGTCCACGTGCTGGACTACTCGCTGCACTTGTTGGGCGAGCCCAAGGTCCTGTCCGTCTCGGCGCAGACCCACTCGGAGCTGGGTCCGCAGGGCCGTGGTGGCAACTCCCGCTACACAGCAGGGCCGGCGAGCCACAAGTTCGAAGTGGAGGACTTCGCCACTGCCTTCATCCGGCTCGAAGGCGGCGGCACCCTGATCCTCGAAGCGGGCTGGGCGAGCTACCGCGAGGTGGACGACCTGCTCGACTTCACGGTTTACGGGACCGACGGCGGTGCCGAACTACGCGCCGTCGGTGCTCCGCTGCAGCCGGTCGGCAGCTTGAGGATCTTCACCGAGAAGGACGGCGAAAACGCCGACTACGAGCCCGAAGCGATTCCAGGCCTTGCCCACCAGGCCGTCGTGGACGACTTTGTCGCCGCCGTCCGCGGCGGGGAGACCGTCTGGGGACAACACGACGGATCACTCGCCCTGAGCCGCGCCCTCATCCTTGATGCCTGCTACAAGTCCGCCCTCGAACAACGCGAAGTGGTGCTCTGATGACCGACAAGAAACTGAAGATGGTCGTCTGGAACGAAGCCGTCCACGAGGCCCGCAACCAACCGGACTCCATGGCGGAAATGTACCCGGACGGCATCCACGGTGCCATCGCGGCGGGCCTGCAGGGCTACTACCCGGATGCAGAAATCACGACGGCGACGCTCGCCGATCCCGAACACGGGCTGGACGAGGAAACCTTGGCCGCTACCGACGTCCTGCTCTGGTGGGGGCACATCGCGCACCACGAAGTCAGCGATGAGGCGGTGGAACGCGTCCAGCGGCATGTCCTCGGCGGGATGGGACTTGTGGTGCTGCACTCAGGGCATTTCGCGAAGATCTTCACCCGGCTGCTGGGCACCACGTGTTCGCTCAAGTGGCGCAACGACGGCGAACGCGAGCTCGTGTGGACGGTCAAGCCATCGCACCCGATCGCCGCCGGAGTCGAGAGCCCCATCCTGATCCCCAAACAGGAGATGTACGGCGAACTCTTCGACATCCCGGAGCCGGACGACCTGATCTTCATCAGCTCCTTCGAAGGCGGCGAGGTATTCCGCTCCGGCGTGACGTTCTCCCGCGGCAAGGGGCGGATCTTCTACTTCAGCCCCGGCGACCAGGAGTACCCCGTTTACCACCAGCCGCAGATCCAGAGGGTCATCGCGAACGGCGTGGGCTGGGCAGCGCAGCCCGAACAGTTCCGGGATGCTCCGGCAGTGACCAACCCGGCCCAGGCCTGGTTTTTGGCTACCTGAAATCGCGGGAGTTGGACTTCACTGTCAGGACCAGGGGTTCCAGCTTGTCCGCCACGAGATTGGTGACTCCTTCCGGCGATCGTTCGAGGAACCCTCGGACGATCAGCGCGGAGGATTCCCGGGCGACCCGGCGATGCCTCTTCCAGAGGCCAACGCTGCAGATGACGTTGAGGATGCCGCTCTCGTCCTCCAGATTGACGAAGGTGATCCCTTGCGCGGTCTGGGGGCGTTGGCGGTGGGTCACGACGCCGGCTACTTCAACACGCGTGCCGGACTCGACCTGGGAGAGCCGGTCCACCCGCAGCACCCCCCTCGAATCCAGGGCTCCGCGGGCATGGCGCATCGGATGGTCATCGGTACTGATTCCTGTGGCCCACATGTCGTAGGCAACATTTTCCAGGGGGGAGAGCTCGGGCAGCAGCGGCGGCTGGACGGCGACATGGGTCCCTGGCAATTGTCCTTCATGCTCGAGCGCGGCATCGCCGGCCTGCCACAGTGCTTCCCGGCGGTTCATCTCCAGCGAATCCAAGGCGCCCGCTGACGCGAGTGCCTCCAGCTGGTCCGCGCTGAGATTCGCACGGCGGGACAGATCCGCCATGTCCCTGTAAGCGCCATGCTCCTCACGTTCGGTGACGATCCGCTTCGCCACCTCGGCACCGATGGACGTGACGCCGTCAAGCCCCAAACGCACAGTGTGTGAGCCATCCCGCCGGTGCAAGGGGTCCTCGCGTGGCCGATCCTGCTGGAAGAGGCCGATCTCCGGCTGGTGGAAGTCCAGGCAGGAATCCATGCCGCCTGCCTGGCCCGCCTCGGTACTTGTAGCCTCGTCCAGCACTTCGAGGGTCGCCTCGGCCAGGGAATGCAGTACATCAGGGCGCAACACCTGGACCCCGTGCCTGCGGGCATCCGCCACGAGGGTTTGCGGGGAGTAAAAGCCCATGGGTTGTGCCCGGAGCAGGGACGCGAGGAACGCGCCGGGATAGTGCAGCTTCAGCCACGAGCTTGCATAGACCAACACCGCGAAGCTCAAGGAGTGGGACTCTGCGAAACCGAAGTTCGCAAAGGCCTGGATCTTGCCGTAGATGGCGTCGGCGTCGTCCTTGCTGATCCCGTTGGCCGCCATCCCCGCGTAGAGCTTGGCCTCGAGGGACTCGATCTTCTCCCGGCCCCGCTTGGAGCCCATCGCGCGGCGGAGCAGGTCCGCATCCTCGGCAGTGCAACCGCCCACGGCAACTGCCATCTGCATCAGCTGCTCCTGGAACAAGGGCACACCCAGGGTCCGCTTCAGCACGGGCTCCAGCAACGGATGAAGATACGTGACTTTCTCCGTGCCTGCGCGGCGTCGGATGTACGGGTGGACGGCGCCGCCTTGGACGGGACCCGGGCGGATCAGCGCGATTTCGACCACCAGATCGTAGAATTCCCTCGGTTTCAGCCGCGGCAGAGTGCTGATCTGGGCCCGTGATTCCACTTGGAACACCCCGATCGAATCGGCCCGGCAGAGCATGTCGTAGACGGCCGGTTCTTCCCGCGGGATGGTCTCGATGGTCCAACGCTCCCCGAAATGCTTGTCGATCAAATCAAAGGAGTACTGCAGTGCGGCGAGCATGCCCAGGCCGAGAAGGTCGAACTTGACCAGGCCCATCCATTCGCAATCGTCCTTGTCCCATTGCAGGACCGTGCGGTTTTCCATCCGGGCGCGCTCGATGGGAACTACCTCGCCGACAGGCCGTTCGGTGAGGACCATGCCGCCGGAGTGGATGCCCAGGTGCCGGGGGAAGCCCAGTATTTGGTCAGCAAGTTCCAGGACCGTTGCCGGGATGTTATTGGTCTTGCCTTCGCTGAGATCGCCCCAGTGATCGAGCCGCTTGGACCACGCGTCCTGCTGGCCTTGGCTGTAGCCGAGCGCCTTGGCTATGTCCCTGACGGCGTTCTTCGGCCTGTAACTAATGACATTCGCTACCTGGGCCGCGTTGAATCGTCCGTATTTGCGGTAGACGTACTGGATGACTTCTTCCCGCCGGTCCGAGTCGAAATCGACGTCGATATCCGGTTCTTCCTCTCGGAGGCTGGAGAGGAAACGCTCAAACGGAAGGTTGTAGAAGATACTGTCGACCGCGGTAATCCCCAGCGCGTAACAGACAGCCGAGTTCGCCGCGGAACCCCGGCCTTGGCAGAGGATGCCGCGGGAACGGGCAAACTGCACGATGTCGTGCACTATCAGGAAATAACCGGGGAAGTTCTTCGCCTCGATCACTGCGAGTTCCTGCTCGATCCGGCCATGGACCCGTTCGTCGGCATCCGGGTATTTGACCCTCACGCCTTCTTCAACAAGTTGCCGGAGCCAGGTGATAAGACTGTGCCCGGCAGGAACATCAAGCTTGGGGAGCTTCGGGCGGGCTGCCCGTAACTGGAACGCAAGCTCGTCGGCGATTTCGACAGTCCGTTCGACCGCGCCGGGGTAGCGGGCGAACCGTGCTGCCATCTCGGAACCGCTCCGCAGATGGGCGCCGCTGCTTGCGGGCAGCCACCCGTCGAGTTCCTCCAGGCTGCGGCGTGCCCGGACAGCCGCCATGGCCGTTGCCAGCGGATATCCCTCCGGGGACGCATAATGTACGGCGTTGCTGGCGATGAAAGGTATGCCTGCGCGCTCCGCAATACGGACAAGGGCGTCGTTGTGGCTGCTGTCGAGGGGATTCCCATGATCGAAGAGCTCCACCACCACGTTTTCCCGACCGAATCGCTCGATCAAGGCCTCTACCTCAAAGGCAGCGGCTTGCTCGCCGTAGCTCATGAGGGCCCTCCGGACTGATCCTTTGCGGCATCCCGTCAACACCAGGCAGTGGTCCCTCAAGGAATGCGCCAGCGCATCGAGGTCGTAGATGGGATGGCCCTTCTCGGCATCGGCCGCCAGATGGGCTGATGTCATCGCCCCTGCCAAGCGGTGGTAGCCCTCTTCCTTCCGGGCGAGGACGAGCAAATGGTCACCTTCGGGGTCGGCTTCCCCTTGCTGGGGTTTGCTGAGTCCGAGCGACAGCTCAGCGCCGAATACGGTCTTCAACTCGTAGGCTTCGGCGGCCTCCGCCATTCGCACGATCCCGTAGAAGCCGTCATGGTCGGTCAGCGCGAGGGCATGGATACCCAACCGGACCGCCTCCTCAACCAATTTCTCGGGTGAGGAGGCGCCGTCCAGGAAGCTGTAGTGAGAATGCGCGTGCAGCTCGGCATAAGGCACGACGGCGGCATCCGCCCTCGATGCGACCCCTGCGGGATCGAGGGGGACCGGGCGGTAAGGACCGCGTTTCCTTGACCAGGCCGGGCTGTCACCGCCGTCCCCTTTGGGCTTGCCGATCTCCGGCACGCGCCGGTCCGAGAGCGTGCGTTCGAACTCCGACCACGGGATTGACGGGTTGTTCCAAGCCATCTTTGTCTTTCCTGCCTAAAAGTTCGGTGTTCGACTCGGGTGTTCAGTCGTAGCGGGCCTCTGCCCACCAGTTCTGCTCGTCCAGGAGAAGAAGCCAGGCCTCTCCGTTTCCGTCCACAAGCTGGAACCGGTCCGCTTCAAGGCGGTGGTCGGCGTCCCACCATCTCTGCCGCAGCGGCCAGGGGCCTGCCCACTGAGCTACTAGTCGTCGTCGTGCAGGGTCTCCACCGGGACAAAACCACATTGGCGGGGCAATCAATCCGCCACGATGGTCTGTACGGACTTTTTCCTTGTTCGCATCAAGCATCAGGACAGGGATAAGGGAGGCGAACACCGTGGCGGGCTGCGGGTCTGGAATCTTTCCGGGCCACGGCCTGGTGGCCAGGGCTGCCGATCCCGCGGGCAAGGCATCTCCCCAAGGAACCAAACGGCGCCGCTCGGCCAGCAAGCGACCTCCGGAGACCGCAGGCACTACCACAGCTTCATGCCCCAACATGCTTTGGATCCGGCTGAGTCCATGATGAATCTGTTCCTCGGCTCCGTCTCCAAAGAGCGCCCGCCCATGATGGGCGATGGAGTCCACGCGGACGGGGACGAACTCGACCCGCGTGACCGGTGACGACAGTCCGCCGCGAGCCATGCCGCCGTCGTGCATTCCGCCGTCGACTGTTTTATCGGTGGCGCGGGCGGGGGGCTGTGACTGAAGCTGCCAGCGCACCCTGTCCACGACGTCGCTGGCTGTGAAATGGCGGGGGTGGCCCCACGTCCGTTCCGAGCGGCTCCCTGCTTCGTCAGTGATCAGCACCCTCAACTCTGTGCAAACCAAGCCTTCAGTCTGCACCCCGGCCACGAAGGCGTCTGCCGTGGCCCGGAGCTGGAAGGCGAGTTGGTCAACCCGGTCCAGGCCGGGTTCGAACTCTGCCTGTTGATCCAGCTTCCGCGGGGGAGTCCGGGGGATCACCTTGCGGGGATCCTGGCCCCTTGCCAGGGCATGCGCAGTGATTCCGGCAGCCCCGAAACGGGACCGGACATCGGCGGCGGGAAGATTGGCGAAATTCCCCAAAGTGAGGACGCCAAGGCGTTTGAGCAAGGAAGCCAGCTTCGGCTGCCCTAGTACTTCCACCGGAAATGGAGCCAGGAAATCCCGGGAAGAACCCGGCGGGAGCACAAGAACGGCAGAGAGTTCGCTGGTGCTCCGGGCTGCTTGCTCGGCGGCGAACACGGAATCGGCGATCCCCACACGAGCCTCCACGGCGAGACGGTCCGCCGATTCAAGCACAGCACCGGCGGCCGCTTCCTCTCCGCCGTAATATCTGGCGGCACCCTTGGCCCGGATAGCGCATAGTCCGGGGCGAAGCACTTCCACGCCAGGAGTCCGTTCCTCAAGTGACGAGACCACGGGCTCGAATTCCCTCGTATCCCGCACCGGATCAACGGCACACACCACCAGCTCAGGGCAGCGGGTCTGCGCTTCCCTTAGCCGCAAGCCCCGGACTACTCCCTCTGCCCGGGCTTCCGCGGAGCAAGCAGCTATGACACCTTTGGCTATGACTGCCGTAGGCACATCAGACGGCAGGGCATCTGCCAAGCGGGCGGCGACAAGGGGCCAATCAGGGAACCACGTAACCAACGCGCGCACCGGGGTTTCAAGCTGAAACAGCATCATGCTCCCATCCGATGGCGGGAAAGATCCACCGGGCCGCTGTCCGCAAGATCCACGGAAGCCCTGCGGGAACTGCCCCTCAAGGCGACTTCGAGTTCGAGCTCCTGTTTTTCGAGATGTCCATGGCCCTGTCCGAGCCCCGCCCACTCATATCCATTCACTTGCAAGACGGCTTCACTCTGCGGCCAGGGTCCCATGACAAGGAGGACGGAACTCCGCTCCCGGAGCCTGGCTCCCAAGCGTGCAGCCTCAGCGGGTGCGACTCTTTCCGGAGCCCGCGCAAGGACCACCGAGAGCACGTCCGCCATGGCAGCGATCACCTGCGTCCAGCTGGTCCCGGGGTCAGGCACCAGCACCAGCCGGTCGAGCGCAATGCCGAACCCTGCTGCCGCCTCGACCCCGAAGTCAGGTAGTCCGGCTACCCCGCACCACGAGCCATTCAGTGATGGTCCGGCCAATAATGCCATGGCCAGCGACATGGATCCCTGTATGGAGTAAGCCGCTCCCGGGCGCAGTCCGCCCGGCAGGAGCCTGCTAAGTGAAGGGAGCACGGGCAGGGAGCGTTCGCTTCCGCGCTTGCCCTGCATGAGGTGGATCTGCGCCTGCAAGTCATCGCGCAGCGAAGCCGGCGAAGCGGAAGACAGGCGGGATGACATACTTCAATTTTCGAACATATATTCGAATGAGTCAATTGCTCGGGATCCGCTTCGAAGGTTGGCCTCCTCAACGATCTACTGTTTTTGATGCGGACTCCCTGTTTCCGGGCGCGTGGTTCCGGGTCGGCGGGGCAGTGTCAGGGGCGAAACTGGTCAGTTGTTGAGGGCTAAGGCCCCCTGCGAGCGCGACCACGTCACGCTCGACAGCGAAACGGCCAGGATCGAAGCGAGGATCAACGCCGAGGCCGGGGCGGCAACGGCCCAAGGGGCACGCTCCACGTAGTTGATACCCTCGGCGAGGATAAGGCCCCACTCGGGCGACGGCTGGTGGGGGCCGAGGCCGAGGAACCCCAAAGCAGCCAAGGCGAGCGCGATTCCCGGTACCCGGAGCATCGAATGCCTGAACACCGGGCCAAGGATGGCCGGGAGGATGTAGCGCCAGAGGATGCGGACCCTTCCCACGCCCAGGACCGGAAGGATCTTCACGTGGGGCTGGGCCCTGGCCTCCTGCGCCAAGGCCGCCGTGTGGGCGGCGAGGGGTGCCCAACTGACCAGGGTGACGGCTATCGCCGCACCTTCGGCAGACGGCCCGGTCACCACGGCAACGATCAGGCCGGCCAGGATGGGCGGAGCGGCGTTGGCTACTTCAAGGGGACCGGTCGCCGCGAGCGGGAAGAGCCCGACGACGATCCCGATCACAAGGCAAGCCAGCACCACGAGCAGAGCCGTTCCCAGCGTGGACACGGCACCGTGCCCCACCCTGGCAAGAATGTCCCGTCCGCTCGCGTCGGCCCCGAAGGGCAGCTCGAAGCCCGGGCCGGCAAGCCGCGCATGGCTCGAGGTGAATGGGTCGCGAAGCAATCCCGCGACGACGATGAGCATCAACGCTCCTGCCGCAACGAGCGGAACCGCGGCATCCCGCCGTCGTGATCTTCCCGGCGAGTCCGGGACCGGAACCGTCCCCGAGCGCAGCGCCGCTCCCATGAGAAGGTATCGGGCCGCGGCGCTGAGGGAACCTGCCACGACGGCCAACATGAGGAGGGCCAGCACTCCTGCCTGCAGCGCGGGTATGTCCTGGGCGCTCGCCGCGCCCAGGACCGCGCGGCCCAAGCCCGGAATCGCGAAGACTCTCTCCACGGCAACCGCCCCGCCGGTAAGGCCAATGAGGACAAGTCCGATCTGGCTCATCACCGATGGCAGGGCCCGGCGGAGCACCGCCGCGGTGAGCCGGGCGCGGCTTGCTCCGGCCATCGCCCAGGTGGCCACCCATTTTTCGGCGAACGCCAGGCTGATGGCGTCGGAAAGAAGCCGCCCGATGAGCCCGCCGGCGGGCAGGCCGAGGGCGAGCGCCGGCAACACCGCGTGGTCCAGGCCCTGCCAGCCATACGGCGGGAACCAGCCCAGCCACACCGCACCGACGACAAGGAGCATCGCCGCGAGGAGGAACTCGGGGAGCGCAGTCATGGCCGCGGCCACGACGCCGGAGCCCCGCCCGGGGTTTCCGGCGAGCCCGCGCATCACGGACGGAACGCACAGCGCGGTGGCCACCACCATTGCGACGGCTACGGCGCACGCCATCAGGGTGACGGAGACTCCCAGGGTTTCCACGGTGCCGGGGCCAACAGGTGTGTTGGTAATCCAGGAATTCCCCATGTCCCCGCGCAAAAGGCCTCCGGCCCAGTCGAGGAAGATGTGCACCGGTCCTCGATCAAGTCCGAGCTCCGCGCGGATCATGCCCAGCGTTTCATCAGTCGCTTCCCGGTCGGCGTACCGGGCCCGCAGGATGGTGTACTCCGGGCTTTGTCCCGAAAGCCATGGCAAGAGCCCGATCAGCAGAACGATAGCGAAGAGTGCCACGGCTCGGGAAGCCGCGGTTTTGACGAACGCCGGGCCCCGCATCAGTCGGCGATTCCTGTCTTGCTGGTGATCAGGGCGCGCTCGCGGGGATCACGTTCTACGTTGCGGATCCTGGCTGATTCGCCTTGGATGACGCGCTCGTGCAGGAGCGGCACGGCCGCATCCTTCGAGAGGATCAGCGCCTCGGCGGCGGCAATTGCCGCCCGGCGCTCCGGGCCTGCCGGAATGGCTGCGGCCTTGCTCAGTGCTGCGTCCACCTCCGGATCGCAGAACTGGGAGATGTTGAACGAGCCTTTGCAGGAGAAGTCGCTGAACATGTAGGCGACGGGGTCGCCGGAGTCGAGGACCGTCGCGCGGGACAGGATGAAGGCATCGAACTTGCCGGCCAGGGCGTCTGCCTCGATGTGCTGGTACTCGCGGACTTCCTGCTCCACGATGAAGCCGGCGGCTTCGAGCTGCTGCTCAAGCTGCACGGCGACCTCGGGCAGTTCGGCCCGGTCCGTGAACGTGCCGAGTTTGATGCGGCGGCCATTGGCGGGTGCCGCTTCCGCCCGCTTCTTCAGGGCTTCAACGTATGGGGTGTTGTGCCGCTCCTTGGCCGCCCAAGGGAGAGCCGGGCCCAGAAGGCCTTCGGCGATGTCCGCCCGTCCCTCGTAGACCCGGTCGACAATGGTGGCCCGTTCGACCGAGGTGCGTGCCGCTGCCCGGACCGACGGATCCGCGAAAGGACCCGCCTTGGTGTTCAGGTAGAGGGTATTGGTGCGGGGCATGGGGACTTCATGAATCAAGTCCGCCTTGATCTGGGCGACCTGGCCCACGGGAATGGCCTCCACGACGTCGGCAGTTCCGGCCCTCAGCGCGGCTGCACGCGCTGTGCCGTCGGGAACGTATTGGACGTCGACGCCGCTGCTCGCTGCTTTCTCGCCCCAATAGTCGGCGAAGCGGTTGAGTGTTGCCGAGCTGGTGCCGTCCGCGGATGCAAGGACGTAGGGGCCAGTTCCGGCGTTGATGGGGCTGACGACCCCGCCGGGCTTGTAGGCGGACGCGGCGAGGATGGAAAGCTGCGGGCTGGAAAGCCGCTGCGGAACCAGCGGGTCGTCCGTCTGGGTGGTGACGACGACGGCGTTCCCGCCGTCCGTGCGGACGCTCAGCTGCACGCCGTCGAGGATCCGTGGCTTGGGCTTTGCGCTGGCAGCCGCCGTCAACGATGCCGCCACTTGCCCGGCCGTGAGAGGCGTTCCGTCATGGAATTTCACGCCTGCGCGGAGTTCGAAGCGCCAGTTCCTGCTGTCCAGTTGCTTCCAAGCTGTTGAAAGCGATGGCTGGGCATCGCCGAGGGTATCGAGGACAATCAGCGTCTCGGCGGTCTTCCACCGTGAGAGTTTGAAGGCGTCGTCGCTCAGGGGAGTGAGTCCGGAACGGGGTGGCTGCAACATGGCTACCTTGATTCGGGAGTCGATACTGCTGCCAGCTGGAGTGTTGCCTTGGGCGAAGCAGGCGCTCAGTATGGCGGCCATTGCGGAGGAGAGGAGTATCGCGGCAACTGCTTTTGGACGTGGAATAGCCATGGATGGATGCCTTCTTTCGTGGGTGCGAGTGGATTTAGGCGGGGTGGACTTGTTGCGGGTACGGCGCAGGGAGGGGTGCCGGAAGGAAACGGTGCATGAGTGCCGCGGAGGTTACGAGCTCCTTGGCTTCCCGGGTCTGTGGATTGGCATACACGGCTGCGGTCGGCCCGCGTTCCACCACGCGACCCCCGGAGAGGACCAGGGTCTCGGAGCACAGGCGGGCGACGGCGGACAAGTCGTGCGAGACGAATAGGAGCCCGAGGCCGTCCCCTTGGACCAGCTGTTCCATGAGGTCCAAGACCGTGTTCCTGAGGGGAAGATCGAGCCCGCTGACCGGCTCGTCTGCCAGGAGGATGCTCGGCGCGGGGACCAATGCCCGTGCAATGGCCACGCGCTGGTTTTGCCCGCCGGAGAGTTCCCGGGGCCGACGGGTGAGCATGCCCGGATCGAGATCTACCCGTTGCAGGGCATTCAGGATCATCCCCCGGTGGTCGCCGTCAACGCGCAGTTGCCTCAGGGGTTCCAGGAGAAGGCGCTCCACGTTCATGCCCGGGTCGAGGCTCGCCGCCGGGTTCTGCGGGATGTATTGCACCGCGCGGCGGTACCATCTCAAGGACGAGGCCGGACCGGGCACAACCGGAGTGTTATTGAACGTGACGGTTCCGGCATTTGGCTTCTCCAAAGCGAGCAAGATCCGCAGGAGAGTGGATTTTCCGGCGCCCGAGCCACCCACCAAGCCGATGCTGCCGCCAGTGGCAATGCTGAGGGAAACGTCCTGCAGGGCCGGCCGGGATGGCCGTTTCTTCAGGAGCCCCCTGCCCGGGTAGCTGAGGCCCAGATTGTCGGCGCTCAATACTGCATTCATGATGCGGCTTCCGTGCGAAGGGAATCAGTGCCGACATGGGCGGCTTCCACCAACTGCTTCGTGTACCGGTGCGTGGGTCGTTCCACGAGGGACTCCATCGATCCGGCTTCGATGATCCGGCCGGAACCCAGGACAAGGGCCTGGTGGCAAAAGGCCGCAGCCACAGGGAGGTCATGAGTGATGAACAACATCGCGCCGGTGGGCGTGGAATGCCCGGACGTGGAATGCGCGGATTCGGAATGGGTCGATTCCGAATACAAGGACAAGGCATCGAGGACCTTCGCCTGGCTGACCATGTCCAGTGCGGTAGTCGGTTCATCCGCCACCAGGACGGCGCTACGGCAGGCCAGGGCGAGGGCGATGCAGACCCGTTGCAGCTGACCGCCCGACAATTCGCCGCTGAAGCTTTGCATGGTCCGCTCGGCTTCTTCTATCCCCACCGACGCGAGCAGCTCAAGTGCCTGTTGCCGTGCGATGGAGGCCGAATGGCCGGCATGCCGCAGCGGGATCTCCAGCTGTCTGCCCAGGCGTACCAAGGGATTGAGCGCTGACATCGGGTCCTGATGGATTGCGGTGATTCCGGCGCGACGCCTTCGCCCATTGGACAACGGCACGTCCACTCCGTTGATCTGCAACCGCCCTGAAGCAGTCATCGTGTGTGGAAGCTGTCCGAGGAGCGCGGCCGCGGTTAGGGACTTGCCTGAACCCGAGGCTCCGAGAAGTGCCAGTCTTTGACCCGGGTCAATAGCGAAGCTGACTCCGTCAATCAGGGCGCGCCCCCGGAGGGACACCCTCAAATCTCGGACCAGGAGGGCAGGGTGCATGGGGGACTTTCATGTTAGGAGCGACGAGAATACTGATGCTATCAATACTCATTCTCATTAAGCGAAATATTGAGACGCGTTGAGTTCCCCACGCTCTTGCCAAGTGGCTACAGCCGGCGGTTAGGGTGGGGGCGGGGACTTTGAGCATGGCTACGCACACAACGGCTCCATCACGGCTTCGACTCTCGTATTGCTTGGCGACCGTGATGTGATCAAGCCCGAGCACGGGGTGCAGATGGTCCGTGCCATTCCGGGGAGCCGCCTGATGATCGTGCCGGGGAACCATGGAGACTACCTCGGGGAGCAAGCAGCCAGCGACGGCGATCTCCGGACTATGCGCGCGGCCCCTCCTTTCCTCCTGCGCCACCTCGACGACGATTAAGGCCAGGTCACGTTATCGCGGCGTGGAGAATTGCCGCGTTTTCGGCCAGCCACGCTCGGCGGCGAAGAATCTTGTCACCGACGCCTTCGTCCCACATCCGTTTCCACCCGCCGCCCTGGGTAAGCGCCCTGCGCCGCATCAAATGCCAGGAGCGCTCGGCGGCGTTCAGGGCCACGTCGACTACCTTGGCGCGATCAACCGGACCCAGGCCATAGGCGTCCACCAGCACGTCAGCCCGGGAGGCGGCGTCGACGTCGCGCATGACGGGATCACGGTCCGTGACGGGCATCCAGGCGCCCCACCAGAGCAGCAAGTTCGCGATTTCTTCCGCGCGGGTTGCCGGGCGCACCAAATCGAAGTCGATCAGGGCTACCGCGGTACCGTCCCGGAACACGACATTCTCCGGGGTGATGTCCATGTGGGCGAGGAATGTTGCCGGTCCCGCGATCGAGCTAGGGCACCCCTGCGGATCGTCATCGTCGCCCGCGCGTGCCCAAGAGGGTACGCCCAGCGGCTGCACGGCGTCATCGTAGCTCCGGACCAGGCGCGCGACGCTGATGGCGCTCGATTCGTCGGCGACCCAGCGTGGCCAGGGGCGGCCGGCGGTGTCCCCGGGAACGAAACTCAGGGTGTCCCTGCCGCGTCCGTCGATGCCCAGGAAGCGGGGCGCTCCCTGGAATCCGGCCGATTGCAGGAAATCCAGGAGACGGCGGACCCGTTGCGAAGCGTCGCCTACAGGGCGCCGCACTGTGTCGCCGACCCGGACGAGCCCCTCCGTCACGTCTCCGCCGAGTAGCGGAACGGCAAGTTCCGGCTGCCCGGGCTCGACGTACGGACGGGTATCTGCAGTCATCGTCCGATGCTGCCACGGCGGGGCCGCTGGCGCCAGCCGGTGTGGTCCGGGCCAGCTCGAGTCTCCAAGCGGTAGTGTCATCAACGATGGAAGATCTGGGCGGCACCGTACTGACAGCGGCCGGAGCCTTTGCGGCGACAAACCTTGATGACCTTCTGGTCCTGTCCGTTCTTTTCTTGTCAGCCAGGACGCGCCCGGTGCCAAGACTCTGGCGAATTTGGGTAGGCCAATACATCGGCATCGGAATACTGACCGGGGTGGCGGCCGCAGCGGCATTGGCGCTCAACCCCGTCCCGGTGGAGTGGGTGGGTTTCCTCGGTCTGGTCCCGTTTGCTTTGGGCTGTTACGCCTTGCTCAGGATTGCCCGCCCGCCCGGAGATCCACCGAAGCCCCGGTCGCTGACCGTGCCCGTGGTTGTCGCCGTGACGGTAGCCAACGGTGGAGACAACATCTCCGTCTACATTCCGCTGTTCCGCTCGCTGGCACAGGCTGCTTCGGTGGTGACGGGTCTGACTTTTGCGGTGATGGTGGCAGTGTGGTGCGCCGCCGGCTACTGGCTGACAGCGCACCCGACCGTAGCCGCGCTCTGCCGCCGGGCTGGAGAATGGGTGATTCCTGTGGTCTACGTCGCGCTCGGGGCCACCATCATTGTCCGCTCCGGAGTCATTGCGCTGCTGTTCCAGCGCTGATCTTCGCAGCATGCAGGGTTCTCCCATGCGGAACTGATATGACTGCGGGTGGGTTTCATCCGGAAGCGCGCAGGAGGATTGGCAGGATATGTTCCGAGGTTCGTTTGTTGTAGGCGCTCTGGTGCTGCTTTTCGGGGCAGCGGCCGTGTTGGGGTTCGGAGCCATCTTCCGGGCCAAGAGTGTCGCGGCCCGGATTGACGCCGCCGCAGCCGGGATATTGGCCGCCGCAATGGCGGCGGCAGGGCTCGGGTGGGCTCCGCTTGGTGTGGTCCCGCTCGGAGCTGCGATTGGCCTTGTCTTCCTCTTGTTCGTGGTCAGGATCGTGTACCAAGGCCCACGGACAGCGGGGACAGCGGGGACAGGGCGATGGTCGGCGATCTATGGCGCAGCGGTGGCGGCCATTTCAGGCTGGGTGCTGCTCTCTGCGTCGAGTGGAGCTGGATCGGTGTCGGATCATCCAGGACACCAACTGGGCATCATCCTTGCCGACATCATGAGCGCGATCCTCATGCTCTTCGCCGCCACGGGTTGGCTGTTGGGCACGTTCGCGATGCCAGCTGAGAGCAAATCGCACGCCGTTCCCCGATTGAAAGGTGTCCGCGAGGCGCTGATGGCAGCTGGACTTGCCGTAGCGTTGTACGCGATCTCCTAAGCCCGGTGCCGCCCGGAGCGACCGGGTGGTGGATTTAGAATGGAGCCATGATCGATATTTCGGTCGAGAAGGTAGCCCTTCTCCTGATTATTGCCGTTTTGGTCCTTGGACCGACCAAGCTTCCGGAGTATGCGAGGAAGCTGGGGCGGCTTATCCGCGAACTGCGGCGCATGGCCTCCGGCGCGCAGGAAAAGCTTCGCCAGGAGCTCGGCCCGGAATTCGAGGACATCGATTGGCGGAAAATGGACCCACGCCAATACGATCCTCGCCGCATTATCCGCGAAGCCCTCCTGGAGGACGAGCCGCTCACTGAGCCGGTCGTCCCAACCCAGGCGCAGCCTCCGGTCCAGCCTCCTGCCCGCCCGGTTGTTCGGTTGGCGGCCGGGCAGAAGGCCCCTTTCGACGACGAGTCCACCTGATTCGTCAGTCGAGGCGCGGTGTGCGCGGGGGACTTGTGCGGCGCTCGCCTGTTGCTTCAAAAGCCGCGGCCAGTGCGAGCAGTGCGGTGTCGTCGTAGGCGCGGCCGGCGAATGTGAGTCCGACGGGCATGCCGATATCGCTCATGGTTCCCATCGGTACGGTGACTGTCGGGATCCCCAGGTGCCGGGGGACGAGGTTGCCGTTGGCTACCCAGACGCCGTTGCGCCAGCCGAGGTCGGCTGAGGATTCGTTGACGTCCATGTCGGCTGGTCCGACGTCGGCGGCGGCGGGGAAGATGACCGCATCCAGGCCGAGGCCGTCCATCCATTCCTCAAGGTCCACTCGCCGGGTCGCTTCGAGTCCGCGCAGGCCTTCTTCGAGGTGCGGGATGTCGGTAAGGGAGGCGACCGCGTGTGCGCGGATATGTGCCGGGTAGTCGGCGATGTCGTCGTCGAACCCGTCATAGCGGTCCGGGAGGGCGCCGTCGGGGTGCGGGAAGATCGCCGTGCCGTCGACGTCGGCCAGCCTGTTTAGTGCCGGATCGCCGTTGGCTGCGAGGAAGTCGTCCCAGGCCCAGGCCGAGAGATCGACGATTTCCCGCTTCAGAAACTCCGGGCTGACCAGTCCACGGCTGGCGATGGTGGGCGCTCCCGGGCGGTCGCCTTCGTAGTTGGAAACCACGGGGAAGTCCACCAAGACCACGTCGGCACCCGCGGCTTCGAGGTCGCGACGGGCAGCCTCCCACAGTTCCATCACGGAATCGCGCGTCTGGATTCGTTGGCCGGTGGGTCCGCCGATGCCGGGAGTTTCGCTGGTGCCGGCGTCGGGGTCTGCGTTGATGTACATGGCCGGTATCCCGAAGCGCTTGCCCTCCAAAGCCGAGCGGGCGCCGTCGACGTCGGACGGTGCCAGCGCCGGATAGGAAGCCGGACGCACCCGGGACGCGGCCGGGATCCGGACCCAAGGCTGCGCGCGCCAGAAGTCGCCGCGGGTTTCGGCGTCGTCGGCAACGATGACATCGAGCAGTTCCAGCAGGTCTGCCATGGACCGGGTGTGAGGCACCACGACGTCCATGGTGGGGACCAGTGGCCAGTTGCCGCGCACCGAGATGACGCCGCGCGAGGGCGTGTACGCGCACAAGGCATTGTTCGACGCCGGTGCGCGGCCACTGGACCAGGTCTCCTCGCCCAGGCCGAAGGCTCCGAAGCTCGCCGCGGTCGCGGTTCCCGAGCCGTTCGAGGAGCCGGAGCCGAAAGCCGCGGTGAGGAAGTCGCCGTTGTAGGGGCTCTCGGCGCGTCCGTAGACCCCGCGCTGCATGCCGCCGTTGGCCATGGGCGGCATGTTGGTCAGTCCGATGAGCACGGCGCCTGCCGCGCGGAGGCGTTCGATGGTGAAGGCATCGCGTTGGGCGATGAGGTTTTCGAACGCGGGGGAGCCCGCGGCGGCCGTGAGCCCTTTGGCCAGGTAGCTGTCCTTGGCGGTGTACGGAATGCCGTCGAGGGGCCCGTGGGTGGTGCCGCTTGCCCGGCGTTCGTCGGAGGCCCGGGCATCTGCGAGCGCTTCGGGGTTCATAACCACCATTGCGTTCAACGTGATGCCGTTGCGGTCGTAGGCGTCGATGCGGTCCAGGTACGCCTGGGTGAGTTCCTCGCTGGTCACCTCACCGGCTTCCAGTGCTGCACGCAACTGCGCAATGGAGGCCTCGACGACGTCGAAGCGGCTCATCGCGCGGCCTGACTGGTGAGTTTGGGCTGCTGTTGCGTGATGCAGTGGATTCCTCCGCCCCGGGCGAGGATCGGCCGGGCATCCACTGTGACGACGCGGCGGCCCGGGTATGCCTCGGCCAGGATTTCCGCGGCCAGCGCGTCGGCTCGCTCTTCGCCATAGCCACACGCAATCACGCCGCCGTTGACCACGAGGTGGTTGACGTAGCTCCAATCGACGAAGCCTTCCTCGTCGCGGAGGGTCTCAGGCGCGGGAAGCAGGGTGATCTCGAACGGCTTGCCTGCGGCGTCCTTCTGGGTTTCGAAGAACCGCTGCAGGGTGCGGCTGACCTCGAAATCGGGGTGACCTGGGTTGGTCTGCGAGTGCAGCAGGACCCGGCCGGGGGAGGGAAGCGTGGCCACCATGTCGATGTGACCGCGTGTGCCGAGGTCCTCGTAGTCACGAGTGAGGCCCCGCGGTACCCACACCGCGCGGGTAGTGCCCAGCGTGCGCGACAGTTCCGCTTCGACGCGTGCCTTGTCGGCGTAAGCGTTTCGGCGAGGATCCAGCTGGACGGTTTCGGTGACAAGGACGGTGCCTTCACCATCGACGTGGATGGCGCCGCCTTCGTTGACGAGCAGCGAAGTGACCAGTTCCGCCCCGGACTCTTCGGCGACAAGGCGGGCCATGCCGGCGCTCTTCTCCCATTCGGACCAGGCCGGCGCGCCCCAGCCGTTGAAGATCCAGTCGACCGCGCCGAGCACGCCGGGACGCTCGTCGTCGACGACGAAGGTGGGTCCGACGTCGCGCATCCAGAATTCGTCGAGCGGAGCCTCAAGCTGTTCGATTCCGGCGCCGAGCATGCGGCTGGCCCGGTCCCGTTCGCTGGGGTCGACCACCATAGTGACGGGCTCGAACTCGGACACTGCATGCGCGACGGCGGTCCAGGCCGCGTACGCTTCTTCGGCCGAAGCTGCGTCGTCGCCCAAGGTCAGGCCAGTGCGGGGGAACGCCATCCAGGTGCGCTCGTGGGGTGCAGTTTCGGCTGGCATTCTCCAGGCCATGGAAGTCTCCTCTGTGTTGTGAGGTGAAAATTCTTATTGATCGCATGATCAACAACAAGAAAACTACTTTAGACTGTTGTGTGATGTCAAGCACCATACAGAAACGCGCTGCGCGGAAGACGCCGGCCGAACGCGCGGCCGAAATAGCCGAGGCTGCCAAGGAAATAGCGCTTGAACAGGGGCTTTCCGCCATTACGCTGCGCAACGTGGCAGCGCGGGTAGGGGTGGCCTCAGGCCTCGTCGCGCATTACCAGCCCAATGCGGAGGCCTTGGTGGCGGGCATCTTTTCGACCATCGTGGCGGCGGAGACCGAGGAGGTTGCGGGCCTTCTGGAGAAGCAGCCGACTCCCTTGGAACAGCTCGGGATGCTCCTCGAAACGCTTATGGACGTCAGCCGGCTCGATGTCACTGCAATCTGGGTGGAGGCGTGGACCCTGGGGCGTCGGAACGAGGCGCTCGCAGCCTGCGTCCGTGAGCAGATGGATGCATGGCAGGCCGTGGTGCAGCGAGTGGTCGAAGCGGGGATCGACGCCGGTGAGTTCGATACGTTCGATGCTCCGTCTGTCGCCTGGCAGATCCTGGGCATGGTGGACGGACTGAATGCCCAGGCCCTGGTGCGCTGGGACGGCGTCAGCGACCGCGGTACGCACCTCGCCCGCGCCGTAGAAGGCATGGTAGGTGCGGCCCGCGGTTCGCTGGTGCCGGGCGGTGTCCAGCACCTCGGGCGGATCTCAAGCTCGGATTCTTAGATCCCCAGATAGTGTTCCAGCCGCTCGAACTCCGGTTGGGAAAGCTCGCTCGCGACGGCGGCGGCCCCCACCGCGCAGGCGGCCGCGAGGCTGCTTTCCTCATCCAGGCCCGACGCGAGTGCCAACACGAGCGCCGCACAGAAGGCGTCACCGGCCCCCACGCTGTTGACGACGCTCGTCTTGGCTGCGGGGGCATGGGCGGTCCTGACCCCTTGTGTGTACATCGACGCGCCGCCTGCGCCGTATGTGACGGCCACGCGTTCGGCGCTCCGGAGCTCGGGGATGAGTTCGTACTCCGACTCGTTGACGATCACCAGGTCACAGCGTTCCAGAAATCCTGCCGGGAGTGCCTGTGCCGGAGCCGCATTGAGGGCGAAGAACCCGGTGGTGCGGCGCGCGGCTTCCAGGACGGCGTCTACGGCGATTTCAAGCTGCGCGAGCACTGGCCCGCCATCGGAGAAATCGGCGCGATCCAGCGAAACCACCGCGTTGGCTCCCGGAGCCACGGCGATTTGGTTTTCGCCCTCGCTGTCAATCACGATCAACGCCGTCCCCGTCGGCGCGGAAACCTGCTCCACTGCCGAAATGTCGACCCCTGCCCGGTCCAGGGCCTCCGTCAGAAACCGGCCATCCGGATCCGCTCCGACGGCGCCCACCATGCGGGCAGCCCCGGCCAGCCGTGCAGCAGCCGCGGCCTGGTTGCCTCCCTTTCCGCCGGGCTGACGGGTGAGGGTGCCGCCGCCGATGGTTTCGCCGGGGGAGGGCAGGCGGTGGACGCGGCACGTGAGATCGACGTTGAGGCTGCCGAGAACAGTGAGCGTGCTGGGGATGGGCATGAGTTGTCCTTTTGGTGGTGCTGGATTGCGGTGTCGGGGTTCCGGTCTAGTGCCAGAAGCCACGGTGGACCTCTGTTGCCTCCGGAAGCGGAACGGGACCCGTCACGGTGACGCTACTCCCGCCATGGGCAAGGACTTCGCGGCAGGGCAGGTCAAGAGTGGGCACGCCGGACTGCTCGGTGACAATCGAGGCAAGGTCCTTCTCGGACAAGGCATAGACCACGCGTCCGATTCCCGCCCAATAGATTGCCCCGGTGCACATGGCGCACGGTTCGGTGCTCGTGTACAGCGTACTGGCGGCCAATGCGCCGGCATCGAGCTTCCTGGCGCTCAGGCGGACCAGATTGGTCTCGGCATGACCGGTGGGATCGTGTTCCGTGTTGACGGTGTTCATCGCTTCCACAATTGTTCCGTCCGGCGCCAACAGAAGTGCGCCGAACGGGTGGTCGCCGCGGTCCCGGGCTGCCCTCGCGAGGGAAATGGCGCGGTCCAGCAGTTCGAGGTCGGCCTGGCTGGGCTCGGCGCCGTGGGAAGCAGTGTCTTCGGAAGTGTTCATCAAAAGCCCCTTCAGTTCGCCGCCGGCAAGGACAGGATCCGCTCCAGAAGGTGCGCAGCGGCGTCGCCCTTGACGGACAGCACAACCCGGGACGCCCGCTCCGGCACCTCCCGCGCGCCGGCGGCTCCGCCGTCGAGCAGCTCGCAGCGAGTCTTGCCACTAGCCGCACCCGTGCTCGTGTCCACGGAAATTCCGACGTACGGGGCGTCGTCGAGCTCGAGGGCACCGACGGCGATGGCCGCTGCCAGCGGATCGTGGAGGGCGGCGCAATGTTCACCGAAAATCGTGTTGTAAAAGGCGAAGTACTGGACGAGCATGCCCGACAGTGCGCTGGCCACCGGATGTCCGGCAGTCGCGAGCGCCGCGCGATGGGTTTCATCGAAGCGGTGGTTCATGGTGACGTCCAAGGGAACCATCGTGACCGGCCAACCGGCTTCCATCACCACGGCGGCTGCTTCGGCGTCATTGAAGATGTTAGCCTCGGCGACTGGGCTGATGTTACCCGGCACAAACGCGGCTCCGCCCATGACCGTGACATCGCGGATGAGCGACGGGAGCTTCGGGTCCAGTTGCAGCGCGAGGGCCAGATTGGTGAGCGGACCGACGGCGATGACGCGCAATTCACCCGGGTGCTCGTTGGCGAGCCGCACCAGCATCTCCGCGGCTGTCTCTGATTCCGACAACACTCCCGAGTCTTCCAACGCGACCCCGCCGATGCCGTTCTCGCCGTGAACGTGCGGCGCCCCGCCGTCGAACGTGCCCACGAGGGGATCGTGGGCACCCACGGCAACCGGGATCCCGGCCCTTCCGGCAGCGTGCAGCAGGTTCAATGTGTTGACGGCGCCGACCGCGGCGCTGACGTTGCCGCTGACGGTTCCGATCCCGGCCAGCTCCACCTCGGGGCTCGCCAGGAGATAAGCGATTGCCAGGGAATCGTCGATGCCGGTATCGCAATCGAGGTAGAACGGCTGCGGTGTGGTGGTGGTCATGGAGCTCCTTTGTGGGTTGGGTGACTCGAGTTCGGGCTTAAGCATGGGTGACGACGACGGCGGGCGCCGCCGCGGCGCTCGCAGCCACTGGGCGGAGGATCAGGGAAGCAGCAAATGCCGCGAGGGCGAAGCCGGCAGAGATCCACAGGGCAGTTTGGTAACCGGCGATGGTTCCGGCGGCGACGACGGGTGCGACGACGGCGATTCCCACACTGGCTCCGATTCCAAAGCATGCTCCATTCAGGCCGGGCACGGAACCCGGCGCCGATTTGGGTGAGTTCAGCACCGCGATGCCGCTGACGGTGCTCTGGAACTGGCCGAGATACAGGACTCCCATAATGATCAGCAAGCCGAACACCATCCAACGGTCCGCGGCAAAGATCGCGACCGCAACCGCGGCGACAACGATCAGGCCGCTGCTGATCCTCAGGGCCCTGAACCAGCCGATGCGCTGCGCGAACCAGCCGGAGAACACCGCCGTGAGTACACCCACGAACGCCGTGGGCGTCAGGTACAGGAGGGCTGACATGGAGGCCGACAGTCCGTATCCGGCTTTTGCGTCCTGGCTTAGGAGGATCACGGTGAAGTTCAATGCCGAGAAGATACCGGCAAGCGTCAGCACCGTGCTCGCCAAAACCGGCCACACCTGGCGGGACCGCAATTGCTCGACGGCGATCAGCGGACGGGCAACACGCTTTTCCACGGCGACGAACGCCAGCCCGGCAACCACTGCGCCGGCGAGATACCCAAGGGTCCAGGCGTCGCCCCATCCGGACGTGGAAGCCTGTCCGATCAGGTTGCTCAAGAGAACCAGGAACGTGCCCAGGGTGCCTGCGCCCCACCAGTCCATGCGTCCCTCGCGTGTCCGGGCGGCCCTCTTCGGGACCACGACGGCAACCAGCACGATCGCCAGCACGCCCACGCCGAGGACCAAGACAAAGAGGAACTGCCAGCCGATGGTGTCGGTGATGAAACCGCCCAGGAAGCCGTCGAGTCCGCCAATGCCGCCGTTGACCGCCGAAATAACGCCGACGGAGATGCCGAAGAGGCGTTTGCTGAAACGCTCGGACAGGAGCAGGAAGGAAATGGTGAACGTGGCGCTCGTTGCACTTTGCAGGACCCGGCCCACGAGTAGGACGGTCAGGTTCGGAGCCAGCAGGCACAGGACCGTGCCGCACAGCATCATGGAGAGGACGATCAGCAGGGTGCGGCGGCGTCCCAGGAAGTCGCTCCATCGGGAAAATGCCATACCCAGGACCGCGCCGGTCAGGAAGAAAAGCGACTGGACTTTGGCCACGTTTTCCGTGGATTCCTGGAAATGGGCGGCCATGGCGGGTAGTGCCGCCGAGAACAGGCTGGCGTTGAGCTGGTAGCTAAGGATCGAAAGGATGAGCGTGGCAATGAGGACGGGCACTCGGGCTGCTTTTCGCCGAAGGGGGAGCCCTGCGGTGCTGGTGGCTTGGGTAGTCATGGACAAACTTCCTTGTTTGAAACAAAACGGCTTCGGGAGCGGCTCGATGCATGTGTGGCGCAGAGCACAAGATGGCTTATATGTGCATCATACATGCTTGTTATACAAGCTCGGAATACCCATCGCGTAAACTCTCAATATCGACGAAGGGAGCCATTTTGGACCGCAGTGCTGAGGCCGTTCTTTCGGAGCCGTTGGATGCCACCGCCAACATCCCGCTCCGAGTTGCCGTGTACTCGCGCATCATGAATGCGATCCGGGCGGGGCACTTCCCGGTTTCGTCGCTGTTGCCCTCGGAAACGGACCTTGGTTCGGCAATGAAGGTCAGCCGGACGGTGGTCCGTGAGGCTCTCATCCTCCTCGAGGAAGACGGATACGTACGCTCGCGCCGAGGGATTGGACGTTTTGTGGCCACCCGCCTGCCGCGGGTTGGCCTCGAACGGATCAGGCCCATGGAGGAGATCCTGGCCGAGGCCGGATCCGCCATCCAGGTCAGCCGGACACAGCATGTGCTGCACCCGTCGTCGTCGGTTTTCACTGCGGAGCCCCTCGGAATCCGCGAAGAAGAGCCCTCCTGGTTCTTCGAGAGTGTCCTCAAACGGGACGGCTCACCCATTGCCCTGGTCCAGGAACACATGGCAAGTAAGGGGGCTCTCATTGATCGTGACCCTGAAGCGGCACGCGCCATTGTGGACGACTTCGAGAGAGAGGCCACGCTGCTGGCTAACTTAATTGCGGCTGTCGGCCCGGCCTTTGGTCCGGGCGAGACCGATATCGCGGCAGGCACCCCGGGCGTCGCGCGAGGCGAGCTGCTTGAGCTGGACGCCAAGGACCCTGTGCTGATCCTGACCCAGACCGTCGAGCATTCCGGGCAGGTTGTCTATTTGGCAAAGACGCTGGTCAACACGGGAGTGGTCCAGATCGGAATCATCCAGGGAACCTGAGCGCGGGGCTGCCCATTGTCGTGTGGCAGCCCAACTGACTGGCAGTAGGTGTCGTTTTGGGCGCTCAGAACGACACCTACTGCTAGCTAGTTGGTAGGGCGCACAGCTCGTCCCGCGGCTGCGATCACCAGCTTCTCCGGCAGGAGCTTGACGGCCACCCGGGCAACAAAGGAGTTGAGACGGCCATCGACGACGCTCGGCTTGTTCCCGCGGATCGCGGACATAGCGGTGTCCACAACCTGCTCCGGGGTCCGCATCGATCCGGCGGCTGCAGCCTCGCCGGCGATTTCAAAGAATGGCGTGTCCGTAGCGCCCGGGCAAACGGCCAGGACTTTCACGCCTGTGCCTTGTGTCTCGGCCCATAGTGCCTGGGTGAACGAGAGCACGAAGGACTTTGTCGCGCCGTAGACGGCCATGTGGGGTATCGGCTGGAATGCGGCCGTACTCGCGATGTTGATGATGGCCCCCGAGCCGCGCTCAACCATGCCGGGCAGGTATCGCGTGCTGGTACCGACCAAGGTGGAGCAGTTCAATTGGATCTGTTCGACATAGCGATCGGCGTCTGCGTGGAGAACTTGTCCATGTGTTCCGAATCCCGCGTTGTTGACCAGGATGTCCACTGTGAGTCCCAGGGATTCGGTGGCGAGGTGGAGCTCCTTTGCGGCGTCCGGCAGGCTCAAGTCCATTGCGATGACAGTCACTTCCGTGCCCTGCCCGCGGAGTTCACCCGCAAGCGCTTCCAGCTTGTCCTGGCTGCGGGCAACCAGAATCAACCGTGCGCCCTCGGTAGCGAGCCTTCGGGCAAAGACTGAACCAATGCCGGTAGACGCTCCAGTGATGAGGGCTGTTTTGGCTGAAATATTCATTTCTACTCCTAGTAAACTGAGCTAATAAACTGACTGTGCGGTTTGTTTTTTGGCCAAGTGTTGAAGTCTTTGACTCGTGGGTTGCTGCGTTACTGGCTGGAGATGAACTGCTGTTCGAGGAGTTGCAACAGTAGCGTCGCGCGTCGCTCGAAGGCATCGAGATCTTTGGGGTCAAGGGCGTCGGTGACCGACTTCAACCCATCGAATGCGGCCACAATAACCGTTGCCGCGTCGCCGGGATCGCCTGAAAACGTCAAGACGCCGCTTGCGCGGCCCCGTTGAAGAATGCCGGCGACGAGATCCACCCATGCGGCCAGTGGGGAGGCTCCGCCGGGGTGCTCCTTCGTGGATGCCAGTTGATTCGCCAAGTGCACCACGCCCCACGCGGAAGAGTCGCTCAGGACTGTCCTGACCATGAACTCCCCGAGATTGCGCAACTCCTCCAGAGGGTTGTTCTTGCTGAGAATTTCCTCGTGGACGCGGCGCAGCCAACGTGCCTTTTGCTCGTCGACGACGGCCTGGGCCAACATTGCCTTCGAGGAGAAATGGAAGTAGATGGCCCCCTTCGTGAGCCCGACTTCGCGGATGATGTCGTCCATCCGGGTCTGCTCGAAACCCTTGCGCGCAAAAACATCCGCGGCAACCCGAAGGATCTCACTACGCGTGGCTGCGCCCTTGGGCGTGCTTCCGGTATCGCCCATCTCCATATAGCCAAACTACAAACCGACCAGTAGGTATGTCAATTTGGGCCGGTTCACTCCCTCCGATAGCTCCACGGGCCCGGCTTGCCGATAGGATTTGGGCGTTTAATGGGGGCGCAACAGCAGCGATCGTTGCTCCAGCAGATCCTGGGAGGAGTGGGGGGACCCAATGCGCGATGAAGCGCTCTTCGAGGCTTCCGTCAATCGGGAGCTCGTTCATAAGCGCTCCGTTTCGGAAGTATTCTTGACTGACTTTGTTCAATCAAGTTCCAGGCGGTTCGTTGCAGGGGCGCAATGGCCGCGATGGCATGTTTTTTATGGGTCGCCGGACGGTTCCCCGGATTCGGCCCTCATGGCCGAGACGTTGAGGCAGGCAGTGATCTTCTTGTCCCACTTGTGCGGAGTGCCCCTCACGCACAAGTTCCTCATGCCGCACATGAGCATCTCGGTGGAACCCACCGCCTTGGATCCCCTGGTGCCCGCGCAGGTTGCTGTCGAGCTTGACGTGAAGGATATGAAGCTCAGCGGAGGGCAGTTGTCGGCCCTGACTGTGTCTGCGCGGTTCGTCGTTGATGGCACTCCCATAGGGGAAGGTGCGGCGGCTGCCCGCATTGTGAATGCTGCCACGTACGAGCGATTTCGCGGCGCGGTCCCCACTGTCCTTCCCGGTGCCGGCGAAGACTTGCTGGCGTGTGCCGACCTCGGGCATGCCACCCAGCGGAACGTGATGCTCGGGCAAAGTTCGCGCCCGTTCGTCTGGCCGCTGCGGGTCGATCCAACGCACCCCATCTTCTTTGATCATCCTCTTGACCACGTACCGGGAATGCTTTTGGTGGAGGCTGCGAGGCAGGCTGTGCGCGCAGCGTGTTCCCGACCGGATGCCGATTTTGCCGTGTTTGAGGCGGAATTCATGAAGTTGGTCGAGTTCAGCTATCCCGTAGACGTCGCTGTGACGCAGCTCGAGTCACATAGCGCCCACGGTGTGATGAGGGTCCGGCTGTTGCATGAAAAAGAAACCCTGATGTCCTTGTTGGCTCGGGTCAAAGCACCGCGTTGATTCAGGGAGTCCCTTAGCCTTGCCGGTGAATCGGCACGATGGCCGGCATCATGAAACGCCACATGTCGTCAATCCGATTGAGAACGTCGCGCCGTTCGGTCAGCACGTTGGAAACCATTTGGACGCCCGTGAAAGACGCAACCAAATACCGCGCGAAGTCTGCGGCATCGACTTCGGGCCGCACGTCACCCTCCAGTTGGGCTTGCCGCGTCAGCATCTCCATGGTCGCGACCCAGTCCTGATAGGGACCCTTGACGTCTCCATTGAACGCCGAAGCTTCAAACGTCAGCCGGATTCCAGCCCTGACGATTGGCTCATCGAGCAACTGTTGGCCGAATGTCCGGCACATAGCGATCATCGTCTCAAGCGCAGGCAGCCCGGCGGCGGCGATCTTCTCCCCAGCGACACGCACAATATTGTGCTGTTCGGCGATGACTGCCAGCGCCAGGTCTTCCTTCGACTTGAAATGGAAATAGAGCGCGCCCTTAGTGACCGAGGCGCGGTCAGTGACGTCGCTCAGGCTGGCATTCCCGTAACCGACTTGTTCGAAAATCGACGCTGCACCCTCAATGACTGCCGTTCGGGTGGCTTTGGCACGTTGTTGCATGATCCGCGTGGAGACCTCTCCGGTTTCTGCGTCCGGGATACTTGAGTACATGAAACTGACGGACCTGAAGACCGGTGGGGGCCATGTCGACATGTGTTGACCACGTGCCCCGGGTCCTGGTCCTGGGTTCGTCAGGTTTCATTGGAAGCCGGGTTGTAGCCTCGCTCGCCGGATCCGGAGGGGCGCACGTTGTGGCACTCTCACGAAAACCGCTTGCAAGACTACGAAACAATAACGCTACCATTGCGACCGCCGACATTTCCGTACCGGGGAGCCTGACCCCCTTCCTGGCCGATGCGGATGTTGTCATCCACGCCGCGTCCTATGTGGGCTCCGAACCTCGCCTTGCCCATGAGATCAACGAGGCCGGCACCGGCCACGTCGTCGAGCAATGCCGGCAAGCCGGCGTTGCCCGGCTGATCTATGTCAGTACTTGCAGTGTTTACGGGAGCGGCCCTCACAGCGGCATCCTTGAATCCGAGGCCGGGTATCACCCAGCCTCGGTGGCCAGCGCCAGCCGCGCCGTCGCCGAACAATTGATTCTCGGCTACGGCGGCGAAGTTGTTCGTCCCAACCTCGTGTTCGGCGCGGGAGACCGCTGGTTTGTACCGGGCCTGCTCAAACTGATGAAAGTGGCTGGAGGGTGGCCGGGCGATGGTTCGGCGCTGCTTTCGATCATCGGTGTGGAGGCACTGGGCAGGCTGCTTTCCGGGCTTGCGCTGGCGCCGGGACGACCTGGGCACGCTTTTCATGCCGCATACCCGGAACCTGTCCGGGTGTCATTCCTCTTACAGAGCGTTGCCCGGGCATTCGGTGTGGAGTACCCGAAGTTCCTGGGAGATGACGAACGTGCCGGCTCGGCCTTGCGCGCCGCAGGATTCAGTGGCCATCAGATTGACTTGGTGACGAAGGATCACTGGTATTCCTCTGAAGGCCTTTGGCGGATCTCCGGGCGGGAACCGGAGACGTTCGACAGTGCTCTTGGTGAATTTTCTTCCGCCTACCACGTTCCGCGGGAGTCCGCCCGGTCTTAAACCGGTTGAACGGTTTGTTTAATGGCCAATCAGTCTCTACACTTCAGTGCAGTGGCTCGTTGTGTTTTGCAGCAACAGCTGAAAGGCAGTAATGGGGGGAGGTGCGGCCGAGCAATCGACCGCACCTCATCTGTCTGCCGCACCTCATCTGTCCTAAGGCCAGCAGCGTCCGATTTCCTATCTCACATTGTTGTGGTTTAGTATTGACGAGTTGCTCCGGCGGGGATGTAAGTCCCTGCGGGCAAAGTTCGGGGCTGTGGCGCAGCTGGTAGCGCACCTGCATGGCATGCAGGGGGTCAGGGGTTCGAGTCCCCTCAGCTCCACCAAGGGAAAGGGAACCACCCGCGCGGGTGGTTCCCTTTTTCGTCTCTCCGTGGAAAGCGCATGATGCACCCGTACTACTCGGGCTTGACTCCATACTCTGCTGCGCTGACAAACTCGATGGCCGAGTAGGTCTCGTCGCCTACGACCCAGGCGTTGTGTCCCGGCGGAATGGTGTACGAATCTCCTTTGGAGATGCTGATCTTCTTGCCGTCGCTGGTCTCGACTTCGAGCGCACCGGCAATGCAGTAACCCACGTGGTTGAGCTGGCAGGAATCCGTTTGGACCACAGGTTTGATGCAGTCCGCCCAACTCCAGCCCGGTTCGAAACTGAGGCGGCCGATGGTGTAGTCACCCACAGTGACGTTTTCCACCACGGTTTTCTCCGGGCGGCGAATTTCATCGGGGGAATTGTGCGACTTTACTTCAAGCTGAGTGACGAGGTTGACAGTCATGGTCTGCTCACAAGGGGGAGTGGGAGCCTGGTTTTACAGATCCGCAACGTGGCTCGCCCTTCGCAGCGGACCCTGATGTCCGGGCTGCTTGCGGCGCGTGCCGTGCCTTAAGCAGCGGTCGGACGGTCGATTACTTGCAATCACTACCTTCCTCCGCCACCCCCGTGTTGTCGAGGGTTCCTGAGGGGGATAGATTGGTGCACCGTGACCTTGACCGAGCTGGATGCACACCTTGAGACGCTCTTCGGCACCTTGCGCCGCCTTCCCGACGTCGAGGCGGAGAACCTGCAGGCGCATGACGCCACCGACCGGCTCCTCCTTGAGACCGCTGCAGGCTACATCGTTAGTCCGGAGACCCGTGTTGCGGTGGTCGGTGACCGCTACGGAGCCCTGACCCTGGGCGCTTTGGCGGCCCTCGGCGTCGGGCACGTCCGCGTGACCCAAGACCTCTACGTCAGCAGGCTCGCGCTGCAACGGAACGCCGACGCGTCCGGGTTTGCCGGCCGCTTTGATCAGTCCGAGCTGGGCGCCGGGTTGCTCGACGGCGCCGAGCTGGTGATCATGCAACTCCCCAAAGCCCTTGCGGAACTGGAAGAAATCGTCGACGCCGTTGCGCGCTTTGCAGCGCCCGGAGCCGTCCTGCTGGCCGGAGGACGCGTCAAGCACATGACCCTGGGGATGAACGCCGTCCTTGAACGACGCTTCGAATCCGTCCAACCGCAGCTCGCGCAGCGAAAGTCGCGTGTCCTGCTTGCTGCCGGTCCCAAGCGGCCGGACAACCCCGAGCCCTTCCCGGTCTCAGAGCAGAACACCGAGCTGGGGATCATGGTCTGCGCCCACGGGGGTGCGTTTTCAGGCACGAAGCTGGATATCGGCACGCGCTTCCTCTTGGGCTTCCTGGACAGAATCCCCGAAGCCCGCCACGCCGTGGATCTTGGCTGCGGGACCGGGATCCTTGCCTCGATGTACGCCCGGAACCGTCCCAAGGCCCGGGTTACCGCGACGGACCAATCGGCCGCAGCAGTGGCGTCGGCCCGGGAAACCGCGGCGGCCAACGGACTGTCAGCTCGAATCACGGTTGTCCAGGACGATGCCATGTCCACCTTCGAACCTGGCAGCGCCGACCTCATCCTGCTGAACCCGCCGTTCCACCTCGGCGCGAGCGTCCATGCCGGCGCGGCCATGAAGATGTTTGATGCGGCGGCACGCGTCCTGGCTTCCGGCGGCGAACTCTGGACTGTCTACAACAGCCACTTGCAGTATCGTGCGGCGCTTGAAAGGCTGATCGGCCCCACCACCGAAATCGGCCGGAACCCGAAATTCACGGTGACCCGCAGCATTAGGCGTTAAGGGTCAGCGCTCCGACAGCACCTGCTCCACCCCGAAGTGCCCGATTCCAGCCATCCCGGGATTGTCATCTGAGAAACTGACCATCGCTGTCGCGAGGACCACTGCCCAGCCCTTGGCCCGGGCCCACGTAGCAGCATCCACGGCGCGTCCGAAAGCCGCCATGAAACGGTGCCGCGCGCCGTCGTCGAACATCAACCACGCGACGGCCAGATCGACGGCGGGGTCCCCGGCCCCGAGGTCTCCGAAGTCGACGACGGCCGCGAGCCGGCCGTCGGGCCGGAGGAGGACGTTCGCCGGGTGAAGATCTCCATGCAGCCACAGCCCGGGCCCGCCCCACAGCGGGGCCAGGCAAGCCTCGGACCAGATCGTCCCCAACCGCACCGCCTGCGGATAACGGTTGGAATCGTCGAGCCGGTCCATGACCGCGTCAAACCTCGCTGCCAAAGGCACCCCGCGGACGGGATTGACAGGCGAGCCCGGCGCGGCGGGAACATGGATGGCGAGGAGGAACGCGGCAAGGTCCTCGGCCGCCACATTCCGTGACGCTTGGGAGACAAGCACCGCGGATAGTCCCTCCAACCAAGGAGTCACGCTCCAAGGCCATGGATAGGCTGCAGATGGCCGTCCCGAGTGGATGGGGCCGGGGAGGGGCACGGGGGAACGCCTGGCATACCCGGGGAGATATTCCTGTTCATGCAGGATCAACTGCGCTGCTGCCTCCCGGCGGGGCAGGCGGACAGCCCACTCCTTGCCAAGCCGGTAGATGACGTTGTCCCAGCCGTTTGCCACCAGCTCCAATGGAAGGTGGGAGAGCCCCGGCAGTTGCTCCTCGAGTAAACTCCTCACCAACCCCGCGGTGACGTCGAGCTCGGCCTGCGGCATGAGTGCCATATTCGAGGGCCTCCAAAGGCAATATCCGGGTCCGTTACGCCTGGGCAGCGTGTGGGCATACCGGGACAAGCACGCGTGCCGTACGATGCAAATGCAACAGCATTATTCGAATGATTTTAGGGGAATCCGTGACTGAGATCCGCCAGCCGACTCCGAGGCGCGGAACCAATCTGCCCCGCATGGGGGACTTCAACCTGACTGTCATCCTCGACGCGATCAGGCGCTCGTCGGGCGGACTGAGCCGGGTGGAACTCGCCCAAATCGTCGGCCTTTCACCGCAGACTATTTCGAACATCTCCCGCCGCCTCCTGGACCAACAGCTCATTATCGAGGCAGGCAAGGAAGGCAGCGGTCCAGGTAAGCCCCGCACCATCCTGCGCCTGAACCCTTCCGGAATGTACGCGCTTGGCGTCCACCTTGACCCCGCGGTCATCACCACGGTGGTCCTGGACCTGGTGGGCGACGTTGTGAAGCACTCAAGGATTCCCACGCCCACCGGAAGCAGTCCACAGCGCGTCATTGCCGCCATAGCGGAGGAGATCAAGGCGCTGATCGAAGATTCCGGTGTTGATACGGGAAAGATCGCGGGACTTGGCGTCGCGGCCCCGGGACCCATAGATCTTGACGAGGGTACGGTCGTGGATCCGCCCCTCATGACGGGTTGGGACCGGGTGCACTTGAGGGACGCCCTCGCCGAAGCCACCGGACTCGAGACCCTTGTCGACAAGGACGTCACCAGCGCGGCCGTCGCCGAAACCTGGGCCGGCGGGGCCAGCGGCACCGGAAGTTTCATCTTCATGTATATGGGTACCGGCATCGGTTGCGGCATCGTGTTGAACGATGAAGTTGTCCGCGGAACATCCGGCAACGCCGGTGAAATCGGACACATCATTGTCGATCCGGACGGGCCCCCATGCGATTGCGGCCTGCGCGGTTGCGTCAAGTCTTCCTGCATCCCGCAGGTCCTCGTGGCCGAAGCCGAAGAGCAAGGTGTCCTGAACGGTGGCCGCAAAGGCACCGAAGGTCCGGAAGTCCAGGAAGGCTTCGCCCGGCTTTGTGATGCCGCGGATGCGGGTGACGAACGCGCCATCGCGATCATAGACAAGTCAGCGGTGCTGGTTGCCCGGGCGGTTGCGGTGGTGACCAACACCCTCGACGTCGAACGCGTCGTCTTCGGCGGTCCGTTCTGGGGCCGGATGTCCGAACGTTACCTGGATCGCATTCCTCCCCTGCTCGCCGCCAACAGTGCCGCCAACAGCATCCATGGCATCGAGGTTGTGGGGACCGGAGTGGGCGAGGACGTCGGCGCCATCGGGGCGGCCTGCCTGGTGCTGGAACATACGCTTGCGCCGCGCGCCCAGCGGCTCTTGTTGGAAGGCTGAGGCCTTCTCCACGTCCTGCGTCGCAGGGCTGCATTATCAATATCGGCAACAGGCTGGGCCAGCTGAAGTGTGGGGGCTGCAGCCGCTTGAAGATCGGAGCGTCATGCGTCGCCCAGTCCGGATCGGAGCAGCACTGCTCGGCGTCGTAGGCCTTTTGGCCTCGGCCGCCTGTTCCACCCAACCGCAAGCTGTCAGCAAACAAACCATCAAGATCGTCTATCAAAAAACGGACTCCTTCACCGCCCTGGACAAGGTCTTCCAGGACGCGAAGCAGGAATTCGAGGCAGCAAACGCCGGCGTCACTGTGGACCTTGAGCCCATCCAAGCCAACGACGACGACTATGGCACCAAGCTTGCGCTGTCCCAGCGATCCCCGGACACCGCTCCGGACGTCTTTTACGAGGACACCTTCAAGGTCCGATCGGACGTCGACGCCGGATACTTGCTCAAACTCGACTCGCAGCTGGCCGCTTGGGATGAGTGGTCCAAGTTCAACGAGGGTGCCAAAGCCGCGGGACGCGGTGACGATGGAAGTATCTATGCCGTCCCGCTCGGCACCGACACCCGGGCGATCTGGTACAACAAGACAGTCCTCCAAAAGGCCGGCATCCCGTTGCCCTGGCAGCCGAAAACCTGGGATGACATCCTGGCCGCGGCCCGCAAAATGAAGGCCGCGGATCCGAGCGTGATTCCCTTCAGCATGTACGCCGGAAAAGGCACCGGTGAGGGAACAGTCATGCAGAGCTTCTACGAACTGCTTTATGGCACGGGAAGCTCCCTCTATTCGGAAAGCGACAAGAAGTGGGTGGTGGGATCCAAGGGATTCACCGATTCACTCCAGTTCCTGAAGACCCTCTACGACGAGAAGCTTTCCGTGACCCCCGCGGACGCCCTCGATTCGAATGTATGGAAGAAAGTCTTTGGACAGTGGCTGCCGCAAGGCAAAATGGGCGCCACGGTGGAAGGCTCCTACGCGCCGTCGTTCTGGCAGAAGGGCGGTTCCTACGAATGGGCCGGGTATGCCCAGGATATGGGAGTAGCCAAGTTCCCCACCCAGTTCGGGCAGGATCCCGGCGGTGTGAGCATGTCCGGTGGTTGGACGCTCGCCGTTGGTGCGAAGACCAAAAGCCCGGACCTGGCCTTCAAGTTCCTGACCACTGCCGTGAACAAGAAGAACGCCTTGGCCTTCGACGTCAACAATTCCCAGATCGCCGTCCGCACAGATGTTGCGTCGGATCCCGGTTACCAAGCGGCCAACCCTTTCGTGAAGGAAGTTTCCAATCTGGTGGGCGTCACGCACTATCGCCCGGCGACCGCTGACTATCCGAAGATTTCCCTCGCCGTCCAACAGGCGACCGAGGCCGTCATCACTGGCAAACAAAGCCCGGCAGAGGCGGCAGCCGAATACGACGCTTCGGTCAAGAAACTCGTCGGCGACACCAAGGTCATGCAGAAATGACGCATGGCAGTCCCTGATTCCCTCAGCCGCGGTTCCCTGCGACGAAGATCTCCAATCCCAAGGTCTCTGCGTCGCGGGCTCCGCTTGCTGCCGGTGGTGCCGTCAATCCTGCTGCTGGCCCTCTTCATGTTGGCACCTGTGGCGTGGTCCTTCTTCGCCTCCTTCACCAATGCCGCATTGTCAGGCCAGGCGGCCCTGAACCCCCAATGGGTCGGCCTGGACAACTACGCCCGGATGCTGACGGATTCCGTCTTCCCGCTCTCGGCATGGTTGACGGTAGTCTTCGTGGCCGCCTCTGCCATCCTCGGACAGAACGCCCTTGGCCTGGTCATTGCCTTGTTGATGACGAGGTCCGGGGGAGCGACGGCGTCGCTGGTGGGCACGGTGGTGGTCGCCTCGTGGATACTGCCGGAGATCGTCGCGGCCTTCGCGGCCTACGCCTACTTCAGCCAGGACGGCACGCTCAACCAGCTCTTGGGTATGTTCGGTGTCCAGGGCACCAACTGGCTCTATGCCTTTCCGATGGCCGCCATCATCCTGGCAAATGTCTGGCGCGGCACCGCGTTCTCGATGCTGGTCTACAGGGCGGCGCTCTCCCAGGTCCCGCGCGACGTTTCCGAAGCCGCCCTCATGGACGGGGCAACGGGTTGGCAACGTCTGGCCTTCATCACCCTTCCGATCATCCGCGGTAGCATCGCTACCAACCTCATGCTCATCACCCTCCAGACGCTCGCGGTATTCACCCTCATCTGGGTGATGACGGCGGGTGGTCCCTCGAATGCGAGCACCACCTTGCCCGTGCTGGCGTACCAGGAAGCCTTCAAGCTCGGAGACATCGGCTACGGCACCGCGATCGCTTCGGTATTGATCCTGATCGGCATGGTCTTCGGTGCCGTGTACGTCAGGTTGATCCGCGGAGCGAAACCGTGACCTCCCTGCGCCGTGCGCCTTTGCTCGCCGGGAAGCGCCCGACGGCGGTGGCCGGGGGACGGCTCCGGGTCCGCCTGGCTGCCAATGCGGCTTTGGCCGTGATCGGGCTGTGTTTTGTGCTGCCCCTTGCGTGGTTGCTTCTTGCTTCCGTTGATCCGCACGCCGGCTACGAGACGCGGTGGCCGCAATCGGCGTCGCTCGCTAATTTTGCAGCCGTACTGACGCCAGGACTGCTCTTCCAGCCACTCATGAACAGCTTCGTGCTCTCAGCCGGAACCGCCGTCGTGAACCTAGCGGTTGCCGTGCTCGCTGCCTATCCGCTGTCCCGCTACCAATCGCGATTCAACAAGCCGTTCCTGTACGCGATCCTGTTCGGCACCTCGCTCCCGGTCACGGCGATCATGGTGCCGGTCTATGGCCTGTTCGTGCAGCTGCAATTGCTGGACTCGATGCCGGCAACCATCTTCTTCATGGCAACTACCACCTTGCCCATGGCCATTTGGATGACCAAGAACTTCATGGACTCCGTACCGCTCGAGCTGGAAGAAGCCGCCTGGATGGACGGGGCCTCAGGACTGGCCACCCTCCGGAGAATCGTCGTGCCCCTGATGAGGCAAGGGCTGGGCGTGGTGTTCATCTTCGTTTTCATCCAGGCCTGGGGGAACTTCTTCGTACCGTTCATCCTGTTGCTGTCCAGTTCCAAGCAACCGGCCGCGGTGTCCGTCTTCAGCTTCTTTGGCCAGCACGGAGCCATTGCTTACGGAGAACTTGCCGCGTTCTCCATCTTGTATTCGGTCCCGGTGCTTATCCTCTACACCGTGGTTGCCAGGGGCTCCGGCAGCGCGTTTGCGCTTTCCGGCGCGATGAAGGGCTGATCAGCCGACGGCCGGGACTCAGCAGCCGGGACTCAGTCGATGTCCTCCACGATGGTGCCGTACGGGATGGAATCATCCAGATGCGCTTGATGGCCTGTAAGGCCGCGGTTGTAAAGTACGCGCACACCGTGAAGCTTGTCCGCGGCCGATTGCATCAAGATGGGGCGGACGGTTTGGATGAACCGCTCGTCCTTGCCGTCGAGGTATTCCTGATAACTGGCTGGAAGCTGGATCATGGCAAAAGAATAGTCCTGCAGGACCGTCATGGGGAGGGCTCGCGACCCGGTTCTCCCTGACGTACTGTTTTGGGCTTCAACCGTGCCGGACGTCCAAACGAACAATCTTCAGAAATCAGGCGAAACGTAGCGTAAAAGTGCGTCTTAATTCGGTGGGGGATTTGTGGCGCCCGGGGGCTCGATCTAGAGTCGTATTCAAGTTACCGCGGTAACGTGTCAGCGATCCTCCGCCGGATCTGCCTCTTGAAGGCAGGCAGGAGGGTGTGGGTGCCCCCATGTGGGCCTGACATTTGCACACGGACAACTTCATTCCAGGCGTAACAGTCGCGGCTGCGCCCTGCTGGAGTTCGTTGCGTGTATCCCCAAACTCAATTCACCGATTCTGCAGTCCACGGACCTGGTTTTCAAGTCCGTGAACGCAGGCCCGCTGACACACAGCCAAGGACGCAAATGTCACCACCAAGCCTCATCGACACTCATCCGAACTTGACCGGCGCGGCTCCCGTTGCCCTGTCCTACGAACTTTTCCCTCCCCGCTCTCCAGCGGCCGCGGAGTCCCTCTGGACGACCATCGGCGAGCTCGAGGCCACTGACCCCGACTTCGTTTCCGTGACCTACGGCGCCAGCGGATCCAACCGGGACACCGCCGTCGAGCTCATCAACCGACTCCTGCTCGAAACGACCCTGCGGCCATTGGCCCACCTGACCTGCGTCGGAAACACCCCGGAGGAATTGGCCGAGATCATCGGCGAGCTTCTGGACAACGGCGTGCGCGGCATCCTTGCGCTGCGTGGCGACCTCCCCAAGGACAGCGGACAGCCGGTAAACGGTTCGCTGCGCTACGCCCAGGACCTGATCGAACTGATCCGCCGCGTGGAGCAGCGACGTTCGGCCCTCCTGTGCGCTGGCAAGATCGCCGTCGGCGTGGCCGCCTATCCCACCCGCCACCCTGAGTCCCCGAGCGTGGAGCACGACGTCGAGGTGCTGCTCGCGAAGCAGCGCTCGGGCGCCGACTTCGCCATCACGCAGGTCTTCTTCCACACCGAGCAATATGCGGACCTGATCTCCCGTGCCCGACGTGCCGGCGTCACGATCCCGATTATTCCGGGCGTCATGCCGCTGACGAGCCTTCGCCGGCTCAAGCGCCTCGGCGAGCTCACCGGCGTCGAACCGGCACCGGAGCTGATCGACCGCCTTGCCGCGGCGGACAGCGACGCCGAACGGCGCAAGATCGGAGTCCGCGCCACCGTGGACCTGGCCAATGCCGCCCTCCAGGCCGGTGCTCCGGGCATCCACTTGTACACCTTCAACGAGCACGCCTGCGCCCTGGACGTGCTGGACAAGCTTGCCTTGCCCCGGCCGGCCCGGCCTGCCAGCAGGCTCAGCGCGATTGCCCGCCGGCAAGAACTCGTGAGCTGATCAGCCAACGCTGCTACGCAAACCCCTAGACACCTCGATTTGCACCTACTGCCCCAAGGAAATCCCATGACTGAACAAAACAGCACCCAGTTCCCCGCAGCCTCGATTCTCGGCTACCCGCGCATCGGCCGCCGTCGCGAACTCAAGAAGGCCGTCGAAGCCTACTGGGCAGGCAAGATCGACGCCGCCGCCCTTGACGCCGCTGCCAAGGACATCCAGCTGACCACCGCCAAGCGACTCCAGGAGCTCGGCCTCAACGAAGCCGCCGCCGTTCCTGGCACCTTCTCCTTCTACGACCAGGTGCTCGACGCAACGGCTCACTTGGGCGCCGTCCCGGCCCGTTTCGGCCAGCTGCTCAACGCCGAAGGCCAGCTCGACATCGATGGCTACTTCACCTTGGCGCGCGGCAACAAGGAACAGCAGCCGCTGGAAATGACCAAGTGGTTCGACACCAACTACCACTACCTCGTTCCGGAAATCGGCCCGGAGACCGACTTCAAGCTCGCCTCCAACCGCATCGTCGAGGAATTCGAGTTCGCCCTCGCCAACGGCATCGAGACCCGCCCGTACATCGTCGGCCCGGTCACCTACCTGCTGCTTTCCAAGGCTTCGGATGACGCCCCTGCGGGCTTCGCTCCGCTGTCCCGACTCGAGGACATCCTCCCGGTCTACGTCGAACTGCTCGGCAAGCTTGCCGCTGCAGGCGCCAGCTGGATCCAGTTGGACGAGCCCGCCCTCGTTGTCGACCAGGACACCCCGGCCGCGGAAATCCAGGCTGCCACTGCCCGGGCGTACGAAGTGCTCTCGGGTGCCGCAGCGCGCCCGCAGCTCTTCGTCTCCACCCCGTATGGTTCGCTTGACGGCCAGCTCGGCACCCTTGCCGCGACCAACATCGACGCCCTGCACGTCGACGTCTTCAAGGGCGCGGTTCCGTCCGCAGCGGCCCTGGCGGGCCTCGGCAACAAGACCCTGGTTGCCGGCGTCGTCGACGGCCACAACATCTGGCGCAACGACCTCGCCGTCTCGGCCGCCAAGCTGGACGAATTGAAGGCCGCGGCCGGCAAGCTTGCCGTCAGCACCTCCACCTCAACCCAGCACGTTCCGCACGACACTGCCGAGGAGACCCAGCTCTCCGCGCAGCTCCGCAGCTGGCTCGCCTTCGCTGACCAGAAGGCCGTCGAGGTAAAGGTCCTCGCGGACTACCTGGCCAACCCGGCTTCCGCGAAGGCCGCCATCGACGAAGCTTCCGCTGTGATCGCCTCCCGCGCCACCGCCGAAGGCGTCCAGCGCGCCGACGTGCGTGCCCGCACCGCTGCTCTCACCGAGGCCGACTTCAACCGCTCCGAGTACTCAGTCCGCGAAGCCGCCCAGGAAGCAGCGCTGCACCTGCCGCCGCTGCCCACCACCACCATCGGTTCCTTCCCCCAGACCTCGGAAATCCGCTCCGCCCGCGCCCGCAACAACAAGGGTGAGCTCAGCAACGAGCAGTACGAGCAGCTCATGAAGGACGAGATCAAGCGCGTTGTCGAGCTGCAGGAAGAGCTCGGCTACGACGTCCTGGTGCACGGCGAGCCCGAGCGCAACGACATGGTCCAGTACTTCGCCGAGAACCTCGAAGGCTTCGACGTGACGGTTCACGGCTGGGTCCAGTCCTACGGCTCCCGCTGCACCCGTCCGTCCATCCTCTGGGGCGATGTCACCCGCTCGGCTCCCATCACGGTTGCCTGGGCCGAATACGCGCAGTCCCTCACCAGCAAGCCGATGAAGGGCATGCTCACCGGTCCGGTCACCATCCTGGCCTGGTCCTTCGTCCGCGACGACCAGCCGCTGGGCGAGACCGCCAACCAGGTCGGACTGGCGCTGCGTGACGAAATCGCCGATCTCGAAGCTGCCGGCATCAAGGTCATCCAGGTGGACGAGCCTGCCCTGCGCGAACTCCTTCCGCTGCGCAAGGCTGACCACGCCGCCTACCTGAAGTGGTCGGTTGACTCCTTCCGCCTGGCCACCGCCGGTGCCGCCGACGCGACCCAGATCCACACCCACCTCTGCTACTCGGAGTTCGGCGTGATCATTGACGCGATCGACGGCCTCGACGCCGACGTCACGTCCATCGAAGCAGCACGTTCACGCATGGAGGTTGTCCACGACCTCGAGGCGCACCACTTCGGCCGCGGCGTTGGTCCTGGCGTTTACGACATCCACTCGCCGCGTGTTCCGGGCGAGGCAGAAGTCACTGAGCTCCTGTCCACCGCCGTCAAGCATGTTCCGTCCCGCCAGCTCTGGGTCAACCCGGACTGCGGCCTGAAGACCCGTGGATACGCCGAGACCGAGGAGTCCCTGCGCAACCTGGTCAAGGCCACCAGGACGGTCCGCGCCGGACTGCTCGAATCAGCCAAGTAAAACCCCAGAAGTACAAACAGCTGCGGCCGGTCACCTCGAAAGGTGACCGGCCGACGGTGTTTTTTAATCATCGCTTGCTGGGCCCACGCCGGCAGGGTTCCCTGGCCGAACTTGTGAGGCGAGGGGGCCGGTGAGGAGCGTCAGGACTCCCAGAGGATCTCGTCGTCCACCACGCCGTCCTCATCCGCCGCCACGACCAGGAGTTCGTCGGTGAAGTGCGAGCCCAAGGTGAAGTCCAGGACGAAATAGCGCTCCGGCTGGCCGGGGTAGATCGCTACATGACCTAGTTTGAGGGCCCTGAGGAAGACGTCCTTGGTGAGCTGCGTCTTGTCGCGGACGCCGAACACCGCCTCCAGTTGCTCTTCCTTGAGCTGGTTGGAGTGGAAGTGGAGGAACTGCTGGGAGTTGGTGCCGTCCTGGTCCAGCTCCTCGGCGATCATGTCCCGGACCTGGTCCACCAACTCGGGGAGGTAGCCCAGGCGGTAGTCCACCTTGTGGAGTGCCTTCTCGTCGAAGTGGTCATGCGCCGTGACGTTCAGGTCCAGTTCAAGGGGATTTCCGGCGAGCTCGTGCGAAGCCACGTAACAGTGCTCCCGCCCGTGGTTGAGCTCGATCTCCCCAAAATGTTTGCTCGCTACCTTGCTCATGTCTTCAAGATAGTCCCAAACAAGCAGCGTGTTCCAGCATCCTGGAAGATTTCAGGTACGCGGTTTGGCCGTTGACTTTTGAGTCGTTTTGGGCATCGTCGCGGCGCTGCGCGCCCGGACCGTTGCGGTGCTCCCGCGAAGCGTGTCGGCCAGCAATTCCGTGAACAGCTGCACCTGCGCCGTGCGCTTCTCGTTGAGGAGCAGGGCGAACACGTTGCGGGCGAGCCGGATGTCCGGAACATCGAGAACCACGACGCCGGGCGGCCGGTGCCGCAGCGCGAGTTCGGGCACCAGGGCGGCGCCGAGTCCCGCTGCCGTCATCTCGAGGCTGGCGTGGAAGTCATCGCTGTAGGCCACGACGCGCGGGTGCAGATTGCAACTGGCGAACAGGCGCTCGATCACTACAGCGTCGCTGGTGCCCGGATGGTGCATGATCCAAGGCATGTCCGAGAGTTGCGAGGCCTGCATTTCGGCGTCCTCCCGGATGCCCCACGACGCGGGGAGCACCACCCGGAAATCGTCGTCGCCGATCCATTGCCGGTCCAAGGTGTGCGGCCACGCGAGCCCGGACTGGCCCACTTGGTACACCAGTGCGAGGTCCAGTTCGCCGCCGGTGCGCAGCCCCTGGATGGTCTGGGAAGGTTCGGCCACCCATACGCGGAGTTCAATGCCGAGATTCTTCCAGCTCGGGTTCCGGAGGATGTCCGGGAGGATGTAGGTTGCCAGGCTGGGGAAAATGCCCAGCCGAAGTTCCTGGACGGGGGAGTCCGTGCTCCGTGAGGCGGCCGCCAGGAGGGTCTCGACGTCGGTGAGCACCTTGGAGGCATGGCGCACCATGGTGAGGGCGGCTTCGGTGGGAACCACGCTTCGGGCGGAACGGTGGAAGAGTTCGACGCCGGTGTCCCGCTCCAGCGCTGCCATCTGTTGGGAGACGGCTGATGCGGTGTAGCCGAGCCGCGCGGCGGCTGCCGCGAAGGAACCGAGCCGCGTGACTTCAAGCAGTGTCCGCAGGTGGAGAAGGTTGACCATCAGTGATCCTTAGGCTCGGTGCCGGCCGAAAGACCGTGGAAGCCAGCATAGCTGTGTGAATTAGGTCTCCGCTGCCGCCCGGGCGGCGCCACGAAACCTTGTTTGCAGGATGCCGCGACACGCCGGGACCCAAGCGACACGCTGGCGATTAAATGTGGCTAAGTAGTCCACAGGGTGTGGATTACGTCTCCGGATTTGGCGGATTCCCGGACATTTTTACCTCCCTTGCCTGTGGACTACCGGTGCGTAAAATGACATACTTGTAATACATCATCTTGGGGTTCCGCCGAGGCGCTTGCACTACATGTAGTATCGATTTACGGATTGAGCGGGAAACCAGCACAAGACATGAATGCAAGACGTGAATAGGATAGTTTGGCCGCCCAGGCGGCCAGCGGGCCAGTATCGGAGTCGGAATCAGTTCCGGTCGGGGCCTGCCGAACGAAGAGCAAAGACTTCAACAAAGGGGACAGGGACCATGACTGTTACGGTTTACACGAAGCCGGCCTGTGTTCAGTGCAACGCAACGTACCGTGCACTCGACAAAAAGGGCATCGCCTACCAGAGCGTTGACATCTCACAGGATGCCGAGGCCCTTGAGCGCCTGAAGGCCCTTGGATACATGCAGGCCCCCGTCGTGGTGACCGAGCAGGACCACTGGTCAGGATTCCGTCCGGACAAGATCGAAGAGCTGGCACTGGCTGCCGCTTCGGTGGCCTAGTTTTCAAGACTCCGCCACAACAACAAAGTATTCCAATGTAGTCGAGGTGACTCCCATGGCAGCGCTGGCAACAGCTCCTGCTCAAGAAATGGCTGAAGCTGTCAGCACGCGGAGTCACCTCATCTACTTTTCCTCCACATCTGAGAACACCAAGCGCTTCGTCCAGAAGCTCGGCGTCGACGCGGCACGCATCCCGCTCCATGCCAAGGACGCGCCGCTGCTCGCACTGGAACCGTTCGTCCTTGTGTTGCCCACGTATGGCGGCACGAATGGCGAAGGATCGGTGCCCAAGCAAGTCATCAGGTTTCTGAACAACCCGCAGAACAGGGAACTGATCCGCGGCGTCATCGGAGCAGGAAACACCAACTTCGCGGAAAACTACTGCATGGCGGGAGACATCATCGCCACCAAATGCCGGGTTCCGCTTCTTTATCGATTCGAACTCATGGGGACTCCGGAAGATGTTGACCGGGTCAATCAAGGATTGGAAAAGTTTTGGACACGACTGTCGCAGATACAGAAGTAACCAAGGGCGCTATGGACACCGCCAAGGTCAAGAAGCCATTGCCGGAGGCCTACAAGGGCCTTGGCTACCATGAGCTCAACGCCATGTTGAACCTCTATGGTCCGAACGGAGAGATCCAGTTCGAAGCCGACCGCGAGGCCGCGCACCAGTACTTCCTGCAGCACGTGAACAACAACACCGTTTTCTTCCACGACCTGGAAGAGAAGCTGGACTACCTGGTCAAGAACCAGTATTACGAGCGCGAAACCCTAGATCAGTACACGATGAACTTCATTCGTGAACTCTTCAACCGCGCCTATAAGAAGAAGTTCCGCTTCGAGACCTTCCTCGGCGCCTTCAAGTTCTACACCTCGTACACGCTCAAGACGTTCGACGGCAAGCGCTTCCTGGAGCGCTACGAAGACCGCGTCTGCATGGTTGCCCTGCACCTTGCCCGCGGCAACGAAGAACTGGCCAGCCGCCTCGTCGACGAGATTATCGACGGCCGCTTCCAGCCCGCCACGCCCACGTTCCTCAACGCCGGCAAGGCCCAGCGCGGTGAGCTGGTCTCCTGCTTCCTGTTGCGCATCGAAGACAACATGGAATCGATCGCCCGCGGCATCAACTCGGCGCTGCAGCTGTCCAAGCGCGGCGGTGGCGTGGCCCTCTCGCTGACGAACATCCGCGAGCACGGCGCCCCGATCAAGCAGATCGAAAACCAGTCCTCAGGCGTCATCCCGGTCATGAAGCTCCTCGAAGACAGCTTCTCCTACGCCAACCAGCTCGGTGCCCGCCAGGGTGCGGGGGCCGTGTACCTGCACGCCCATCACCCGGACATCTACCGCTTCCTGGACACCAAGCGTGAAAACGCCGACGAGAAGATCCGCATCAAGACGCTGTCCCTCGGCGTCGTGGTCCCGGACATCACGTTCGAGCTGGCGAAGAAGAATGAGGACATGTACCTCTTCTCCCCGTACGACGTCGAACGCGTCTACGGCGTCCCGTTCTCCGATATCTCGGTCACCGAGAAGTACTACGAGATGGTGGACGACTCCCGGATCAAGAAGACCAAGATCAGCGCCCGTGAGTTCTTCCAGACCCTCGCGGAGATCCAGTTCGAGTCCGGCTACCCGTACATCATGTTCGAGGACACCGTGAACCGGGCCAACCCGATCGCCGGCAAGATCACCATGAGCAACCTGTGCTCGGAGATCCTGCAGGTTTCCACGCCGTCCATCTACGCTGAGGACCTCAGCTACGAGACTGTCGGCAAGGACATCTCCTGCAACCTTGGTTCGATGAACATCGCCAAGACCATGGATTCCCCGGACTTCGGCCTGTCGATCGAGACGTCCATCCGTGCCCTCAGTGCGGTGTCGGACATGTCCTACATCAACTCGGTGCCGTCCATCGCGCAGGGCAACGCCCAGAGCCACGCCATCGGCCTTGGCCAGATGAACCTGCACGGCTACCTTGCACGTGAGCACGTCCACTACGGTTCCGAAGAGGGCCTGGACTTCACCAACATCTACTTCTACACGGTGCTGTTCCACGCTCTCCGTGCCTCGAACAAGCTGGCCATCGAGACCGGTCAGCCGTTCGCCGGCTTCGAGAACTCCACGTACGCCAGCGGCGAGTTCTTCAACAAGTACACCGAGCAGGAATGGACCCCGGAGACCGAGCGCGTTAGCGAGCTCTTCGCCGGCATCCACATTCCGACGCAGGACGACTGGCGCGAGCTGAAGGCTTCCGTCATGGAGCACGGCATCTACAACCAGAACCTGCAGGCCGTGCCGCCCACCGGTTCCATCAGCTACATCAACAACTCGACGTCGTCGATCCACCCGGTGGCCGCCAAGATCGAGATCCGCAAGGAAGGCAAGATCGGCCGCGTTTACTACCCGGCTCCCTACCTCGACAACGGCAACCTGGAGTACTACCAGGACGCGTACGAGATCGGCTACGAGAAGATCATCGACACCTACGCTGCCGCCACGCAGCACGTGGACCAGGGCCTGTCCCTGACGCTGTTCTTCAAGGACACTGCCACCACGCGTGACATCAACAAGGCACAGATCTACGCATGGCGCAAGGGCATCAAGACCCTCTACTACATCCGCCTCCGCCAGCTCGCGCTGGAAGGGACCGAGGTTGAGGGCTGCGTTTCCTGCATGCTGTAACCGATAACGGTTGTTTATTTGCGGCAGCCGCCGCGCCTCAAAACTGAAGAGTACGACGCCGGGTGAGCGCCCGGCGTCGTACGCTTACCTTAAGAACACATACGTTAAGGGGACGAAATGACCGAAAAGGTCAAGCTGCTTAGCCACGTCGAAGCGATCAACTGGAACCGCATCCAGGATGACAAGGACGTGGAGGTCTGGAACCGCCTGGTCAACAACTTCTGGCTGCCGGAGAAGGTGCCGCTGTCCAACGACGTCCAGTCCTGGCACACCCTGACGCCGGACGAGCAGCAACTCACCATGCGCGTATTCACGGGCCTGACCCTGCTGGACACCATCCAGGGCACGGTTGGCGCTGTTTCCCTGATCCCGGACGCGATCACCCCGCACGAAGAGGCCGTCTACACGAACATCGCCTTCATGGAGTCTGTGCACGCGAAGTCGTATTCGTCGATTTTCTCGACCCTGTGCTCCACCAAGGAGATCGACGACGCCTTCCGCTGGTCCCTCGAGAACGAGAACCTGCAGAAGAAGGCCCAGATCGTCATGGACTACTACCAGGGCGACGATCCCCTCAAGCGCAAGGTCGCTTCCACGCTGCTGGAATCGTTCCTGTTCTACTCCGGCTTCTACCTTCCGATGTACTGGTCTTCCCGTGCCAAGCTCACGAACACGGCTGACCTCATTCGCTTGATCATCCGCGACGAAGCCGTGCACGGCTACTACATCGGCTACAAGTTCCAGAAGGGCCTGGAAAAGGTCTCCGAGGAGAAGCGCCAGGAAATCAAGGACTACACCTTTGAGCTGCTCTTCGAGCTGTACGAAAACGAAGTCCAGTACACGCACGACCTCTACGACGGTGTGGGCCTGGCCGAGGACGTCAAGAAGTTCCTGCACTACAACGCCAACAAGGCCCTCATGAACCTCGGCTACGAGGCCATGTTCCCGGCCTCCGTCACCGACGTGAACCCTGCCATCCTGTCGGCGCTGTCACCCAATGCTGACGAGAACCACGACTTCTTCTCGGGGTCCGGGTCGTCTTACGTGATTGGGAAGGCTGTCAATACTGAGGATGAGGACTGGGAGTTCTAGTTTTTGTGAGCTGTCACTTCCATTGAAAGAAACGCACCAGCTCCGGGCTAGTTGGCGAATATGTCGCAGTGCGAGACGGCGGGCTCCCTGAGAGAATCACCGTCCATATGGAAGAAACGCGTCGACTATTTGAACGTCTTCCAAGTGTCGGCGGCTTTATGAAGCATTTATTGAACGACCCCGTACGCCGGTCGTGCGGGGTCGTTTGTTCAGTCATCTTCTGGACGGTTGTTGGAGATCTACAACCGAGTGCCATGAAAGTTTGGACGGCCAGGCAAACGCATGGGCACTCTGCAAATCCAACAAGTGAAACGCAGGCTGGAAGACAGTATCGTTCCTCATCTCGACCTTTCCGACCTCAGCGCTAACCTCCGCCCGTTAGTCGCTCCTATTGCGCTAACGGAACCGCCAAAAAGAGATGTGAAAGCCAGGCCGGCTTCGGGCCGCCCGCCATATTGCGCTGGCGCGAGCCGAAGCCGGGTGTATCTGCTTCTGTGGGAGCCGTACTGAGAGTCCTTTGGTGTGGCAAGTTGATGAACGGCTCGGCGATGCCGCGGCGTTCAAAGCTCGCCAAGACCGAGCCGCGAGTAGCGAATGGGGGAGCTTCCACAGCCGGGACCGAGCGACGCTACACGATCGAGGGCCTTTGACCGTTTTTCGGAGGGTGACCTGAATTGCGGATCTCCGGCGTGTATCGGTCGATTTGGGTGCGAACCGGGTGGATACACTGTTAGCCGAGGAGGTGTGTGCCATGAGTGACAAAGACGGTCTCTCTGCTAATGAGCTGCTTAATGCGCTCAAAGCACTGGCCAATCCTGTGCGCCTGCAGATCATGGATTGGCTCCGCGACCCGGTCGCTGAATTCGCCGATTATGATCCCATCGCCGACCGGATCGAGGTCGGTGTCTGTGTCAGCCATATCCAAGCCAAAAGCGGCCTTGCCCAATCGACGGTCTCCTCGTACATGACCACCCTGGAGCGTGCCGGGCTGGTCCAATCCACCCGCGTGGGCAAGTGGACCCACTACAGGCGCAACGAGAGTCTCCTGCGCCGAGTGGGGGACAGGGTTGCGGGCAACGTCTAGCAACATATCGACATATCGCGATTTGTAGATATGATGAGCGGGTGAGCACGCAAACTGACACCCGCGCCTCGGCGCTCATCATCCACGCCCACCCCGAGACTGCCTCGTTTTCCACTGCCCAGGCGCACGCCGCGGCCGAGTCCCTGCGGGCGCAGGGTTACGCCGTCGAGTTCATCGACCTGTACGCAAAACAATGGGAGCCGGTCCTCGACAGGGACGAGTTCGAGCAGTTCGAGGGGCCGTTCAAACCGCAGCGCGAGCAATGGAATGCCGTGAAGACCGGGACCCTGCCGGCAGACGTCGGCGCCGACCTGGACGCGGTGTTCCGCGCCGATCTACTGGTGCTGTCGTTCCCGCTGTGGTGGTTCTCCCTGCCGGCGATCCTCAAAGGCTGGCTGGACCGGGTCTTCGTCATGGGCGGCGTCAGCGCCGGCGACCTCGGCGCCTTCGAGCAGGGCGCTTTGACTGGTCGGCGAGCCGTGGTCCTGGCCACGACCGGCGGTTCGGCCGATGCCTTCGCCCCCGACGGGGCGTTCGGGGACATCAATGATTTCCTCTTCCACATCCACCGCGGAATGTTCGAGTTCGTCGGCTACGACGCCCTCGAACCCATCATCACCTACGGCCCGGCCCACCTGGACGATGCCCGGCGGGCAGAAGCGCTCCACCGGGTGCGGCACGCTTTCAGCAACCTTCATCGCAGGCCCCTGGCGGCTTCCACGCGTTACCGCGACCTGACCGCCACTTCGTAACCACCTGACCATACCGGCAGCGGACAGTGCATCTTACACGTCCGCCGCTCAACTGCGCCCATCCGGACTTCCGGATGCCGCTCCAGAAAGGGACCACCATGACCGCGAATACTTTGCTCGCGACCAGGGCGGCGGAACGGCTTACCGTCCGCCAGCGCCTGGCCGTCGCCGTGCTGCTCACGGCGAACTTCACCCTCGCCGTGGACTTCTCTGTCCTTAACGTCGCCCTGCCGCACATCGGCAGCGACCTCGGATTCACCACCGCGAACCTGCAATGGATCGTCACCGCGTTCGCCCTGTGCGCGGCCGGCTTCACCCTGTTCTTCGGCCGTGTCGCCGACCTGTTCGGCCGCAAACGCCTGTTCATCCTCGGCATCATCCTTCTCGGTGCCTCCTCCCTCGTCGCCGGCCTTGCCGACGAACCCGTGCTGCTCCTGACCGCCCGCGTCGGGCAGGGCCTCGCCACCGCCATGGTCACCCCGGCGGCCCTGTCACTGCTCACCACCATGTTCGCCGAAGGGCCGGCCCGCGCCCGCATCCTCGGCCTCAGCGGCGCCCTCATGGCCGCAGGGTTCACCACCGGTGCCGCCCTCGGCGGTGTGCTCGCCGGCTTGGTGAGCTGGCGCTGGGCCTTCTTCATCAACGTCGCCGTCGCCCTGTTCGTCCTGGCCACGGCCCCGTTCGCGTTGACCGACAAGCCCACCGAACGCCGACCCCGCCTTGACGCTCCCGGCGCGATCACCGTCACCCTGGCCCTGGTCTCCCTCGTCTACGGCATCACCACCGCCGGTGAGACCGGATGGGCCGACCCGCTCGCTTGGGGTCCGATCCTCGCAGCCGTGGTCCTGTTCACGGTCTTCCTGCGGATCGAATCCCGTGTCGCCGAACCCCTCCTAGCCCCGGCGCTGCTGAAGCGCCGGAACATCGCCTGGGGCAACTTCGCCGGGCTCCTGGCGTTCGCGACCGAGACCTCGCTGGTGTTCCCGCTCACCCTCTACCTGCAGGAAACCCTCGGATTCAACGCCGTCACCGCAGGCCTGATCTTCGCCTGGCTCGGCATCGGGACCGTCCTCGGCGGACTCATCGCTCCGAAAGTCATCGGAAAGATCAACTCCAAGAACGCAATCGTCATCGGCTTCATCGTCCAGGGCGCCGCGACCCTGCCGCTCGCCTTCGTCTCCGACAACCAGGCCTGGGTCATTCCGCTGCTGGCCGTCACCTTCATCGGCGGCGTGGCCAACCTTGTCGCGATCGTCGGCTACGCCGTCGCTTCCACCACCGGAGTGCCGGCCGAACAGCAGGGCCTCGCCACCGGTCTGATCACCATGAGCCAGCAGGTCGGCATCACTCTCGGCACCCCCGTCATGTCCGCAATCGTCACTGCCTTCGCTGCCTCCACGCTCCTTCCCGGACTCCAGGCCGCAATCGGCATCAACGCGGCCATCTGCCTGGTCTCCGCAGTCGTGGTCGCGCTCTTCCTGCGACTGCCGGCCAGCAGTAAAGCCACGGCCTGAGGACACCACCGCCGCCAGGTTGACGCGGGGACCCCGCCGCGGATGTGGCCGTCCCCGCGGAAACCTTCGTCGTCGCTGATGCCCTGAGGACTGGTGCAAAGCAGGAGAAAATGGCCAAGTACTTCGGAATAGCGCCATCTTCGAGTGAGTGCACGGACAATGGGGCCAACTATGCGGAATGATCCAAATAGTTCGGAATCTCACATAGTTGGAAGTCTTCCAACTGGCTGCAACTAAGCGGCCCTGCACGGCAAATCGTGCCGGGCCGCTTCGTGCGTTGTGGCTGAGATCGGAAGCTAGTTCGCGGTCGGGCCATTACGATGCGAATGTGACCGAGAATTGGCGGCGACCGCGTTAATAAATGGTAAGCAGGCTGAGTGTTTTCGTCCGGGGCCGACGCAATCTCCGATCGGATAACCGGCGGCGGGCGTTGTTTCTCGAATCACAGAGCCTGTCCCGGCGGAACTCCCTGTCAATCAATCCTCACCGGCGGAAAACTTGGCACTCCGTCCGGTCAGACCGAGGCTGACGCGGCTTAGGCGGCCCTAATCGACCTCGATCGGCGGTGCTGAAGCATGTTGTGTCTCGACCGGGGTGTCGGGGCGAAGGCCCCATTCGGCCCAGGATCCGTCGTAGACCCGGACACCCTCGCGTCCGAGAACTTCGGTGAGGGCGTACCACGCGGTGGCCGCGCGGCCGCCGACGGTGCAGTAGGTGATCAGCTCGTCTTCTTCCTCGAGCTCCGGTACGTGCATCGCCTGGCGCAGCTCGTCGGACGGGAGGAATGCACCTTTCTGGTCGTAGAGATCGCCGAACGGCCGGTGGACGGCCGTCGGGATGTGGCCGGCGCGCCCTCCCTGTTCCATTCCGCCGGAGGGCCAGAACCGCTCACCGGCGTACTCGGGCTCGGAACGGACATCCAGAATCGTTGTTCCAGGGCGCCCGATGGCCTGCCGCACCGCCGGCATGTCGGCGAACAACCTCTGGTCCCGTTCGGTGAGCTGGTATGGAGACTCTTCCACGCGGATCGGTGACGTGCCGTAGGGATGTCCTTCGGCGCGCCAGGCGTCGCGGGAGCAGTTCAGGATGCGGACATCGGCGTGTCCGTACAGCTTGAGCAGCCAGTAGCCGAGCGGCGGGGTGTAGCCGTAGCACACGACCGTCGTGGCCGGGCCTATGCCGGATCGGGCCAACAGTCGTTCAACGGTTTCTCTGCCGACCGGACGATACCGATCGTCTTTGAGGTCGGCGTAGATGTTCCACAGCACGGCGCCGTCGATGTGCCATTGATTGAAGGCGGTCGCGGAAACATCCACCTCGACGACGCGGACTGCAGGATCGTAGAGGTGATTTGCCAGCCAGATGGGTTCGATGAGCATGTCCACATTCTGCGCGCTTGTCATTGGGCCAAGGTTGGCTCAAAGTTGGCGCTACATTGGCGTCGGCGAGTTTGCCTATTCCGCTTGAATCCACCCCAGCAGATCCTCGCGACTGACTGCTTGGAGGAGCGCCGGGTGGTCGCTCGCGATGTGGCCGCGGATCGCACCGATCACTTCCTCATCAGTGTCGCCGCGGACGACGAACCCGCATTCGCAACGGATGAGCTTCGCCATAACGACCTCCCAAAAACCTAGTCGAGCCCTCCCAGGAGCGATGAGGGCACATGAGATCATGTTGTCATGACCGTGCAGTCAGCGCTCCGTCTCCAGATCTGCGGGCCACTGGTTGTGGAGCGGCACGGTATCAGGCTAGATCACCGCCTGCCCGGGCGTCAGGGGCGCCTGATGTTCACCTATCTCGTGGTCAATCGTCATCGCCAGGTACCCCGTGACGAACTCGTCGAGGCGCTGTGGCGCTTTCCCGAATCGGCCGGGATCGACGCGCGTCTCAACCCGTTGATCTCAAAGCTTCGCCACGTCTTTGGCCCGGACGCGGTGGATGGGCGCGTCACTGTCCAGCTTCACCTTCCCGACGCGTGGATTGACCTCGAAGCTGCCGTGGAGGCAATACACCGAGCCGAGTCTGCCGTGGCTCAGCAGGACTGGGCCCGCGCCTGGGGTCCGGTTCTGGTCGCCTTGTTCGTCGCCGAACGCGGATTCCTGCCTGGTGAGGATGCCGATTGGATCGACCAGACCCGCAATCAGCTCGCTGAGATTCGGCTGCGGGCACTGGAATGCTACGCCGCCGCCGAGCTTGGCATCGGCGGCGCCGAACTCGCCGGTGCGCTCCGGGCCGGCCGCCGGCTCATCGCCCTGGACCCTTTGCGCGAAAGCGGCCATCGCTACCTGATGGAGGCTCTCGCCGCCCAAGACAACCTGGCCGAGGCGCTGGCTGTCTACGGCCGGCTGTCGGACCTACTGCGCGACCAGCTAGGTGCCTCGCCCGGCCCGAGGACCCGCGCGGTCTACCAGCAGCTTCTCGGCCGGACCTGATCTTCGGGAAGACACTCTTCCTCGGGACAGGCATTCATCTCACTCGAGGAACTCCGCTATCCAGTCAACTGGCTTGATCGCTACTGAGCCTTCACAAGTGAGTCACCTGCGATAGGCACCTTCCACCTGGACCTGCCGCAGGGGCCAAGTGTCCGGATGAGTGCCCTGCGGAAGTCCGCTGATTTTCTGTCCGGTTGAGGATGCAGTCTTTGAATTTAAGAGACCCCTTGACGTGAGCTGCATCATAGTTCTAATCTTCATTTAGTCGTAAATAAAGGAGAATACAATGGTTCGGCCGAGCGGCAACGCTGACGTTACGCGGTCTGCGATCCTGGCATTTCTTGGTACCTCCGGAGGCGCTTCCCGGGCTGACTTGGCAAGGGCACTTGGCGTCTCCCCGGCTCTCATGACCCAGCTCATCAAAGAGCTCATCGCGGATGGCCTCGTCAGGGAGCTGTCAATGTCTCCCTCCAACGGCGGTCGTCCTGCCCGGATGCTGGGCCTGGCCACCGCCGCCGGGCGCGTGGTGGGTATGAAGATCTCGAAAGACCACGTCGCCTTCGTGGAAACGGAACTTAGCGGGCATGTAGTCCGGTCAGACAATAAGGCATACGACGCTTCCTCGATCACGTCGCTTTCCGACGTCGTCTCACTCGTCCATTCATTCGTTGGCGAAGACCGTGTCACCCCCCTTCTGGGAATAGGTGTCGGTGTTCCCGGATCGGTGGACGCGCAAGGTAGTGGTGTGGTTGATTCAAGCCTCCTTGGGTGGCGGCAGGTACCGCTTGGAGCCGTTCTGAGCCGGGAACTGCATGTTCCGGTCCTGGTGGAAAACAATGTCAACGCCCTCGCCGTAGCCGAACGGCTCTATGGGTCGGGCCGCGAGCATGCCGAGTTTCTGGTTGTAACGATCGGCGAAGGCGTAGGTGCTGGATTTGTTACCGGCGGCGCCGTCGTGCGCGGCAGCAGGGGCGGTGCAGGCGAAATCGGTCACATACCAGCAGTTGCGGATGGACCTCTTTGCACCTGCGGCAACCACGGATGCATTGAGGCCCTGATCGGGGAAAAGACACTTGTCGCGCAGGCGCGGCAATCCGGAATCATTTCGTCGTCCGCCACCATGGCTGACCTGCAAGAGCGCGCGAACGACGGCGACCCCCTCGCGCAAGATATTTTCCGGGTAGCCGGTCAGCCGCTGGGTCGAATCGTCGCTGGGCTCGTGCAGATCCTGGATCCGGAGATTGTCATTGTCAGCGGGGAAGGAACCCGCGCATGGCGCCATTGGGCAGCAGAATTCGAGCGATCTTTCCGGGGTGCCCTGACGGCGGACCGCCGGAGCATTCCTGTGATCGTCGAGTCCTGGGACGACGAGGCCTGGGCGCGCGGAGCCGCCGCGCTCGTGGCGTCTGCGCCCTTCTACAGCGAAGAAAGTTCAGGTGAGCAGGGGAGACGGGTTCGTGCCCGGCTCACCCACGTACCGGCGGAGGTCGGAGGATTGTGACCGCACTACAAGACTCGAGGTCCGGCAGCCCCGGATCCACGGCAACTACGAAGCGCTACCGAGGCCCCGGGGTTCGGCGTGATGCCACCGGCCCGCGTCTCAAATACGGGCTGACTGTCGCAGCGTTCCTCATCCCGAGCGCGTTGCCACTCTTGTTCTTCACCATCATTCCCATGTTTTCCGCGTTTTGGATCAGCCTGAACCAATGGAATCTAGTCGGCCCGATGAAATGGGTAGGCCTCGGGAACTACGGCAAGCTCATCGGCGATCCGGGCACGCAGGGCGCCTTCCTGCACACCATCTACTACATTGTCGGATACCTGCCGCTTGTGTACATCGGGGGGCTGGCCATAGCGCTTGCGCTCAATTCCCGGATCAGGGGACGCAGCATGATGCGCGGCCTTTACTTCCTCCCCGTGGTGACCAGCTGGATAGTCGTTGCCTTGGTCTGGCGTTGGCTACTGAATCCCAGCACGGGAATCGTCAACTGGCTGCTTGGACTCATCGGGGTGACAGGGCCGGGGTGGTGGACAGATCCGGCATGGTCCATGCCTTCGATCATTGTGGCTTCGGCGTGGAAGGACCTTGGCTTTGTCATGGTGATTCTGCTGGCTGGCCTCCAAGCCATTCCGGAGGACTTGTATGAGGCCGCGACCGTCGACGGCGCCGGCCGGTGGAGGCGGCTGTTCAGCATTACGCTTCCCATGCTTTCCCCCTCGACCTTCTTTGTCATTGTGTTGTCGCTGATCAATGGATTCCAGGTCTTTGACCAGGTCTATGCCATGACCGGGGGCGGCCCCAACAACTCTTCCCAGGTGGTCGTCGAGCAGATTTACGACCTCACGTTCCGCTACGGCAGGGCCGGCGAAGCATCGGCTCTGTCATGGCTGCTGTTCCTTTTCATCCTGGTCATCACTCTGATTCAGGTGCGCGGTCAAAAGAAATGGGTCCACTATGCGTAAGCAGCGTCCCTCGATCACCCTGAACATCCTCGTCCTCGTTGGCGCCCTCATGATGGTCTTCCCTTTTCTTTGGGCGTTCGTAACGTCCATCAGCCCCGGCGCAGGCCTCTCCGCGACGCCGCAACTTATCCCGGAGAATCCTTCACTGTCCGCCTACGCTCAGTTGCTCCAACGGCTCCCGTTTGCCCAGATCGTGCTCAACAGCCTGATCCTTGCCATCCTCACCACGGTGTTCCAGCTTGTCACCAGCTCACTGGCTGCCTATGTCTTTTCCAGGATGCCGTTCAAGGGGCGCAACGCAGTGTTCGCGGTGTATCTGGCCACCATGATGATCCCGATGCAGGTGCTGGTCGTCCCGTTGTTTGTGGAAATGAAAAGTCTGGGCCTTATCGATACCTATCTAGGCGTGCTGTTGCCGGGGATCGCCAGCGCCTTCGGCGTGTTCCTCCTACGGCAGGCAATGAATTCCGTGCCGCAGGACCTGGACCAGGCCGCGACATTGGATGGGGCTGGCCACTTCCGGATCTTCGGCCTCATTGTTCTGCCCTTGGTTCGTCCGGCGCTGGCCACACTGACGGTGTTCGCGTTCCTCAACAGCTGGAACAGCTTCCTTTGGCCGCTGATTATCCTGCGCACTCCCGCAATGAAAACCCTTCCCGTGGCGTTGGCAGGACTGCAAGGCCAGTACACCACCCAGTGGGACATCGTGATGGCCGGATCAGTGGTCAGCGTCCTGCCAATGCTCGCCCTCTATATCTTCACCCAGAAGTACATCATCCAAGGGGTTGCGGGCACCGGACTCAAATAGACCGGATCGGCCAGTTTCCTCACCTATCAATGGAGATACACATGAACAAGAAGCCCCTGGCATCGCTGGGTCTAGCTCTCACCGCAATCCTGGCCATGTCAGGCTGTGGAACGGCGGCAAGCTCAAATGTTGCAAGCACCGAAAAAGTAACCATCAAATACTCAAACTTCACCTCGAACGGAGGCAATGAAAAGAACCTGGACACCATCGTTCAGGCCTTCGAGAAGGCCAACCCGAACATCACAGTCCAAGTCACGACGTTGCCCTACAAGGACTACGCCACGGCGCTCCAGACAGACCTGGCCGCCGGGACCCAAGCCGATACTTTCGACATTGAGTACGCGAACCTTCGTTCCTACGTGGCCAATGGGGCCGTCGCACCTCTGGAGGGAGTTGACGGTTCCAAATACAAGCAGTCCTTGCTGCAGTCCTACCAGTCAGACGGCAAGCAGTACGCACTGCCCAGTTCCTTCTCCGACGTCGTCCTCTACTACAACAAGGCACTCTTCGACGCCGCCAAGGTCGCCTACCCGACTTCCAGTTGGACTTGGGCTGATGAAACGGCCGCTGCGAAGAAGATCACGGACAACGCCGCGGGTGTCTATGGAGACTTCCAGAACGTGAGCTTCTACGAGTTCTACAAGGCACTGGCCCAAACCGGCGGCAAATTCCTCAATGACGACGGCAAATCGGTCGCCTTCAACTCGCCCCAGGGCATCAAAGCGGCCGAATGGCTGGCAGGGAAGAGCGGAACCACCATGCCCACACCCGCCCAAGGCGCCGGGACCCCGGACTTCGACACGAAACTGTTCAAGGACGGCAAACTTGGCATTCTCCACAGCGGCATCTGGGTGGCCAGCAGCTTCGCCGATTCACCCAAAAGCTGGGACATCGCCGTCGAACCCGGAGACACGCAGAAGGCAAGTGCGGAGTTCTCCAATGCCATTGGTGTTTCTGCCAACTCGAAGAACAAGGCCGCAGCCCAGAAATGGGCCGAATACATGACCAGCTCAGACGTCATGGCACAGACGCGCATCAGCGCGGGATGGGAACTTCCCGCCACCTCCGATGATTCAGTCCTGAAGCCGTATCTCGCAAAGGACAAGCCGGCAAACCGCAAGGCCATTTTCGACGCCCTTGACAACGTTGCCCTCCCGCCGGTCATCGGCGACAACCAGCAAAAGATGGTCGACATCATCACCAATGCTCTTGGCGAAGTCGAAGCGAAGCGCTCCAGTGCGGCCGATGCCCTGAAGGGCGCCGCGGACCAAATCAACGCTCTGCTGAAATAACCGGGCATAGCCCGAACAAGGCCGGTGAGCGGGCCGCGGTAACACCGTGAGCTGCTGGCGGCACGGCGACCCGCTCACCATCTGAAAGAGAAGCCAATGATCGACAAATCAAAGCAAGGTTCAACGGTAATGCGCAACGGAGATCCCGCAGTCCGTTCGATAGTCCAGGCCGGCATCCGGCTCATCCTGGAACAGCAGACCCCTGGGGGCGCCTACCCGGCGAGCCCGTCGTTTTCCGCCTACGCTGGGTACTGCTGGTTCCGCGACGGCTCATATACCGCTGACGCCATGTCCGCCGCCGGGCACATCGAATCCGCCGAACGGTTCTTCGACTGGTGCTCGAACGCCTTGACCTCCCGTGCGGGAAGGATCCGCCGTATCGTGGCTGAAAGCCTGGCCGGCAGGCCGGTGGCCGGCGACCAAATGCTTCCCACGCGTTTCACTCTCGACGGGGCCGAAGGAAGCGATGAGTGGTGGGATTTCCAGCTCGACGGATACGGTACATGGCTTTGGGCCTTGGCTGAGCACAGCGCCCGCCATGACCGGCCACTCGAACGGTGGACTGAGGCCATTGACCTCACAGTCGACTACCTTTCTGTCTCCTGGCAACGGCCCTGCTATGACTGGTGGGAAGAGTCGGCCCAGCACGTGCACGTGAGCACTCTGGGTTGCATCGCCTCCGGATTGGCCAGCATCGCCCAAAGCGGGCTGATCGAGGAGTCACTCTCAGAACGGGCCGCCTCGACCGCGTACCAGATCCGCCGTCGAGTCCAAGACGAAGGTGTCCAGGACGCCCATCTCACGAAATGGCTGGGAACAGACACGGTAGACGCTAGTCTCGTCTCGCTGATTGCTCCGATGAACTTCCTGTCCCCGTACGGTCCCTTGAGCGCACGGACCATCGCGGTCATCGAGGAGCAGCTCACCGTCGACAACGGAGTTCACCGGTATCTTGCTGACACCTACTACGGCGGTGGCCAATGGCCGTTGCTTAGTTGCTTCCTAGGCCTGGCCCATGCCGCTTCCGGAAACAGGACCAGAGCCCATGAGCTCCTGGAATGGGCCGCGTCGACCGCCGGCGCGAACGACGAACTTCCCGAACAGGTCGACCATCACCTTCTTGACCCCGATCATCTTCAACCTTGGAACGAGCGCTGGGGTTCCTCGGCAAGTCCGCTGCTGTGGAGCCACGCCATGTTCATCCGTCTCGCCATCGCCCTCGGCGTCCCCTACGACACCGCCGATCTGACTTCGGCTCCAACAGCGAAAGAGAGCGCTAAATGATCCGCCACAAGCCATTCGGTTCCGGCCACCCGTATGTGGACGACACCGATCAGCGCAGCCCGTCCCATCCTGTCGCGGGGGAGCCCGTCACCTTGGGAGTGCGAACCTCCCCGGAACTGACCGACGTGATCTGCGAACTCGAAGTCACCGGTCGCGACGGCGCTGTCACGAAATTGATCCAAACCCTCGAACGAGTACCGGCAGCATCCCGCGGACAGGTCATCGACGGCGGCCACCTGGCATCCGCCCAAGCCAAACTCGCCCGTTCGGCCAGCGGCTGGCAGGTATCCCTCGCGCCGGCGGAGCACCAGACGACATACAAGTACCGCTTCACGGCGCAGACCCGAAGTGGAGGAACTCAAAAGACGCAGTGGTTTAGCTATAGTGCCGCCACCTGGGCGGCCGCCAGCCAGGCTGTTAACGTCATTGGAGCTGACCGCGTGATCGCCGACTCCGTCGAGGTGTTGCATGACGGTGTCCGCCCTTTGCGTGTTCGTTTCGCACTCCCGTTGGCCTTGAACGAGCGTGTCACCGGCTTTGGAGAACGTTTTGATGCCCTCGACCACCGGGGGTCCAAGCTGGACGCGGTCGTTTTCGAGCAATACAAGAGCCAAGGAGCGAAGCGGAAAACTTACTTGCCCATGCCTTTCGCCCACGTAGTAGGCGGAGACGGCTGGGGATTTCACGTCGAAACTTCCAGGCGGACCTGGTACGACATCGGTGCCTCCGACGAAAACCGCCTGGTCATTGAAGCCGAAGTCGGCCCCGAACCCCTGAACGGGGACACTCTTCTGAACGTGAGGTTCTTCGAAGGAACTCCGACGGCGGTCCTGAAGTCCTTCCTGTCTGTCGCCGGCAGCGCCAAGGAGCTTCCGGACTGGGTGTTCAAGCTCTGGGCGAGCGGAAACGAGTGGAATACCCAGGCAGAAGTCATGCGACAGATGGATCGGCACCGGGACACCGGGATTCCGGTCGGGTCCGTCGTCGTCGAAGCGTGGAGCGACGAGTCTACGTTCACGGCATTCCGCGACGCGGAATACGAGCCGAATCCCGATGGTTCACCGCACCGTCTCAGCGACTTCACCTTCCCGGAGCATGGTGCCTGGCCGGATCCGAAGGCCATGGTCGATGACCTTCATGCCCGGGACATCCGGGTGGTTCTGTGGCAGATTCCGCTTATCAAAATGCGACCCCACCCACAAGGACAGGCCCGATTCGACGCGGAGGCGGCGATTCGTGACGGTCGGCTCATCCGTGAGGAGGCCCCGGACGGCAGCCTGCGTCCATACCGTAACCGAGGGTGGTGGTTCCCGCTCAGCCTGATGCCGGACCTGACCGATCCGGAAGCCGCCCGATGGTGGACGGAGAAACGACGCTATCTCGTCGAAGAAATCGGCATCGACGGATTCAAGACCGACGGCGGGGAACACGCCTGGGGCGAAGAACTCCAGTACCTGAACGGAATGCGTGGAGACGAAGGAAACAATCTCTTCCCGGTGGCCTATTCAAGGGCTTATGGCGAATTGCTTGAATCCTCAGGCAAGGCCCCGGTCACCTTCAGCCGCTCCGGATTCACCGGTTCCCAGGGACACGGGGCATTCTGGGCCGGGGACGAGAATTCCACATGGGATGCATTCCGTTGGTCCCTGTTTGCCGGACTATCCGCGTCAGCATGCGGAGTCTTGTACTGGGGCTGGGACTTCGCCGGCTTCTCCGGCGACGTCCCGAGCGCGGAACTATACCTGCGGTCCGCAGCCGCAGCAGTATTCGTGCCCATCATGCAGTATCACTCCGAGTTCAACCACCACCGGAAGCCATCGAGGGATCGCACTCCCTGGAACATTCAGGAAAGAACCGGAGATCAGACTGTCATCCCGGTCTTCCGTGAACTCGTCGAACTGCGCGAACGCCTCATTCCCTACCTGGCTGAGCAAGCGCGGAAGGCTATCGACACCGGGGCCCCCCTCATGCGCCCGCTGTACTTTGACCACATCAAAGACGAAGAGGTATGGAAGCACCCCTTGCAATGGATGCTCGGTGAGGACCTACTTGTTGTTCCCGTCACCGATGAGGCGGTCCGCACCTGGGCGGCGTACCTTCCAGGCGGCAACTGGGTCGACGCCTGGACGGGGGAAAAATACGCAGGCCAGCGAACGGTCGAGGTATCCGCGCCGCTGAACCGCGTTCCTGTCTTCGTCAGGGCGGAAGCCTGGAACGAGATGAAGGACGTTTTCCTTCCAACCGCGTAATCAAGAACTGAACGGGACCAACAACCACGAAGGAGATCCTTGGAATACAGAAAACTTGGCCGGAGCGGCATGTATGTCAGCGAGATCGCCTACGGCAACTGGCTAACGCACGGATCGCAAATCGAGGACGACGCCGCAGCGCAGTGCGTGCATGCTGCGCTCGACGCAGGCATCAGCACCTTCGACACCGCCGATGCCTACGCCGAGACGCGTGCAGAAGCCGCCCTCGGTTTGGCGCTTTCCGGGGTCCGGCGTGAAAGCGTGGAGATCCTCACCAAGGTGTATTTCCCCACTGGGCCCGGAAAGAACGATCGCGGACTCTCTCGAAAGCACATCATGGAGGCTGTCCATGGAAGTCTCAACCGGCTCAAAACCGACTACGTAGACCTGTACCAGGCCCACCGGTTCGACTATGAAACACCCCTTGAAGAAACGATGCAGGCTTTTGCTGACATCGTGCACGCGGGGAAGGCCCACTACATCGGCGTCTCCGAATGGACGGTGGATGAGATCCGGTCAGCAGCCGCCTTGGCCAAGGAACTCAACATCGAGCTGGTCTCCAACCAACCCCAGTACAACATGCTGTGGAGGGTTGTTGAACCAGAAATCATCCCGGCCTGCGAAGAGCTCGGGATAAGCCAGATCGTTTGGTCCCCGCTTGCCCAAGGAGTGCTGACCGGCAAATATTCACCAGGTAAGGGCGCCCCTGCCGGTTCCCGCGCCACCGACCAAAACGGAGGCAAAGACACGATGGCTAGGTGGCTGGGCGATGACGTTCTCACAACGGTCCAACGCCTTCAGCCCCTGGCAGCAAGCGCAGGAATTCCGCTGGGAACCCTCGCTTTGGCATGGGTGCTTCAAAACCCGAACGTATCTACAGCCGTCGTCGGAGCCTCCAAACCAGAGCAGATCAAGGAAAACGCGAAGGCCGCAGGGCTGACGCTGGAGGACGCACTCCTGAAGGAGATCGATGAAATCCTCGAACCCGTCATTGAACGTGACCCTCGCAAGGTCGATAGCTGCCACAGCAGGCCTTGAGCACCACTAGCAGCAGTAGCGATAACAGGCTGCCGCCCTCTAACAGATCAAAGAATCGGACCAACATGCCTGTAAACATGACAAGAGCGGGCCATTTCATTGGCGTTGACATCGGTGGCACCGGCGTCAAGGGCGGGATCGTGAACCTCGAAAGGGGCGAGATTCTGGGAAGCTGCGTTCGTTTGGCCACGCCCCAACCAGCGGATCCAGAGTCCGTCGGAGATGTTGTTCGGCAGCTCGTGGAGGAACTCACCGCAGGAAGCGAAGCGGGACTTGATTCAACCGTTGGCGTCACCTTTCCGGGCATCGTCCAGCACGGCACGTCCCGATCTGCGGCAAATATGGACAGGACCTTCATCGATTTCGACATCGGCACCCATTTCTCCGACCGCATTCGGCGGCCCGTTGCCGTCCTGAACGACGCCGACGCTGCAGGACTCGCGGAAGCCCGCTACGGCGCCGGCCGGGGAACTCGCGGCACCGTTTTGGTCATTACCCTGGGCACAGGGATCGGATCAGCCTTGATTTTCGACGGAAACGTCTTGCCCAATGTAGAGCTCGGTCACATTTCCATCGATGGCTACGACGCTGAAACCAGAGCATCCGCCGTCGCCCGTGAACGCGACGGATTGGGTTGGCCGGAATACAGCGTTCGCCTGCAACGCTACCTTTCGGAGCTTGAGTTCATGTTCTCGCCCGAACTCATCATTGTTGGCGGAGGCATCTCCCAAAGAACCGATGACTACCTGCCTCTCCTCACGCTGAGGACTCCGGTCGTCCCGGCGAAGCTCAGGAACGATGCTGGCATCGTAGGCGCCAGCATTCAGGCGGCATCAACCGCGTTGGGCCTGCTTGGCTGAAGTAGTCCAGCGATGGCGGGCTGCGTAGCTACATCGTTGGCATCTGGCACTGCTCAGCGCCGCCGCATTCGTCCCGCTCGTCCCTGGCCCGGGGGAAGAGCCAGATATGCTCGCCCTTGAGCGATCACTCCACGAGACCCTGCCCATCGGACCCGGGGAGAGCCCGTTGTTCTACATCCAGAAGCAGGTGGCCCGGGGTCTTCGTCCACTTCCATACCCTTGGTAGGTAGTTGTGCAATACATCCTCGTTCTGCAGTGGCCAGCCGACTCGGAGGCGGACTATGACGCCCTCATCGCCATGGAGGGCGCACTCCCCGCCGCCCATGGCTTCGTGGATGGGCACGACTTCGGCGCAGGCGGGATGAATATCTTCGTCCACACTGACGACCCCCTCGAAGCGTTCGGGGACGCGGCGACGTCCCTTGCCGCTGACCCAAGATGGGCCGAGGTACGGGCGGCCTACAGGCCTACAGAAGGCGAACGCTACGTCGTCGTGTGGCCGGAAACGCTTCAGAACTTCTCGGTGTCGTGATGCATCGTGCCCTGCCCATCATCCTGGCAACGGCAACCAGTTCGTCCACCGTCGTCTCAGTCACCATGGCCTCCTGTTGATCACTTGTGGGGACGAGCCTACTAGGAGGGGCGCCTGTGCTGCGCCGTTTACGAGGGCGTTCAGGGGCGGCCGCTTCTGTCGCCGGCGTGAAGTTCTGGTCGATCAGACAGGGCGGAACGCGCCTGATTCCGGGAAGGGGTCGTTCACGAAACCTGGCTCGCCGGGATCGTCTGGCCAGCCCGGATCGTAGGTGTCGTCGGGGTCGGGCCATGGGTGTGCGGCCGTGAAGGCGTGCCAGTCCGGGAAGGGGTCCGGGGGCAGTTCCGGTTCCGGATTCCCGGGCAGGTCGTGGTCCGGTGGGATGTCCGTGTCCGTGTCCGTGTCTGTCTCGGTGATGGGGGTGTGGTGTGGCCAGCGGGGTGGTTCCCAGTCCTGGTGTT